>NZ_JAYGIN010000040.1:0-30483 GCF_034931005.1 Arcicella sp. LKC2W
CTTCGCAATATGGCTCCTGCTTTGATAGCTTGCTCTTTCAATTCTGGATTATTAATGCTGAATAAAACCTGTCCTTGCTTGACATTTTTACCTTCATCAATAAAAACTTTATCAAGATACCCTTTTACTCTGGCTCGGATTTCTACATTCTGTACCGCATTGATTTCGGCCACATAATCAGTGTGCAAAGTGGTGTCTATCTTGATGGGAGAGGTGACAGGAAAACTCTCTGCAACCTGTTTCTCTTGTTGGGCTTTTGTTGAACATGACAGTAAAAACAAGGTTATTAGTATACTTAATATTGGAATTTTCATACTTTGTTAATCATGAATTTTGATGAGTTAATACTGTTTTGGGGAATTCTTTATAAGAATAGATTTATTAAAACAGTTTGACAAAGGAATAACTCAATATTTAGAAAGGGCTTTGAATGCGATTAGAAACTCATTAGAAAGCATAGGTGTGTGCTTTAATTTGTATATTAAAATAATAATAGGAAAATATCTTAAAGCAAAAAGTGTTTTATGTTAAGTAGGTTGATAAAAGTGCTAACTCGTTATATATCTTGAAAAAATTATAGATTATTTTTTTTATCCTGAAGGATTAAATCTTCCCAAATTAATTCAGAAAAAAGATATTATTTTCCCAATGATAGTACCGATATAGTCTTTAAATTGAAACTCACAAGCGAATGTCATTCATCTTGTAAATCCATACATTTTAAATAAACGTAGTCCTGAAATAATCTAATAAAGAGAGTAGAGTTCTTAGTAAACCGTTAGTTAAAAATTAGAAATTAATTAGAATGATAAGAATTAAAATAAAAAGGTGTTTATTTGAGAATTTTAAATGCAATTGATAAAATGAAAATATTAGTGGTAGAAGATGAGTATAAAACACTTCAAGCAATTCAGCAGGGCTTAGAGGAGAATTTCTATGAAGTTGATATAGCTTATGATGGATTAATAGCCAAACAATTGGCACTTCGAAATTCGTATGCGTGCATAATCACAGATATTATTATTCCTGGTATTAATGGTCAAGTATTAACTTATGAATTAAGAGCTTTGGGCTTACAAACTCCTATATTAATACTTTCAGCATTATGTGAGTCAAGAGATAAAATAGCGGGTTTTGATGCTGGTGCTGACCAATATTTAGAGAAACCTTTTCAATTTGCAGAACTTCTTGCAAGAGTTAGGTCATTGACCAAGAGAAGGAATGATGTTAGAGTTACGACTCAAAGCTTGATTTTTTCAGATTTAGAAGTTGATTTAGATGCTAAAATAGTGAAGAGACAGAATAGAATCATTGAACTAACTGCCTTAGAATTTAGACTATTAGAATATTTTCTTAGAAACCAAGGAAGAGTTATGTCCAAAGTCCAGATTGCAGAGGATGTTTGGGACGTTAATATTGATAAAGGGACAAACTACATTGAAGTATATATCAATTATTTACGAAAAAAAATAGATAAAGACTTTAGTAAAAAACTAATACACACTGTATTTGGGATGGGTTATGTATTAAAAGAAGAGGATTAAATGACCTTACAGGAGAAACAAACATTGAGTTTTGGAAGTGTTGTCTCAACAATATTATTTGTTGCATTGATTTCCATTTATTTTTATACGGATTATTTTATTCAAAAAAACTTTTATAGAAGGCTTAATAATAGAGCTGAAACAGTTGTTTCTTGGCTATCTCAAACCATCGAAGATAAAGAAGATTTAGACGTTCTCAAAAGGTTGTTAAGTAATCGTAAGGATTTAATGCCCTATGAAGAAATACAAATTTTTAATCTTCAGTATAGGAAAATATTCTCTTTTAACAAAGTAACGCCAATCAGGATTGATACAAAAATTCTTAATGAGATTAAATTATTCAGAAATTATAAATTTACTGTTGATGAATTTGATGCGGTCGGCATTTTACATGAAACTGCAACTCAACGTTATATGGTCATAGCCCTTGCAAAAAACGACAATGGTGATAGTTTTTTAAAACAATTGCGGTGGAATATTTTTGCATTGAGTATTTTATCTTTCATTTTAATATTTGTCATAGGTTGGTTTTATACTCGAAAAACGCTCAAACCAATAATACGAATTGGAAAAGAATTAAATTTAGTTTTTCCACAAAACTTAGAGAGACGACTAACTACCTTTCAGGAAAATGATGAAATAGGAAACCTATGTAAAATTATCAATCAACTTTTAGAAAGGGTTGAAGATGGCATTAAGCTTCAACAGACTTTTATCTCTAATGTCTCTCATGAACTTCAAAATCCATTAACTCGAATATCTTCTCAATTGGAAGTTAGTTTGTTTAAGCAACGTAACCAAGATGAATATCAAAAAACGATTGCCTCTGTATTAGAGGACGTTGTGGATTTAATAGAACTTACACAAAACTTACTTAAGCTATCCCGATCAAATTTTGATTCAAAAGCACTTTTGGTGGATTCTATACGTTTAGATGATATGCTTTGGGAAACTCGAAGGATTTTATTGAATAATAACCCCAAATACCAAATTAATATAGAGTTTAACTCATTACCTGAAGAGTCTGAATATTTATGTATAAATGGAAACCATGCTTTATTACAAACTGCAATATTAAACTTAGCCGAAAATGCGTGTAAATTTTCCTCTAATCATAAAGTAACATTGACGCTTATCGCAGGCATCGAATCTAAAACTATTACGATTTTGGATGAAGGTGTAGGAATAAGTGATGATGAACTAAAGAGTATTTTTCAACCCTTTTATCGTTCTGATAAATCAACAGTTATAAAAGGTTACGGTATCGGTCTATCCTTAGTAGATAGAATTATAAAAGTACATCAGGGTAGGATAACAATTAATTCTGAAGTTAATAAGGGAACAATGTTTAGTATTTCCTTTCCAAATCAGCCTTGAGATAATGGAGTAATGGCTCATTTTAAACATAATACTCAGTAGTAGGTTGTTTTCTTTTAATATTTGACCCAAAACAAAGCAAAACAGTATTTTACTAAAGATTTTTGGAGAAGTTAAGCTTTATCTTGGACAAAAAATCCTTTTATTAAAATAGTATCTTAGTTTAAAACTGGTTGTCCAATAAGCATCGTTTCCTGTCTCTCCACGCTGAGGTATAGGATTAGGATAACCGATGGTTGGGGGTAAATTTTGGGCAGTGCCATTATAAGTTGAAAAACCTTGTCGATTACTGATTATATTAAAATTTTCTGCTCTACTTTCTCCTGAATAGGCATTAAATACTTCTGTACTACGGTTTTCAAAAGTGTTTAATGTTGCCTGATATGGCATATTCACGATGTCATCTAAAGCATCAGTTACAGTGATTCTGTAAGCAACTTCTGCAACAATATCGAAATTATTGCTAATCTTTTTTCTGATTCCAAAACCTAATGGAATCCCTAACTTGATAGATGGTTTTATATTGGAAATATTAACATCCGTCCATGCTCCAATTTGATTGGTGCTTGCATCAAATTTATCTCTTGCCTGAGCTGAACTACTAAAAATTACCACTCCTGCTAATACATACGGCATTACTTCTGGGCGATTACTCCTACGATTGCTAAATCCGTTTTTTAAGTTCAATGTTCCAACCAAAGAAGCTTCCTTCAGGTCATTTCTAAAATGTAAATTTCTTAAAAATTGTAAATCATAAGCATCTGACTGTGGATTAGCTGCCATATTCTTACCAGCAAAAGTAAAATCATTGGCAGAAATACGAATCCACGATATACCAAGTCTTGCAGAGAAAAGCGGCGAAAATTGATATGTTACCCCCGATGTTACATTCCATCTAACTGTTGAAATATAAGAATAAACGTTATTAGCTGGGTGAATATCTCCTAAATAATGAGCAGTACCGAAGCCTAAATCAATGGATAAGTTTTTATCAAAACGATTGTATGCAGGTATTAAATTCTGACGTTGAGCGAATGTACTTAGCTGTGTAAAAAAGAAAAATATGAGAATGTTTTTTTTCATAAATTATAGGTTGGCAATTACCCAAATCATCATATTGAAGTGATAATTTGTATGAGTAATTGCCAATTTGTTTTAGTATTTTGACTGTACTTTTACAACACAACGATTTCCTTTATCATCATAAATAACCACAAATCCTGTATGATGTAGAGGGGTCATGGTACTGATTTTATACAGTCCTGTTTCTTTGATGCTATAGTCAAAACTGATATTTTGCCCAAGTACATTATAAATTTTGATTTCTTTTACTTCTATATTTTTAAAGTATAGATTAAAATCTGGAAAACTTAATAGTGGATTGGGAAAGACTGAACATTGAATCAAATTGTCAAATTCAACTTGTTTAGGGTCAAAAACTTTACGAGTTCCATCTTTATCAATATATATTATTCTGTAACAATTTATACCTCCCATCGGAAAATTGTCAATAAATTCGTATTTATTTCCTGTACCAACTGCTGTTACTCTACCTATTTCTTCAAAGTGTACGCAGTCTTTACTTCTTTCAATGATAAAATAATTACTACGTATTTCAATGTCAGTTTCCCAAGTAACAATGGCTGATTTTTCATCTCTTTTATTAACATCATAAACAATTGCGGTTGCATATTTATTTGCCGTTGCTCCGAGTTCTGAGAAATGTGTTAGATTAAACTCTAAATAAAAACTTTCAGGCGTGAATGTTTTACCAATGATAT
Organism: Arcicella sp. LKC2W; assembly: GCF_034931005.1. Lineage (NCBI taxonomy): Bacteria > Pseudomonadati > Bacteroidota > Cytophagia > Cytophagales > Flectobacillaceae > Arcicella > Arcicella sp. LKC2W. The sequence goes on from NZ_JAYGIN010000040.1 coordinate 4,703, forward strand.
TCTTGTAAAGAACTTCACTTATTCCGTTTGTAAAATTATCGTTATCTTCAAAACCACAGTTTTCTCTAACTCCTTCATAATGAACGATATTAAAATCGTTTATGGTGAGTAATGGTAAGTTTGTTGCTTTTTTATAATCGTTAAATTCTGTATTTAAGTAATATGTTCTTACAGAAACAGCTACATCAAATGAATCCTTCAAAGAGCTTTTGATATTATAGTAACGGCTCATTAATTGTGTACCAAACAAAGTAATAGGAATTTTTGGAGCACCATTGCCATAATGTCTAATTTGTAAGGTTACTTGTCCTAAATTTTGTCCATTCGGATTAACTGAAGCATAAAGCCTGCCATATTTATCATACAGATTAAACCATTTATTTCCTTGCACAGAATCTACCGAGGCAACCAAACAATCGATACTACCAATGACGAACATGGCTGGGTCTTCGTCGTCTTCATCGTGTTTCGGGTCAACTCCACTTACAACATCGTATCTTCCATCGCCATCACCCAAAATAACATTATCTGTTGGCGAATTTTCTTTACCGCCAATATCATTATTTGGATTTTTGTCATAACGACTATCATAATCGCTTGTTAGGATATACTTTCCTGCTTTATCAAGCGTGGTTTTAAATATCTCAGCTTTATTGATATAAGCTCCCTGTAAAGCATTGGGTTTGATTTTAAGCGTAATTTCAAATTTGGTACTATCGCCACCTGCTAAACTATCTATTCGAGTTACGGCATTAGTATCAATTGAAATAATGGTTTTGTTGATTGAAAATAAAGTGTCAATCGAAGAAATCCATTGCTGATTGATTGTTGTGGTTTTAATGAATGACGTTTCTTTAGGAAGATAATCGACCACATCGATATGATAAGCCTTTTGAGTTTTACATTGATTAAATACAGTTATTTCAAAACGTAACGAATCATTTGGTAAGTACATCGCTGTTACTGGGCTTGAAATAAGCTGTTTACGCAATGCCAAATCAAAACATCCGCTATCAAAAATCGTAATTAAGGCAGGGTCTTCATCATCTTCGTCATGTTTCGGGTCAATGCCTCCAACGATGTCAAATCTTCCATCACCATCACCCCAGATAACATTATCGGTTGGCGAGTTTTCTTTACCTCCAATATCATTATTAGGGTTTTTATCAAAACGACTATCAATATCCGAAGTGACATGGATTTTACCTGATTTGTCTAAATCAGCTCCAAATATTTCAGCCTTATTTAGTAAATTTCCATTTTGTGCATCAAGATTTACCCGCATCGAAATTTTCAGCGTAAGGCTGTCTTTTGCTGATAAACTATCAATTCTACTGATAGCATTTACGTCACTTTGAGTCCATTTACTATTATTACCAATAAATGACATTCCTTGTGGGATATAATCAATTACATCAATATTATACGCTTTTACATCACCCTGATTGACGATGATAACATTGAAAGTGATAATATCATTAGGCTTATAAGTTTTATTAGTGTCAGCAATGGTTTTACGTAATGCAAGGTCAAAAACAGCTGGAGTACAATCCCTAACAATGATATTTACAGAAGCCTTTGCACTCTCACAACCCTCTGGAGAAAGTTGACTAACGAAGTAAGTCTTTTTGCCAATAGTATTTGCTAATGGTGCTGAAACAAGAACATTATTATCATACCAAAGTAATTTATTGGCATTATCAGAGCTAATATTTGATAATGAAAGCGGACTGCCCAAACAAACAGAAATATCTCCCGAAACACTTGGTGGTAAAATAGCTTTTCCATCAGCTATAACCGTCGCAGTCGTTGCTGAACAAGCATTCGCATCCTTAACTGTCAATGTATAATTTCCTGCTGAAAGTCCTGTGAAAGTATTTGAATTTTGAAAGTTTGTACCATCGATTGAGTAGGTATAAGCAGAAGTTCCTCCTGTTGGCGTTAAGGTTATTTGCCCAGAAGTATTTGATTTACAAGTAAGATTTGTAGGGGTTGCTGAAAGTGCCAAAACCGCAGGTTCTGTTAAAGTTACTGTGGTCGTCGCTGAACAGGCATTGGCATCTTTAACCGTCAATGTATAATTTCCTGCTGAAAGACCTGTGAAGGTATTTCCACTTTGAAAATTTGTTCCGTCTTTTGAGTAGGTATAAGCCGAAGTTCCTCCTGTTGCCGTTAAGGTTATTTGCCCAGAAGCATTTGACTTACAAGTTAAATTAACCTGATTCGCTGATAAACTTAAAACCGCAGGTTCAGTTAAAGTTACCGTTATCGTTGCTGAACAGGCATTCGCATCTTTAACCGTCAGTGTATAATTGCCTGCTGAAAGTCCTGTGAAGACATTTGAATTTTGGAAAGTCGTTCCATCAATTGAGTATGAATAGGCAGTAGTTCCTCCTGTTGCCGTTAAGGTTATTTGCCCAGAAGCATTTGATTTACAAGTAAGATTTGTAGGTATTGCCGAAAGTGCCAAAACCGCAGGTTCAGTTAAAGTTACCATTGTAGTCACTGAACAAGCATTCGCATCTTTAACCGTCAATGTATAATTACCTGCTGAAAGACCTGTGAAGGTATTTCCACTTTGGAAAGTCGTTCCATCAATTGAGTAGGTAAAAGCCGAAGTTCCTCCAGTTGGCGTTAAGGTTATTTGCCCAGAAGCATTTGATTTACAAGTAAGATTAACTTGACTCGCTGATAAAGTCAGCGTATTGGGTTCGGTTAAAGTTACTGTGGTAGTAGCCGAACAAGCATTGGCATCTTTAACAGTCAGTGTATAATTGCCTGCTGAAAGTCCTGTAAAAGTATTTCCACTTTGAAAGTTAGTTCCATCAATTGAGTACGAATAGGCAGATGTTCCTCCCGAAGCGGTCAAAGTAATTTGCCCCGAAGCATTTGCTTTACAAGTTAAATTAACTTGATTGGCTGATAAACTTAAAACCGCAGGTTCAGCTAAAGTTACCATTGTAGTCGCTGAACAAGCATTGGCATCTTTAACCGTCAATGTATAATTTCCTGCTGAAAGTCCCGTGAAGGTATTTGAGCTTTGGAAAGTCGTTCCATCAATTGAGTAGGTATAAGTCGAAGTTCCTCCTGTTGCCGTTAAGGCAATTTGCCCCGAAGCATTTGACTTACAAGTTAAATTAACTTGACTCGCTGATAAACTTAAGACCGCAGGTTCAGTTAAAGTTACTGTGGTCGTCGCTGAACAGGCATTCGCATCCTTAACCGTCAAAGTATAATTGCCTGCTGAAAGTCCTGTAAAAGTATTTCCACTTTGAAAGTTAGTTCCATCAATTGAGTACGAATAGGCAGAAGTTCCTCCCGAAGCGGTCAAAGTTATTTGCCCCGAAGCATTTGACTTACACGTTAAATTAACTTGACTCGCTGATAAACTTAAAACCGCAGGTTCAGTTAAAGTTACTGTGGTAGTCGCTGAACAAGCATTAGCATCTTTAACAGTCAATGTATAATTGCCTGCTGAAAGTCCCGTGAAGACATTTCCACTTTGAAAATTTGTTCCATCAATTGAGTAGGTATAAGCAGATGTTCCTCCCGAAGCGGTCAAAGTTATCTGTCCCGAAGCATTTGCTTTACAAGTTAAATTAACTCGACCCGCTGATAAAGTCAGGGTATTAGGTTCTGTTAAAGTTACTGTGGTCGTTGCTGAACAAGCATTCGCATCTTTAACCGTCAATGTATAATTACCTGATGAAAGACTTGTGAAGGTATTTCCACTTTGAAAGTTTGTTCCATCAATTGAGTAGGTATAAGCCGAAGTTCCTCCTGTTGCCGTTAAGGTTATTTGCCCCGAAGCATTTGATTTACAAGTTAAATTAACTTGATTGGCTGATAAACTTAAAACTGCAGGTTCAGTTAAAGTTACGCTTGTAGTCGCTGAACAGGTATTGGCATCTTTAACCGTCAAAGTATAATTTCCTGCTGAAAGACCTGTGAAGGTATTTGAATTTTGAAAGTTTGTTCCATCAATTGAGTACGAATAGGCAGATGTTCCTCCCGAAGCGGTCAAAGTTATCTGTCCCGAAGCATTTGATTTACAAGTAAGATTAACTTGACTCGCTGATAAAGTCAGGGTATTAGGTTCAGTTAAAGTTACGCTTGTAGTCGCTGAACAGGTATTGGCATCTTTAACCGTCAATGTATAATTTCCTGCTGAAAGTCCTGTGAAGGTATTTGAATTTTGAAAGTTTGTTCCATCAATTGAGTACGAATAGGCAGATGTTCCTCCCGAAGCGGTCAAAGTTATCTGTCCCGAAGCATTTGATTTACAAGTAAGATTAACTTGACTCGCTGATAAAGTCAGGGTATTAGGTTCAGTTAAAGTTACGCTTGTAGTCGCTGAACAGGTATTGGCATCTTTAACCGTCAATGTATAATTTCCTGCTGAAAGTCCTGTGAAGGTATTTCCATTTTGAAAGTTTGTTCCATCAATTGAGTAGGTATAAGCCGAAGTTCCTCCTGTTGCCGTTAATGTTATTTGCCCAGAAGCGTTTGATTTACAAGTTAAATTAACCTGATTGGCTGATAAACTTAAAACCGCAGGTTCAGTTAAAGTTACCATTGTCGTCGCTGAACAGGCATTGGCATCCTTAACCGTCAATGTATAATTGCCTGCTGAAAGTCCCGTGAATGTATTTCCACTTTGAAAGTTTGTTCCATCAATTGAGTAGGTATAAGCCGAAGTTCCTCCTGTTGCCGTTAAGGTTATTTGTCCCGAAGCATTTGATTTACAAGTTAAATTAACTTGACTCGCTGATAAACTTAAAACCGCAGGTTCAGTTAAAATTACGCTTGTCGTCGCTGAACAGGCATTCGCATCTTTAACCGTCAATGTATAATTTCCTACTGAAAGACCTGTGAAGGTATTTGAATTTTGAAAGTTTGTTCCATCAATTGAATAGGTAAAAGCCGACGTTCCTCCTGTTGCCGTTAAGGCAATTTGCCCCGAAGCATTTGATTTACAAGTTAAATTAACTTGATTGGCTGATAAACTTAAAACCATAGGTTCAGTTAATGTTACCGTGGTCGTCGCTGAACAGGCATTCGCATCTTTAACCGTCAATGTATAATTGCCTGCTGAAAGTCCCGTGAAGACATTTGAATTTTGGAAAGTCGTTCCATCAATTGAGTAGGTATAAGCCGAAGTTCCTCCTGTTGCCGTTAAGGTTATTTGCCCCGAAGCGTTTGACTTACAAGTTAAATTAACTTGACTCGCTGATAAACTTAAAACCGCAGGTTCAGTTAAAGTTACGGTGGTCGTCGCTGAACAGACATTGGCATCTTTAACCGTCAATGTATAATTTCCTGCTGAAAGTCCCGTGAAGACATTTGAATTTTGGAAAGTCGTTCCATCAATTGAGTAGGTATAAGCCGAAGTTCCTCCTGTTGCCGTTAAGGTTATTTGCCCCGAAGCATTTGACTTACACGTTAAATTAACTTGACTCGCTGATAAACTTAAAACCGCAGGTTCAGTTAAAGTTACGGTGGTCGTCGCTGAACAAGCATTAGCATCCTTAACCGTCAAAGTATAATTGCCTGCTGAAAATCCTGTAAAGACATTTCCATTTTGAAAATTTGTTCCATCTTTTGAATAGGTATAAGCCGAAGTTCCTCCTGTTGCCGTTAAGGTTATTTGCCCCGAAGCATTTGACTTACAAATTAAATTAACCTGACCCGCTGATAAAGTCAGGGTATTAGGTTCAGTTAAAGTTACTGTGGTAGTCAATGAACAAACATTAGCATCTTTAACCGTCAAAGTATAATTTCCTGCTGAAAGTCCTGTGAAGGTATTTGAATTTTGAAAGTTCGTCCCATCTTTTGAGTAGGTATAAGCAGATGTTCCTCCCGAAGCGGTCAAAGTAATTTGCCCCGTAGCATTTGATTTACAAGTAAGATTTGTAGGTGTTGCCGAAAGTGCCAAAACCGCAGGTTCGGTTAAAGTTACTGTGGTCATCGCTGAACAAGCATTAGCATCCTTAACCGTCAATGTATAATTTCCTGCTGAAAGACCTGTAAAGGTATTTCCATTTTGAAAGTTTGTTCCATCTTTTGAATAGGTATAAGCCGAAGTTCCTCCTGTTGCCGTTAAGGTTATTTGCCCAGAAGTATTTGATTTACAAGTAAGATTTGTAGGGGTTGCTGTTAGCGTTATATTTGATACAGTTACTGTTACCGTATTTGAATTATTACTTATACAACCGTTTTCAGAACAAGTCGCATTGTACCCAGTTGTAACGGTTGGAGATACATTTAATGGGCTTCCTGTTCCTACAACTGCATTAGTGGTTGCATTTTTCCACGTAATTGTTCCAGTGCAACCTGAGGTTAAAATTAGATCTGTATTTCCTCCCTTGCAAATGATAACCGAACCAGATACAACTGGTGTTGTTGGCGTTGAATTTACGGTAATACTGACAGAAGTTCTATCTGTTTCACAAGAAATTAAAGGTACTGAACCTACTACCGAATAAATTCGGGCAACATAATATGTTTGAGAAGAACTTAACGTTGGCGTATTATACACTTCATTTCGAATCCCAGAAGTTGGAGAAAGTGAACTAAGGCTTGTAGGCGTATTATACCAATTAAATGTTCCCAAAGTTGAGGTACTACTTGCGGTAAGACTAACCGTTCCGCTGCCACATATTGCTGAAGATGATGGTGATACTGTTGGTTGTGCTGATAAATTATAGGGGTCGTTAACTGTAATTGTATTTGAAGTTTTAGTACAAAACTCAGAAACAACTGTAACCGTATAATTCCCTGCACTCGAAGCATCATACGTTGAATTTGTTGCTCCAGAAATTGCCGTTCCATTCAATTTCCATTGATAAGAATATGAGCCTGTTCCTCCAACAGGAGATGCCGTAAGGGTTGTAAATTTATTTATTTGACCTGTTCCACAAAAAAAGGTATTACCAGAAATTGTTATCAGTAATGGAGGGGTCACTGCTATTTTTGCAATCCCCATACTGCTACACCCAAATTGTGATGTCACATTTGCGATGATTACGCTAATTTGTGTTGATGAAGTAACATTTGTTACAATACCACTTATCGCCGTAACACTTCCTACACCTGGAAGCCCTGTAAGGTTTGACGTATTATCTCTACTCCAAGTATAACTTGTTGAACCTGAAACCGCCTTCTCATCTGTTATGCTTAAAGACACATTATCACCACTACAAATATTAATTACATCGGGCGTTATTGTTGCTTTGGGAATTGGATTTGCAGAAATTGTGAATGCCTTTGCAACTCCTACACAGGTAAGTCCATTATTTGAATACGAAGGAGTTACCGTTATTGTCCCTAAAATAGAAGAAGAGCCTGTATTTGTAATCGTAAAAGCAGGAATGTCACCTGTACCGCTTGTCGATAAGCCGATACCTGCATCGGAGTTTGTCCAACTGTAAACTGTTCCTGCAACACTACCCGTAAAACTAACGGCTGATGTTGAAACTCCATTACATAAAGATTGATTGGCAATACTATTAACTGTTGGGGTTGGATTAACGGCAATATTGAAACTTTGAGACGTATTCGTACAAGTTACCCCATTATTGGTAAAGTTGGGTACTACTGTTATCGTGCCAGAAATTGGTGAATTTGTTGAGTTTTGGGCGGTAAACGATGCAATGTTTCCACTTCCACTTGCCGCTAAACCAATATTTGTGTTTGTATTTGTCCAATCATAAGATGTTCCTGCAACTGTTCCAGAAAAATTTACTGCTGTGGTTGCTGAATTATTACAAATAAGTTGGTCTGAAATTGCATTCACGCTTGGAATTGGATTCACTGAAATAGTAAAATTTTTCGGTGTCCCAACACAACTTACCCCATTGTTAGTGAATGACGGCGTTACCGTAATTGTTCCTGTACTTACAGTTGTACCACTATTAATGGCAGTAAATGGTAAAATATTTCCTGTTCCATTTGCATCCAATCCAATACTTGAATTTGTATTTGCCCACGAATAAACCGTATTACTTACATTTCCTGTAAAATTGATAGCGGTCGTTGATGTACCATGACATAAAGTATTGTTAGTAATGGTATTAACTGTTGGAATTGGATTGACCGTTATGGTGAAATTTTGAGATGCCCCCGTACAAGTAACTCCGTTATTTGTAAATGAAGGTGTTACGGTTATTGTCCCAGAAATTGGAGCGTTAGTAGCATTTGTGGCGGTAAATGTTGAAATATCCCCACTTCCACTCGTGACTAAACCAATACTTGCATTGGTGTTTGTCCAAGCATAAGTTGTTCCCGTAACTGCTCCTGTGAAATTTACGGCTGTGGTTGCCGCCCCATTACAAAGTGTTTGGTTTGAAATAGAATTAACAGAGGGTGTTGGATTGACAGTTATGGCGACATTTTTGGCAGTACCTGTACAAATTACTCCGTTGTTTGTAAAAGTAGGCGTTACGGTAATTGTTCCAGAAATTGGAGCATTAGTAGCATTTGTTGCCGTAAATGTAGCAATATCCCCACTCCCACTTGTTGCTAAACCTATACTTGAATTGGTGTTTGTCCAAGAGTAATTTGTTCCTGTAACTGCTCCTGTAAAATTCACGGTTGTGGTTGCTGAACCATTACAAAGTGTTTGTTCTGAAACAGAATTAACCGTTGGAATTGGATTAACAGTAATAGTAAAATTTTGAGAAGTTCCTGTACAAGCAACCCCATTATTTGTGAATGAAGGAATTACAGAGATTGTACCAGAAATAGGTAAATTACTGGAATTGGTAACATTAAATATTGGAATGTCTCCTGCTCCGCTTACTGCTAAACCTATATTTGAATTTGTATTTGTCCAAGAATAAGTCGCTCCCGAAACTGCTCCTGTAAATCCAATGGCGGTTGTTGGCGAGCCGTTACATAATGTCTGGTTACTAATTGGATTTACTGTTGGAGTTGGATTGACAGTTATCGTAAAATTTTGAGGAGTTCCTGTACACGTAATGCCATTATTTGTGTAAGATGGTGTAATTGTTATTGTCCCTGAAATAGGTAATACCCCCGAATTTGTAGCATTAAAAGTTGCGATATTGCCGATACCACTCGCCACTAAACCAATATTTGCATTGGTGTTTGTCCAAGAATAGACCGTTCCAGAAACTGCCCCTGTAAAACTGATTGCGGTAGTCGATGAACCATTGCATAAAGTTTGATTGGCTACTGCATTAACGGTTGGCGTTGGATTGACAGCAATGGCAAAAGTTTTTGCTGAACCTGTACAAGTAACGCTACTACTTGTAAATGAAGGAGTTACTGTGATGTTACCAGTTATAGGACTTGCCGTTGAGTTTGTGGCACTAAATGTTGCGATATCTCCTGTACCGCTTGCTCCCAAACCAATATTTGTATTAGAATTTGTCCAAGAATAGACCGTATTTGCAACAGTTCCTGAAAAACTTACGGCTGGAATTGTTGAAGCATTACATACAGATATATTTGTAAGGTCATTTACCGTTGGAACAGGATTTACTGTGATGGTAAAATTTGTTGGTAAACCTGTACAAGTAACTTCATTATTTGTAAAAGTTGGCGTTACCGTAATTGTTCCATTTATAGGAACAACTCCCGAATTGGTACTTGTAAATGCAAGAATATCGCCAATTCCTGATGCTCCCAAGCCAATATTAGCATTGGTATTTGTCCACGAAAAAATTGTTCCTGTGTCAGTTCCTGAGAAAGCTACGGCGGTACTCAATGCCCCTTTACATAAAACTTGGTTTGCAACTACATTTACGGTTGGAATTGGATTTACAGTAACAATCGAAGTGGACGAAGAACTTATACATTCTATACTCGCAATTTCGCAAGTAGCATAATACGTGGTTGTTACACTTGGTGTTACAGTGGTTGTTGTGAGTGGTGTCGTCAATGAAGCATCTGAATACCAATTAATAATACCAGACAAACAAGTTCCAGAAAGTGTTGTGCTTTCTCCAAGACAAAGTGTTGGAGAGGTGGTTGTAGGTGCTGATGGGTTTTCAGTAATGGTTACGGTTAAACTTTTCATACAACTTCTTGCATCCAAAACATCAATTGTATAAGTACCAGCAGACAAACTATTAAATGTATTTCCTCCCCAAGTTCCTCCATTAATTCGGAAATTGTATGGAGATGTTCCTCCATTTCCTTCAACAGTAATACTTCCTGTATTACCTACAATACAATCATTTTGACTATCTAATGCTATCGTCAGGTCTGATACAGAATTTACCGAAACACTACTGGTTAATGTACATCCATTTGCATCTTGAACTCCAATGGTATAAACGCCTGAGCTAAGATTTGAAAAAACAGTAGATGCTCCATAAGTGCCACCGTTCAAATTGTAGGTCAATGGAGCTGTTCCTCCAGAGCCTGACACCTTGATAATTCCGTTGTTTCCTAATGTACAATCATTTGTTGTTTCAGATAAAAGAACGATTGGGTCACTTTGGGTAACTGTGATACTTTGTGTGTTGCTACAACCTTTACTATCTTTTGCAATAATATTATACGTTCCTGCATTAATGCCTGAAAATATATTTCCCGATTGAAAAGTTAGACCATTGTCTTTTGAATAGGTATAAGCAGGTGTTCCATCTGTGGTATTGGCAATAATTGTACCCTTGCCTGCTCCCGCACAAGTTATGTTTCCAGCCGTTAAACTTAGAGAAGGGTTTTGATTAACAACGACTGCCAAAGTAACCCTTTCTGTTTCACAAGTATTTAACATTTGAGAAACATAATAATTTGTTGTTCCCGTAATAGCCGTTGATGGTGTTGGTGCTGTTGTTGAACCTGTACCACCAGTGGGAACACTATACCATAAAAGTGTTGCCCCTGATGAACCTGTCGCTACAAGTTGAGACGGAGTAGCTCCTTGACAATATTGTACCGAACTTACAGTTGGTAAAGGTGGTGTTGGATTAACGGTGATTCCAACATTCATGGCACTACTTTTACATCCTGTACTACTCACACAGGCTACATAATAAGAAGTTGATGAACTTGGACTTACTGTATTAGAAACAATGGTTGTTAATGCGGCAGTTGTGTACCAAGTTGCAATTCCTGTTACACAAGTGGCAGAAAGTGTTGAAATTTGACCCGAACAAATTGTTGTAGGGCTTGCTGATACAGCCGTTGGTGCAGATGGTGTTTGATTAACTGCCAATCCAACATTCACAGAACTGCTTTTACAGCCTGCAACACTCACACATGATACATAATATGAGGTGTTTGATGTTGGGCTTACAGTTGTACTTGATAATACATTCGTTAAGGCTGCATCGCTATACCATGTTTCTGTTCCCGTTGTACAAGTTGCTGAAAGCGTTGAGTTTTGCCCTGAACAAATAGTTGCAGGACTTGCCATAGCGTTGGTTGGTGCTGACGGAGTTGGATTAACTGTTACGGTTGTATTTCCAGAGGTACTTTTACATCCTGCATTACTCACACAAGACACATAATAAGTAGTTGTGGAAGTTGGACTTACAGGACTTGAGATGACATTTGTTAAACCAGAATTAGTGTACCAAGTGACTGCTCCTGTTGCACAAGTTGCCCCAAGCGTTGAACTTTGTCCCGAACAAATAGTGGAAGGACTTGCCGAAATGGAAGTTGGTGCAGACGGCGTTGGATTTACCGTTACGGTTATACTTCCAGATGTACTTTTACAACCCGCACCGCTCACACAAGACACATAATAGGTAGTTGTAGAAGTTGGACTTACAGGACTTGAAACGACATTTGTTAGAGCTGCATCACTATACCAAGTTGTTGTTCCCGTCGCACAAGTTGCAGAAAGCGTTGAACTTTGTCCCGAACAAATTGTGGCAGGACTTGCCGAAATAGCAGTTGGAGCAGTCGGCGTTTGATTAACGGTTATCGTTACATTTCCACCAGAACTTTTACATCCTGCACTACTTACGCAAGCAACATAATAAGTGGTTGTGGTGGAAGGCGTAGCTGGACTTGGACTTGCAATAATACTTGTTAAACCTGCATTACTGTACCAAGTGACTGTTCCTGTGGCACAAGTTGCGGAAAGCGTTGAACTTTGTCCCGAACAAATCGTGGAAGGACTTGCCGAAATAGCCGTTGGAGTTGTTGGCGTTGGATTGACAGTTACCGTTACATTTCCTGCCGTACTTTTACATCCTGCACTACTCACACAAGCTACATAATAAGTGGTTGTAGAAGAAGGCGTAGCTGGACTTGGGCTTGCAATCACAGAAGTTAAAGCGGCATCGCTATACCAAGTGGTTGTTCCTGTTGCACAAGTTGCCCCAAGCGTTGAACTTTGTCCCGAACAAATAGTCGTAGGACTTGCTGAAACTGAAGTTGGAGTAGTTGGCGTTGGATTTACCGTTACAGTAACACTTCCACCTGTACTTTTACATCCTGCACTACTCACACAAGCTACATAATAAGTGGTTGTGATGGCGGGCGTAGCTGGACTTGGACTTGTAATAATAGTTGTTAAACCCGCATTACTGTACCAAGTTACTGTTCCCGTAGCACAGTTTGCCGAAAGTGTTGAACTCTGTCCCGAACAAATAGTCATAGGACTTGCCGAAACTGAAGTTGGAGCCGTTGGCGTTGGATTTACCGTTACAGTAGCACTTCCAGAAGAACTTTTGCATCCTGCACTACTCACACAAGCTACATAATAAGTGGTTGTATTAGAAGGGGTAGCAGGGCTTGGACTTGCAATCACGGATGTTAAAGCAGCATTACTGTACCAAGTTGTTGTTCCTGTTGCACAAGTTGCCGAAAGCGTTGAACTCTGTCCCGAACAAATCGTGGAAGGACTTGCGGAAATTGAAGTCGGAGCCGTTGGTGTTTGATTGACGGTTACAGTAACATTGCCAGATGTGCTTTTGCAAACGCTACCAGTTACACAAGCAACATAATAAGTCGTTGAGGTTGATGGGCTAACCGTATTTGTTATTATTGCCGTCAAATTAACATCACTATACCACGTTAAAGTACCCGTTGTACAGTTTGCAGAGAGCGTTGAACTTTGTCCCGAACAAATAGTTGCAGGACTTGCCGAAATAGCGGTTGGAGCGGATGGCGTAATATTAGTTGTTGAAACATTGGCAGTAGTCGTTGCCGTACAACCATTCGCATCTGTTGCTGTAATCGTATATGAGCCAGCAGTAAGATTATTGAACGTTCCTGATGGACTTTGAGAACCAACACTTGGCGAAATTGAATAGCCAATACTTCCTGTTCCTCCCGATGCCGACACCACTATTTTGCCATTGCTATTACCTGTACAAGTTACGTTTGTAATGGTTGGGCTACCAAACGAAATACTTGTTGGTTGATTAATCGTAATTGAATTAAATTTTGTACAAAAATTATCTTTTACATAGAAAGTATAGGTACCTGCATTTAATCCCGAAAATACATTACTTGCTTGATAATTAACCCCGTCTTTACTATAAGTGGCAGTACCTGTTGGTGTTCCTGTATAATTAACGGTTGTAGTGGAAGTTCCACCGTTACAGGTGATTGCCGTTGCACTTGCCGTCAAACCTGTTAGTGTACAACAACCAATAGAAGCAGTTCCCGAATTAGCAGGAAAATTAACCGTTGTAGCTCTATTAGAATAGTTGGTGATAACAATCACATAAACTTTTCCAGCAGTTACCGAAGCAATAGAAAGCGGAACATTTGCAGAAGTGGTATAATCACAAGATAAAGGTGTGCTTTGAGTAGCAACGCAAGCATCAGCTACTGAATTAACGGGTCCCCAAACAGCACCATCAATATCAACGCCTGCGGTATTTCCGATAGCAAATGATACAGAACCAGAGGTAAGCGGAATAAAGTAAAACCAAGATTGGTTCGGGCGTGTTCTCAAACAACCCCAAGAAGTTGAAGCTGTCCCTCCATTAGTAGTATTGTTTACTAAAGCAGGAAATGTAGTGTTACTACACAATTGTGCATCACTCGAAGATGCCATTGAAGCACATGATGAGGCTGGCGTATTCGCAGCAATTTTAGCTCCCTTTTTAACCTCTTGTATGTTATTATTCTTATTTTCAGCAACTAAACGAACCGTCACAGGCTTCCAAGCACTCACGCAACCGCTTTCAGGTTCTTCATATCTTACATAGTACGTTTGTGAGTCAGCCGTAGGTTTAATAAGGGTTTCATTTCCTATATTACTTTCATGTTTCCAACGCAAAGGCGTTGTATTAGCAGACTTAACCCCAAGATAAAAAGGGTCTTTAGTCGTTATTTCATAATTGGCGGGCGTATTAGGTAATCCGCTGAATTTGGCTACATTAACATTTAAAGTAATCGTATTTGATGGCTTACTTTCTGTATCTCCAACTTTACAAGTTGCAAAATAACTCGTAGTGATTTTTGGTGAAATATTTATAATCCTACCATTGCCAATAATATTATTCTTTGTTGTTTTCCAAATTATAGTTCCAGAACATGAACCTCTTAATGTAAGGTTAGTTTTTGTCCCAAGACAAATCGAAGTATTTCCTACAATTGATAAAGAAGAATTGACAGGTTGAGTATTGATTGAATCAACAGGTTCTAAAGTTTTAATAACTTTAGCCTGAGCATTTATATTTGGCTCCGATATGAGAAGGAATAAAAATATTCCAACCAAATTGAAAATACTAATCCGATTATGTACTGTCTTGTAAATATTTAACATAAAAAAGAGGGTAATAGAAATAATTCAAAAATATTTTTGAATTATTTCAAAGTTGGCGGCTTGATAGATGATATTAAAACCTATTTGAATCACTTATGTACAAAAATGTCACCAAAATTGCTCGTAATCTTCTAAAACATATTTATAGAAATTTTAAACTCTCAGCAAAATTAGAAACACATAATTTTGGGGGTTACTCAGGCAGTTAATCTAATGAGAAAGGATAAATATTATATCATAATTAAGGAAGAAATAATCTGTTCATATTATTTATGACTTAAAACCTATGATATTTTATGGAGATAATTTTAATTATGGTAATAGACAATCCAGTCGTAAAACTCTATTTTTTTACAATTGTACTGGTGTAAAAACACAACTTAATGATATTATTCCAATCTTTTTTATAAAAGCTATTTAAAAAGTAGAAAACAAGAAATTTATTCCAAATAGTTAAGTAGATTTTATCAATAAGTCTCCTAAATAATCACTCCGTACTGGTTCTTCAAAATAATAAATACTTCTCAAATTATAACCCCTTTGAGCTTAGACGAAAAAGGTACCAATAGTCACAGATATTCAAGTGCATAAGTAATTTTTCAAGGATTAATTACAATGAAGACCTTTTTTGAAAAAACAACAGTAGCATTTTAAAATAGTATTTCATTTTGTCCCAATACTTAATCGGCTGATTTTGAGTGCTGGCTGCAATTTTGAATTTGACACAAATCCACTTTAATTATAATCGAAACTATCTACGCTTAATTAACACGTTCCATAAAAATGAGTACTTTTGTATCCATTTTTAACATACCAAAACTGACTTTATTTCTCTCTTTAGATGAAAAAAATCATCCTCTCACAACTCTTTTTTCTTATATTTTTTAAGGTTTCTGCTCAGAACCTTCCACATATTGCTCAAATTAATGTTGCGGAGATTAGAAACACGCTGAAGGCAGCACCACTTGAAATGAGTTTCACCGTTGCTCAACAACAAGCTACTACCGCAGGTATCTCCATATCATTGCCCTTACCCGACGGTACCCATAAATCTTTTGTGGTATTAGAGTCGCCTTTGATGGAAAGTGGACTTGCCAAACAATATTCTGATATTAAGACTTATCGAGTTTTTGGTGAAGCAGCAAATGGACTTATCACAGTGTCCCCCAGTGGTGTGTATGGTTTGATTTTCGATGTGACAGGGAATGTGGTAATTGCTCCTAAGGGTAATCTTCCAAACGAACATGAGGTACTTTATCAAAATAATTTATTTGGCGAAGAGGAATGTAAAATTGGAACAGAACATATCGGGTTGTCTGATAAAATTAATGCAGAGAACTCTGTCCAAACGTATAATAACGGTTCTACGTTACGCACATATCGCATCGCAATTGTTACTACGGGCGAATTTTACACCAATAATGGCGGGAATGCAACATCTGCCCAAACTGCGGTAGTAAGTATCGTAAATTCACTGAAGGCTGTTTATGAAAAAGAGGCTTCCGTAAGCTTTACTTTGGTTGCTACTAAGTTTTATACAGATGCCACCACCGACCCTTTCAATGGCTCGGATGCCCTAAAAGCTGCTGAAGTTTTTGGAGGATTAATAACGTCAGAACCAACTAATTTTGCTTTGACAAACTATAATATTGGACACGTACTGCACCATGCGTCTGGAGGGGGCGTTGCTTATCTGAATGGGCCGTGTCGTGATAGTAATCTTAGTAGTTCTTACCCAAGTCCTGTCAAAGCAGGGGCTTGGAGTGGCTCTACTACAACATCATTTAATACTTTTATTCATGAGGTAGGTCATCAGTTCAGTGCTGGGCATACTTTCAACAGTGTGTCGTCAAGCTGTAATGGTAATATCATGACGGGGTCGGCTTACGAACCTGGTAGTGGTTCAACGTATATGTCGTATGCAGGGAATTGTTCCCCTGATAATATATCTAATGCCTCGGGGAGTAATCGTACTTATTTCAATACCAACAGTTTACAAAGTATTATCAATTATAGTATCAATTCTGGAACGTGTAGTGTCAACACCAGTACAGGAAATACTCCGCCAGTTATCAATCCAAACCCTCATACTAAAACCTTGATTATTCCCAAAAATACACCCTTTATGTTGGAAGGGAGCGGGACGGATGCTGAAGGACAAACAATTTTGTACAACTGGGAACAGTATAATTTAGGTACTACTCGTGGAGCATCAGACGATGCACGAAACGCCACAGATTCACCGATTTTCAGAAGTCTCGCACCTAATGCTACGGGTAATGTTCGATTCTTCCCTAACATGAATACCGTCCGAAATAATAAAAATTTACCCAATAATGATGAAGCATTGCCACGAGTTGCCCGAACTATTAGCATGAGACTTACGGGCAGAGATAATAATGCTTTGGGCGGGGGCGTACACAATGCGTCTATCAACATCACCGTAACCAATTCAGAGCCATTCAAAGTGAGTTCTTTCAATAACCCTACAACTTGGGTTTATGACGGCACAAGTAGTATTTTACTCACTTGGGACGTTTCAGCTACGAATCAAACTCCAATAAATTGCCATCATGTAAAAGTCACGTTTTCGACCGATGGTGGAGCAACTTTTCCGATTATATTGTTGGAATCGACACCCAATGATGGTTCGGAATTAATACCAATTCCGAACAATATTACCACGACAGGTAGAGTAAAAATTGAGGGAATTGGCAATATATTTTTCGACATCAACGACCGTAATATAACCATTACTAATACCTGCGTAAAAGAAACTATCAGTACAATTAGCCCAAGTACAGCAGTTTCAGGAACAGTCAATACCGCAGCTCTAAATTTGACCAACAGTTCTCCCCTTTTTGGATTGGCAAATACTATTACAGGTGCAATCGGCTCAAACGACCCCATAACTACCTTAGTGGCTCGTAACCCAACGACTACTGTTTGTACACCACTTTCTGCCAATACACCGCAGTACGACCAATATTCGATTAGGGTGTCTGTCGCAGGAAACTATACGTTTTCTTACACCGCAGGGTCATTGACCAGTGGTAGTAGAATAATGAATCTATACCAAAACAACTATGACGTTCTGAATTTATGTGCCAACTGGTTAGCTTCAAATGCCAGCAGTAGTAATGGTACTTCTTTTACGCTTGTCAATCCTATGGTGGTTAGTCTTGTTCCGAACGTTACATATATATTGGTACTATCTGGAAATGGCAGTAATACAGGCACTTATACACTCGGCATCACCAACACGGTGAGTGGTGAAGTCAGATACACTGAACCTCAAAACACCGCTTTCAAATACTTAATTGTGAATAATACAACGAATAATATTGTCAGTTTTTCGGACAGTACCAATTTGAGTACCTATCCAGTAGGAAGCTACAAATTGTATATTTTTTCTCACGTAGAGAATCTTGTGTTGAACAATTATATCAATACTAATTTCATGACGTTTCAGAACAATGTTAGCAACAATTCTATCTGTGGAGTGATTAGTAGTAATTTTAGACAAATAGATATTACTCCTCCATGTCCTCTTACTTCAGACCTATCAGGCATTGCTACATCGGGAATACAGCAAGCTATTCAAAGTATTGTTTCCACGCAGGCAATCAATTCGGGGATAAACGTAATTTATCAAGCAGCCAATTCCATCACGCTTTTACCAACTGATGCGAATAGTGGTTTTAATGCTACTGATGGAAGTATTTTTAGAGCCGAAATTGGGGGATGCCACTAAAGATGAGTAAGAAGTAAGTCTTTTCGATTTGGTTACTCAAAATATACGGATGAATGTTAAATTTATGGTAGTCACAAAAACGATGTAAGTAGGGGTTTGTATTTAATTATTGGGTCTGTAACGCTTCTGATTAACTTTATAACCAACTAATAATCAGTAAATTACGGCACTAAATTCTAATACAAAATCCCAACCCTACCCTACTTAAAATGCTTGTCTTTCATATACTAATGAACCATTTTTTGATTCCTTCACTTAATGCAAGCATCATTTATACCACTCGTAAGCGATTTATTTTCTCAGAATATCACAGAAACTCATAAAAGAAAAGCTACCTAACCTTAATAATGATTTTTCCTCTCGACCGACCTGTTTCAACGTAAGTAAGTGCTTCATTCGTTTGTTCAAATGGAAATACTTTGTCAATAACTGGTTTAATGATACCTGCCTCAATTAATTTTGTTATTTCATTTAATTGCTTTCCTTCGGCTCTCATGAATAGAAATTGAAATTTCACGCCAAGTTTCTCAGCTTTTTTCTTGGCACTCGAACTTAAAAGTTTGGTAACAAATTTCAAATACCAAGGTAAGCCAATTTTTTCTGCAAACTCTGGAGTGGGCGGACCTACTAAAGAAATAAGCTGCCCACCTTTTTTCAAGATACCCAATGATTGCTCTAAAACTTTTTTTTCACGGTTGCTATGTAGCACCATATCATAGTCTTTTAATATTTCAGAAAAATCTTGTGTTTTGTAATCAATCACCAAATCCGCACCAAGGCTTTTTACTAACTCAATATTAGAAGCACTTGTGGTTGTAGCAACAAAAGCACCTAAATATTTTGCCAACTGAATGGCAAAAGTGCCTACCCCACCCGAGCCTGCTTGAATAAAAACCTTTTGCCCTTTTTTTACATTCGCAATTTCAACCAATGCTTGCCAAGAAGTTAAACCAACCAAAGGAATAGAGCCAGCTTCTTCCATAGAAAGATTTTTGGGTTTGAATGCCACATCATTTTCATCAACAGAAATGTATTCGGCAAACGTACCAATCCTGTAATCAGATACACGAGCATACACTTCATCACCAACGTTAAACTTTCTAACTTTTGACCCTATTTTAGTGATAACTCCAGCAACATCATGTCCGTTTACAAATGGTGGTTTGTAGGGTAAGAACAATTTAAACTCCCCATTTCTAATAAGAGAATCTAATAAATTAACACCTGCTGAATGGATTTCAATCAAAACATCATTTTCATTTACGGTTGGTTCGGCCCAATCAGTGAGAAGTAGTTTTTCTTTTTTGCCGTAGCTTTTTACGATGAATGCTTTCATTTTTTTGAAATTGATTTAATTAAAAATGGTATTTTTTAAAACTCTCCGTGGTAATGAAATATTCCACGATGTCCTGAATTTGGGTAAATTACTACGAGTTCAGCATTCGAAAACGCTATGCCATAAGAACGGTGAGCGAATTTAATCCTATTAGCTTCTACAAATTAAGTAGAAACAGTATCATAAGAATTCTTTCTACATTGAACATTCATTGTTGTCATTATTAGCAAAAACATTTTTCATTTTAAGTATTATTCAATTGTTTTAGAATCATTTTTTCCAAAATACCATAAGCAAAATGTTGTAAAAGAATCAAAACGGATAAACCTTTCCCAACCAGATTTCTAAATTCAGGTTTATCAGTTTCAACCACTTTAAGCACCTTTTCGGCAACTATTGCAGGGTCTTCACCTTGTTCTACTATGAAATCGGCGTATTTTTCACTTTTATTTCTTAATGAATTGTAATCCTCAATTCTGTTTAAGGTTGTTGATGAGTTTTCCATAATATTTGTTTTGAATGAACCTGGTTCAATCATTGCCACACGAATATTAAACTCAGTTAATTCAAAGCGTAATGCTTTGTAATACCCTTCTAAAGCGTGTTTGGAAGCGGCATAATAAGCTGTACTCGGAAAAGCAACCAGCCCTGTAATTGAACCAATCGTGATTATTTTACCCGATTTTTGTTTTCTAAAATAGGGCAAAATGGCATTGGTAACCTTGATAGTTCCCCAAAAGTTAGTTTCAAATTGTTTTCTGCCCAACTCTATCGGTATTTCTTCTGCAATACCATTTACTAAAAAGCCTGCATTGTTTATAAGTATATCTAACTGACCTATTTCTTTAAAAATCCTATCAGGCAAAGTAGTTATAGATTGGTCTGAATCAAGGTCTAAGGCTATCATTTTGAATGGTACCTTTGACGCATATTTTTCAGGATTGCGACTTGTTCCTATGATATTGTAACCCTTTTTGTGTAGGTCGTTGGCGATAAGTAAACCAAAGCCAGAACTTGCACCAGTTACTAAAATATTTTTGCTCATTTTTATCGGTATTGAAATTTAACACGTAATTTTACTTGCAAATTGCAAGTGCAAATGTACGAATCACTTTCAAAATGCAAGTAATTATTTCAATAAATTTTAAAATATTATCGTAAAATGTCAAAAATGAGGTCAGAATGCCCAATAAGTTGTTCTCTTGAAATATTTGGTGACAAGTGGTCTTTGCTGATTGTCAGAGATTTAATGCTTCATCAAAAGTCAACTTATGGAGATTTTTTGAAATCGGCGGAAGGAATCGCCACTAATATATTAGCCGCAAGACTGCAAGCTCTGGAAGAAAATAAGATTATTGAAAAGCGAGAACACCCTGATAGCAAAGCAAAAGTTTTGTATCGGCTTACTCACAAAGGAATTGATTTATTACCAATTTTATTTGAAATTCACCTTTGGGCAGAAAAGTATTTCACCATTCCCGAAGAGTTAAAGGAAATGGTAAATGATGCCAAGAAAAACAAAGAAACAGCCATAAAAACCATTACGGAGCAATTGAAAAAGCAACTGGAGGAAGAGAAAAGTATCGTGTAAAAGTCAATAATTTTGCTCTTCGGTAATAAATTGTCCAACGTGATATTTTTACAAAAGTAACTGCTTTCCCAAAAAGAGCGTTTGGGCATCTTGAGAAAGTACCTGTTTCTAAATCATATATCAGGTCTATTTTACTTTTTTAACATCAAGAATTGAATCTGAAATAAAATTTTGTCGGGTTAAATATTTAGCTTTTTTTATTAATCCGTATTTTCATAAGCTTAAAAGTATGATACTTTTCCAAGTGGACATAATGTCCACTTGGAAAAAAGTCCCCTTAAATATTTCCGAATTAGTTTCTATATTTTTGTAGACTGTTGGATTAACTATTCGTAATGACCTGATAATCAAGGTATATCTATTTTTGATTTTATGACAAAAGTCTATCAATAACCCTCTGAAATAAGGTAAGGGGACTTTTTTTAGTTTAATAATAGATAGGAAAATCCATTCAATAAACATTTATAACTTATTGATAATCATATAGTTATAAATAAAATACAATCATTTTATTACCCAAAAAATCAAAATTAAACCTTTAAGGGGACTTTTTTTAGGATTATCGCCCGATAAAATCTTAAATTGAAGCCTAAGAGCCTTAAAAAGGTGTAATTATAGTATTTAGCCGCACATATTTTACCCGATTCATTCATCAATGTAGATATTAATACATTGATTATCAATTACTTATTATGCTAAGGGGACTTTTTTTAGAATTGCCTACTATTTAATTTTCATTAAGGAGTTTATTATCTTTTAAGATGTTAATCTATTTTTTGAGCGTCAAGTACATGATTTTATTAGCAAGCAAAGGGTAAAATACTTTTATTTTTAGTAATTTTTCATGAATTTTTAGATTTATCAATAAAAATTTGATGATTTAGGGGCTTCCTAACCTACTGATAATCAATAGATTACAATCCGTAAGGGGACTTTTTTTAGCCGTAAGGGGACTTTTTTATGAAAATTTCCGCCGTAAGGGGACTTTTTTTAGCCGTAAGGGGACTTTTTTATGAAAAAATATTTATATTTGTTAACAATATCCATTGATAATCAAATTGTAAGAAAATGTTTTCACCAAATTTAGATAATCAGATTATTCTTGAGCCAAATGAATATTTGGAGCAGGAATATATTGAACATAGAAGTCATAACTATTTACCTCAAAAACTAATTATCAGTCAAATTGATTTTACAAGAATTGAGCAGAAAATGTATGAAATGTTTGTGAATCAAATTAACTATGAAAAAATCGACCGTGAAAAAGGCTTAATGATTAAAATTCCCATCGCTTTTGTAAAACAATTCATGACAGTCGAGCAAATTAAGGAAACAACTGCGAAAATGTCAGAGAAGAAAATGACATTGTACGACGTTAACCACCCTGAAATAGAGTTCAGACATTTACCGATATTTTCTGAAATTAGTTATAACTACAAACAAAGTGGCTACTTAGTCTTTAAATCTAATCCTGAGATTTCGGAATATTTGATTTTGGGGAATAAATATGCAAAATATGATTTCATTACTGTTTTAAACTTTAAACATACATACTCCACTTTACTCTATAAATTATTAAAAAGCCACATTGGACAAAATAGATACTCATTTATTTATTCCATTGCTGAACTTCGTAAACTTTTAAATGTTCCAGAAGGAACATATCAGAATTTAAAAGATTTTAAACGAAAAGTGTTAAATACAGCGATGGATGAAATTAATACAACTCCAAAGTCGCCAGTTAAATTTGAATACAAACACTACGGAAATAAACAACGGAATGTTACGCATTTAGAGTTTAACATCAGTACGATATTTGATTCTGTCAATGCAGATAAAAGTGAATTTGTACAAGCTGTACAAGTTAATCCTAAATTGGTATTCGAACATTTGCATGAAATTCTTCTCAAAAACTATAATCTGAAAGAAAAACACCGAAGTGAAATTTTGAGTAGAAAAGATTTAATTGACAAATTTGTTACCCTTCATATTGAATTTGAAAATGGAATGTATCCAAAGGTCAAAAACAAAACGGCCTATATACTCACCTGCTTAGGGATTGTCAACAACAAAAAGTAAGGCATCTCATAAATAGAACAAAATCTGACCATTTTATTCATTTGTATATGTATTACATTTTCCAAGTGGACAATATGTCCACTTGGAAAATGTAATACATATTTGTATAAATATACAAATAAAATATACAAAATTGTATAAGAAAACTGTATATTTGTTACTATTAAAAATACTTACAAAAATGAATATTGAGAAAATTGAGAAATTCTTAAAAATGAAATCCTCACTAAATGTATCTGGTCTTGAAAAAGAAGCAGGCATAAAAGGGAGAGCATTATCAATTGCCTTATCGGATAAAAAAGATTTGTCTGATAAAAATTGGCAAAAATTACTTCCCATTCTAAATAGTTATGGTTTTGGAAATTTACCCAATAAAGCAAAAATAATCTCAATTGTTAATAATAAGGGCGGTGTTGGCAAAACAACAACTACGGCCGTTTTGGGTGAAGCAATGGCTCGGCGAGGCTTAAAAGTCTTAATGGTCGATATGGACTCACAGGGAAATTTATCTCAAATATTTGAAGTTTGTACAGAAAATGGTCAAGTGGCAGATTCAATGCTTGAGATAGATATAATTTTAAATCAAGTACAAGTCAATGAAAATTTATTCATCGTTCCATCTGATTTAAAATTACAAAAAATAGAATCAGAACTTTTAACAGCAATCTCAAATCAGCATCGTCTAAGTGCAGCGTTAAATATAACCTTAATTGAAAATTATGATTTTGTTTTGATTGATTGTCCTCCAAGTTTAGGATTACTCACTCAAAATGCCATTAATGCAAGTCATAGCTGTTTAGTAACCGTACAGCCAGAATCCAGTGCCGTAGTAGGATTAGATACCATATTTAAAGTCGTTAGCGATATTGGAAAATATAGTGGAAAAAATGTAGCAATTGAAGGTATCTTATTTACGATGGTTGAAAAAAATATGGTGCATGAGGGTTTTAAAAAATTTGTGAGAGAGACTTATGCCAATGTAAAAGTTTTTGATACTGAAATAAAGAAGAATGTAGATGTATCGAAGGCACAGGCGATGAAAGAACAGCTTTTTAATTTCAAAAGTAAATCAGTTGTAGCAGTAGCTTATGACGAATTAATTGATGAAATACTAAACTAAAACTTAATCATGAAAAGAGATATTAGAGATATAATTCAGGCAAAAGCGAAGACAACTGTTACAAATAATTTATTAAGTGACGAAGGAATCAAAAAAAATATTATCATACTACCAATTCTGAAAGATTTAATTAGACCTTTGGAAAATGATGAAATTGAACAACTTAAAAACAATATTATTGCCAATGGATGTCAAGATAGTTTGAAAATTTGGCAAACGACTCAAAAAGTAGTCAACGCTAATGCCCTCACAAATGAAGAACAATTTGTCCTCATCGACGGGCATAATCGCTATAAAATTTGTTCTGAAAATAATATACCTTTTGCCGTGAGCATCATGAAATTTCAAACACTTGATGATGTGATTTCGTGGATGATTGACTTGCAATTGGGAAGACGAAATATGTCACCCAATGAGATTGCCTATTATCGAGGTTTAAAGTATAATCAAGAAAAAAAAATAGAAAAAACGGATAATTTTTCAAGTACGGGGACTTCCCTAAAAACTTCTCAAAAATTAGCCCAGCAATACGGAATCAACGAAAAAACAATCAGAAGAGATGCAGAATTTTCGAAAGGAGTAGAAAGTTTATCTCCAGAATTAAAAAGAGAGTTTTTAAATGGGAAAGTGAAAGTTTCTAAAAAAGACCTTGAAGAACTTGGCAAAATTGGTGTGGTTGAAAAAATTGAAACCGTAGAAGCCATAACCACTTATATCAATCCCAAAGAAATTGAAGTAACAACGAAGCAAAGTAAAGCAGAATCTGTAAGAGCAAAAATAAAAAATGCTCAATATTTAGACATCACTGTCTCAATTCGGGGAAAATTTTTACTTGAAAATGGATTAGTTGATATTTGGAAAGATTTAAGAAATTTTCCCGCTGATACACTAATTGATGATGCTTTTGAAGATTCGGTTTCGATTTACCAAGCCCAAATTTTAGGCTTAATAAAAGAAATATAAAATTTTAGATTTAAACATTGAGCATTCCCTATCTATTAAAAGAAATATCCAAAATCTACCTCTTCTATCAACTGCTCAACAAGCGTATTACTGAACTTTACAAAAGTTATTAAATCTAAACGGACTTATATACTTATTAATGCAAAACCTCACCCCCGACCCCTCTCCGATGGAGAGGGGAGAGAAAAGCGGAAGAATGCTCCCCTCTCCATCGGAGAGGGGCTGGGGGTGAGG
>NZ_JAYGIN010000041.1:0-28837 GCF_034931005.1 Arcicella sp. LKC2W
CCAATGATTCCCGCTCTGATTTGTGGACTGCTAAGATTTAGCGGAGGAACAATTCCTGCAATGCCTGATACCAAATGGTCATTATCGGCAGAACTGGTGTATAAAAGAGCCAAATGTCCACCCGAACTTAGTCCTACCACATAAAATTTATTGCCAATTCCCAACGATTTTGCATCGCTCTGAATTTTGTGTAATAAAGTGCCAATATCCGCCACTTGCTCACGAAATGTGATGCTTGAACCAACACTTGCCAAACGGTAATTGGTATTAACGATAGCACAATTTACCCTCCGATTTTTCAAATCACTAACCAAGAAATTAAGGGAATTTTTATCGCTAAAACGCCACGCACCACCATGAAGAAGCACAATGACAGGGTTTTGCGTATTGTGAATATTAGGTAAGTAAATGTCATATTTTTGATAGGGATTTGAGCCGTAAGCCACATTTATTCTATCTTCATACGACAAACTTGGGACGGTAATATCAGTCGTTTTTTCTGGAATAGTTAAAGTCAAGGAGTCCTTGCTACAACTTGAAAAAAGACTGCCAACGATGCCAAAAACGAAAAGTAACCAGAATTTTTTGATAGAGAATGTTGAAGAATTGTGCATTAGTTTGCTGTGATTGATGTGTTTAAATTATCCACACAAAATTGGGGTAGATAACACGCAATCACAATCACATCTTTGGGTAGGTAAGCCCATTTTTCTATACCCTAATGATGTGAGTTTCGGGCTTTTTAGAAAATATGCATTGGTTCAAACGTCCTCGCTTGAACCAATAGGTTACTCCCATTAAATATTTCCCCCGTGGCTGGTGTCTCACCAGACATATTCGACATTTCAATGTCGAATGCTTGATGAATCGGATTTCAATCTGCTATCAATTTTATAGGATTGGAAATCCTATTTATCTAAACTTCGACTATGCGTCCCAGAGTTGTCCTTCGGAACATCTCGAAGAGCGGGGTGTCCCACCAGACATCATGCGTAAGCAAATTACTGACTAAAAGATTCATAAACGACCCTATCTATTATTTGTCGCAATCAAGAAAAGAACCGCCGACAGGGCGAAAAGCCGCTGTCAGGGTTTCGGACTCAACTCAACCCCGACAGCGGCTTTTTTGCCCTGTCGGCGGTTGTGCGACGAATAGTAAATAATTCAATTCATAAATAAACTGATGACAAAATGCTTACGCACGATGTCTGGGTTCAAGCGAGGACGCTTGAACCAGTGGAGTTATTTTGGTAGACTGTCTTTAAATATCTGCCTACATAACTTTTCAGGGTCAGGATATATGTCACCTTTTTGCAGGCTGAAACTTTTCCTTATTTCGCATATTAATGACTTTTTAATTTCAAAACTTGTGATAATGTTTTTTTCTAATCGTTGTTGAAAACCTCTATTTTTTTCTAAGTCTTCCCTATACTTTTCATTGTTAGCGATTATTTGAGGGTCATCAATTTCGTCTAAAGCAGAGCCGACAAAAATAGTAGCTTCTTTAAAAAATTCTTTCAAAGCTTCTTCTAAGGGTTTATCTAAATAGTCATTATGAATAAACAACCCTTCTTGTGCAACAATTCTAATGTTGTTATATGTATTGTATATGTCAATAAACTCTTCGTAATGACTAATCAGAAATACATTGCAAGTATTGATTGTAAAAATGTTGTCGATGTGGGATACTAAATGTTGATGAGTGTAGTCTTCATATTGAGAAAATAGGTCATTGCTTAATCGTTTGAGGGGCTTTAAACTTCTGATTACTTCTGGTATTTCAATTAAGTCAAAGTCTGTTTGGTTAATAAAAAATATTGAAAAATAATCGTCAATTAAACCTTGTTCAACGTTTGAAGTTTCTTCGAAATTTTCAATAGCAAAGTAAAGAGCTTTTTCAAAATTAGTAGTGAAGTCTAAAAAAGGTGTTGGTGCACGATAATGTTGTAAATAACTATAAATAGAAAGTTTTGACGCTTCAATTTTAAAAGTGTCAAAATATTTTTCAAGGATTTTATTTTGTCGAAAATTGTTTAGGTAGTCTTCAATACGAAATTTGTACTGCAAGTCTTTCAGAATTATTTGTCTCTGCAGTGAGGTGTAAATTTTGTATTTAGAATTGTTGATGCCTCTGTAAATACCGTTTAACATTTGTTGTGTTGTAACGATTTTATTATAGTCGTCTATGGTTTCAACTTTTACAAGATTGAAATGTTTAGATTTTTCATCGAAGGATTCGTAAGTTGATAGTGTCGTCATATAATTGCTGCTAACTCGTAAATATATAAAAGTTTTGTCCTACTTTTTGTATTATTAAAATCTTAGGAGATTCCCTAATAACAAACATAACCCATTTCCCACCAAACCCCAAAACCCATTTATCAAATGGTAAAATACTTTATTCCTAAGCATTTCTTGCCTAATTTTGAGTATAGCAATTCACAATTTGCCTTTTGAAATTAAGAAAGCATAAATGATAAGAAAGTGAAAAATAAAGTATTAAAAATCCACCCCAACGACAACGTAATCGTTGCTCTAACCGATTTAAAAAAAGATGAAATCGTAGAATTAGACGGTCAATCTTATACCCTTACGGAAGATATTGCGGCTAAACACAAATTCGCTATGTACGATTTTGAGGTTGGCTCTGAAATAAAAATGTACGACGTATTGGTCGGCAAGGCTAATCAGCCTATTGCTAAGGGCGGAAGTATCAATATTTTTAATGTAAAACACGCTGTCAATTCTTTTGAATTACGTGAAAATCATGCCGAGTGGCAAGCTCCAGATTTGTCAGGTTTTGAAGGACGTACTTTCAACGGTTTTCATCGTGCTGATGGTTCGGTTGGAACGGCAAATTATTGGTTAGTTATTCCTTTAGTTTTCTGTGAAAATCGTAACATCGAAGTGCTTCGTGAGGCTCTTGTGGACGATTTGGGTTACGCTCGTAAGCATACGTACCAAAACCAAACCAACGATTTGATTTCTTTGTACAAAGCAGGAAAAACGATTGAAGATATTTTATCGGCAGATTTACAAAGTCAAGAAACGGAAACCCAAAAGCAAAAACTTTTCCCAAATGTTGATGGCGTAAAATTCCTACTTCATGACGGCGGTTGCGGTGGTACTCGTCAAGATTCTACGGCACTTTGCGGAATGTTGGCAGGTTATATTACGCATCCAAATTGTGCGGGAGCAACGGTTTTGAGTTTGGGTTGCCAAAATGCACAAGTAGGCGAATTGAAGGCTGAAATTGCTAAAAGAGACGCTAATTTCCAGAAACCGCTTTATATTTTAGAACAACAAAATATTGGTACAGAGTCTGAAATGATGGCTCAGGCATTGAAACAAACTTTTGCAGGTTTGATGCAAGCTAATCAAAATACTCGTCAGCCAGCACCATTGAGCAAATTAACCATTGGCTTAGAATGTGGCGGTTCTGACGGTTTCTCTGGTATTTCTGCTAACCCTGCTATCGGTTATACTTCTGATTTATTGATAGGTTTGGGCGGAACGGTTATCCTTGCCGAATTCCCAGAATTATGTGGGGTTGAACAAGAATTAACCGACCGTTGTGTAAGTCGTGACGATGCCGCTTTGTTCAGTCATTTAGTCAAAACTTATAACGACCGTGCCAAAGCCGTAGGGTCTGGGTTTGACATGAATCCTTCTCCAGGCAACATCAAAGACGGATTAATTACCGATGCGATTAAGTCGGCAGGAGCAGCTAAAAAAGGTGGAACTTCGCCCGTGACTTCGGTTTTGGATTATCCAGAAAAAGTGACGAAATCAGGACTTTGCCTTTTATGTACTCCTGGAAATGACGTAGAATCAACAACGGCAGAAGTGGCTTCAGGGGCAAATTTAGTATTATTCACAACGGGTTTAGGTACGCCAACGGGTAACCCAATTGCTCCAGTTGTGAAAATTGCGACTAACTCTAAATTGTTCAATAAAATGTCAGATATTATTGATATTAACACAGGAACAATCATTGAGGGCGAAGAAAGCATTGAGCAAGCAGGAGAGCGTATTTTGGAATATGCCATTAAAGTTGCCAGCGGTGAAATTGAAGTTTGTGCCGTAAGAAACGGACAAGATGACTTTATTCCTTGGAAAAGAGGTGTAAGTTTATAAATTTGTAGCCCGATGTTGGGCGGCACTCCGCTTCCGCATCGGAATAAAATAATATCCGATGCGGAAGCGGAGTGCCGCCCAACATCGGGCTACAAAACTATGAAAAACGTATTTATTGACATTGCTCGCATGGGTAAAAACAATAGCTGGCTCTATGTAGCTGGCTTTTTGATTGTTATGGTAGCCGCAATTGTTTTTTCTTTGCCTACTGTTTTAGTGACAAATCTAAAAACTCAAAAACCGACCGTACCTGCTTATCAATACATGGCGGTGGCACTTTTGCAGTTTATCGGAATTATTGTTGGCTTGTGGTTTGTTATGAAATTTCTTCATGGACGTTCTTTCAAAACATTAATCACGCCTTTTGAAACCATCAATTGGAAACGTATTGCACAATCGGCTGGACTGTGGTTTGTCATTACGGTAGTAGTGGAGTTATTATTTTACGGAATATTTCCAGAAATGTACCGTTTTACACTCAATATCGAAGATTTTTTACCTGCTTTAATTGTTGGAGTTTTACTAATTCCCATTCAAAGTACGGCGGAGGAATTACTTTGTCGAGGCTATCTTTTACAAGGAATTGGCTCAAAAAATATCTGGGTAGGCGTTATTGTTACGGCGGTACTTTTCGGTTTGGCTCATGGTTTCAATCCTGAAATTCAGAAAGTTGGCTTTGCTATTGCCATGATTTATTTTATTGGCGTTGGGTTGTTCTTTGCTTTACTAACTGTTTTTGATAAAAAGTTAGAACTACCAATGGGGATTCATGCAGCCAATAATGTTTATTCTTTTCTCATCGTTTCATATCCCGACAGCGTTTTACCATCTCCTTCTATTTTTATGGTAACCGAACTCAACTTTTCTATCATGATTGCGGGGTGGCTCATCACTACGATTATATATGTTTTCTTGGCAAACAAAATTTTCAACTTACGTCCTGTTATTGAAGATTGAGAATTTCATCTATCAAAATTGTCTATGTGTAGATTTTTTATAATTAATTGATTAATAGCAAGTTCCAGTCTTAAAGCCAAACAAGGAAACGCTAACCATTACTTAAACCATAAAGTTTAGAGTATAAAACAAAGTGTTTTTACTTTATAAATACAGACGTATTTTAAACCCTGTACAACTACTATTATAACAATTTCCATCTCGGAGAATCGAATATAAATCATGAAACAATTTTTAAACGAAGACTTCCTCTTACAAACTTCCACTGCCAGCAAACTTTATCATGAGTTTGCCAAAGATATGCCCATTATTGACTATCATAATCACTTACCACCTGACCAGATAGCTAATAACAAGAATTTTGAAAATTTAACGCAAATTTGGCTTTACGGCGACCATTACAAATGGCGTGCTATGCGTTCAAATGGCGTGAATGAAAGTTATTGTACAGGCGATAAATCAGATTTTGAAAAATTTGAGAAATGGGCTGAAACAGTTCCTTATACTTTGCGTAATCCCTTATATCACTGGACGCATTTAGAATTGCAACGTTATTTTGACGAATACGAAACTTTGAATCCGAAGAATGCTAAGCGGATTTATGAAGAATGTTCGGCTAAACTTCAAACACCTGATTTTGCGGTAAGAAGTTTATTGTCAAAAATGAAAGTAGAAGTGGCTTGTACCACAGACGACCCTTCGGATTCGTTGGAATATCACCAAGCCATTATTAAAGACGGTACGGTTTCAACGAAAGTTTTGCCAACTTTCCGTCCTGATAAATATATCTTGATTGATAATCCCAACTTTGCGGATTATGTTCAAAAATTAGGAGCAGTTGCCAATATTGAGATTAATTCTTACGCTGAATTATTGAAGGCTCTTCGTTCACGTGCGGATTTCTTTGCTTCTTTGGGCGGGCGTTTGGCTGACCATGGTTTGGAGCAAATCTATGCAATTAGTTTCACCGAAGAATCTGCCAATAGCGTATTTAAGAAAGTAATTGCCAGACAAAGCATCACGTCGCAAGAAGCCCTGACTTATAAATCAGCGATTCTTCATGCTTTGGGTGTAATGTATCATGAGTTGAATTGGACACAACAATTTCACTTAGGAGCTTTGCGTAATAATAACAGCCGTGCTTTACGTACGTTAGGTCCAGATACAGGTTGGGATTCAATTGGCGACTGGTCGCAGGCTCAGAGTTTATCTAAATTTTTAGGTCGTTTAGATGAAAATGACCAATTGGCAAAAACAATCATTTATAATCTCAATCCAAGAGACAACGATTTGATGGCAACCATGATTGGAAACTTCAATGATGGCTCAATGGCTGGTAAAATTCAGTTTGGTTCAGGTTGGTGGTTTTTAGATCAAAAAAGTGGTATGGAAAGCCAACTGAATTCACTTTCAAATATGGGTCTTTTAAGTCGTTTCATTGGTATGCTTACTGACTCTCGTAGTTTCTTATCATTCCCAAGGCACGAATATTTCCGTAGAATTCTCTGTAATCTTTTAGGTAACGAAATCGAAAACGGAGAATTACCAAATGATATTGAATGGATTGGACAGATGGTTCAAAATATCTGTTACAACAACGCAAAAGAATATTTCAAATTTTAAAAAGGTCTTTGAGTTATGAGAAGTCATACCCTCATAACTCAAACGTTATACTCCATAACTCAAACTCATGCAAACCAAAATTGGTAAATATCGCTGGACGATTTGTAGTCTGGTATTTTTTGCAACAACCGTCAACTATCTTGATAGAAATGTCATTAGTTATTTAAAGCCATATCTTGCCGAAGCTTTTCACTGGACACCTGAGCAAGAAGTAAATGATTATTCAAATATCGAAATCGCTTTCAAATTAGCTTACGCCTTCGGGATGTTTTTTGCAGGTGGATTTGTGGATAAATTAGGAACAAAAATCGGTTATGCTATCGCTACTGGTCTTTGGAGTATCGCAGCTATTGCACACGCTTTAGCAACAGGTACAGGAGGATTTATCATTGCTCGTATTTTTTTAGGAGTTACTGAGGCTGGAAATTTCCCCGCTGCTATCAAAGCAGTTGCCGAATGGTTTCCTCAAAAGGAACGTGCTTTAGCTACGGGTGTTTTCAACTCTGGAACCAACATTGGAGCTATCATCGTTCCGCTTACAGTTCCATACATTGCTGAAACTTGGGGTTGGCAATGGGCATTTATTCTTACAGGTGCTATCGGTTTTATTTGGCTTGCTTTGTGGTTTATTTTTTATGAAGTACCACAAAAACAAAAGCGTTTATCTGCCGAAGAGTTTGAATATATCCATTCAGATAAAGTAGAGGAAGTTGTTTATGAAAAAGTTTCTTGGATTAAATTACTTTCATTTCGTCAAACATGGGCGTTTGCTCTTGGTAAATTCTTAACTGACCCTGTTTGGTGGTTTTATTTATTCTGGTTACCAGATTTCTTGATGAAACAATACGGACTTTCTAAAACAGAAATCATCTGGCCTTCTGCTATGGTTTATATGATTGGAAGCATTGGCAGTATTGCAGGTGGTTGGTTACCAATGAATCTGATTAACAAAAACTGGCCTGCCTTCAAAGCTCGTAAAACCAGTATGTTAATTTATGCTTTCCTTGTATTTCCAGTGTTATTTGCTCAATATTTGGGGTCAATTAATATGTGGTTGGCCGTTTTAGTAA
The DNA here is from genome assembly GCF_034931005.1 of Arcicella sp. LKC2W. Lineage (NCBI taxonomy): Bacteria > Pseudomonadati > Bacteroidota > Cytophagia > Cytophagales > Flectobacillaceae > Arcicella > Arcicella sp. LKC2W. Next base: position 7,788 of record NZ_JAYGIN010000041.1, read on the forward strand.
TTGGTATTGCAGCATCTGCTCACCAAGCTTGGAGTGCTAATATTTTCACAACGGTTTCAGATATGTTTCCTAAAAAAGCAACTGCATCTGTAACTGGAATCGGTGGTATGTTCGGCGGTTTAGGAGGTATTCTTTTGACTTGGTTAGTACAAAAAAATATGTTTGTGTATTATACCAAAATTGGACAAATTCAAACTGGATATTTCATCATGTTTTGTATCTGTGGTGCCGCTTACTTAACCGCATGGTTAATTATGCACTTCTTAGTTCCAAAAATGAAACAAGTAGATATTTAATTTGGTCATAAGGAAAATCAAAATATCATGAAAAAAATACTCATTATTTTAGCCTTGTTTTTAGGAAATATTTTCTTTACCCAAGCACAAACAGCTGAAGAAAAGAAAGTAACAGAAGCCGTAGAATTTCTAAAAAAAGCCATGATTGATGGAGACAAAGTTTCTTTAGAAAAAATTGCCCATCAAGATTTAATTTATGGACATTCAAACGGTAATATGGAAACGAAAACGATGTTTGTAGAAGCCATAAGTTCTGGAAAATCGGATTTTAAAACGATTGATTTGACAGAACAAACTGTAAAAATACATGGAAAAACAGCCATCGTACGTCATAAATTATTTGCCGAAACTAACAATGGTGGCGTAGCAGGAACAGTTAAATTAGGCGTTCTTTTAGTATTTCAAAAAACAAAAGGACAATGGATACTGTTAGCTCGTCAGGCATTTAAAATTTAAGATAGATAATTTTCATAAGGTCTTGATTATGAGGTCATAAATTTAGTATTTATGCTAAATTTATGACCTCATTTTTTGTTCTAAATCTGTCCTGTAAAATTGATGATTTCCAATGTGATAACATCACGAACACCTTATACTTCAAAATTCATATCTAAAATTACCTATTACCTATTTACTTCTTTGGCACGTTATTTGTTTTTGACTTGGCAACCTTACAGAGTAGATTTCAAACTATTCCGCCTAAGCAACCCCATGTTATGAATAAATTTTTCCACATAGCCTCTGTTGTGGCATTGCTATTTTTGCTTGCCTGCGGACACACACACGCACAAGCGAAGCTGAAAGCCGCAAATCGCCAGTTCGAACAACTGAGTTATATCGAAGCGATTCGTCTTTATGAAGACTTTCTTCGTGATGCAAAAGACCCAGTGACTCGTCAGGAAGGGCTGAAAAAATTAGCCTATTCCTACCGCAAAATGCAGGACTCTCGTAATGCAGAGCGTGCTTATGCTGACCTCCTGCGTGATTATCCAGATGTAGAATCAGAAAATTATCTTTATTACGCTCAGTCATTAGCGTCAAATCAGAAATATAAAGAATCTCAAAAATATTATTCTATTTACGGAGAAAAACAAACGGCTGACCTTCGTGCAAAACGCTATACTATCGCTTTGATGGATATGGGGCGTTTTTATCGTGACTCTTCGTCTTACAAAGTTCAATATCTTCCCATCAACTCTCGTCAGGCAGATTTTAGCCCGATGTTTTATAAAGGAGGTTTGGTATTTTGTTCAGCAAGAGATGAAACAGGAACAATCAAAAGAGTTTTTGCTTGGAATCAAACACCGTTTTTAGATTTATATTTTGTTCCAGATACTTCACAATTGAGCATTCATAATGGTTTACAGACAGCTCAAGCTCTCGGCGGTATGTCAGCAAGTAATGTAGATGCACCAACGCCAGAAGCCAAATTGACAAAAATTGAAGAATTTAGTAGAGTATTAAATACGAAATATCACGAAGGTCCAATGACTTTCTTTAAAGGGGAACAAAAAGTAGTTTTTACAAGAAATAATTACAATAAAGGACGTTCAAGAGAGTCAAAAGATGGAACAAACCGCTTGAAACTCTATACCGCAGATTTAGTAAAAGAATCATGGAGTAATGTAAAGGAAGTGCCATTTAATTCTGACGAATATTCATGTGGACACCCTGCTTTATCACCTGATAATACTAAAATGTACTTTGTGTCGGATATGCCTGGTGGTTATGGTGGAACAGATTTGTACATTGTAGAATATACAGACGGAACTTGGGGAACACCCGTAAATTTAGGAAAAGAAGTAAATACAGAAGGAAATGAAATGTTTCCATTTGTCGATGAAAGCGGAAACTTATATTTCTCATCAGACGGACATGAAGGCTTAGGAGGACTTGATTTGTTCTTTGCCGAAATGAAAGACGGAATTGCTTACAAAGGTGTTGTAAACTTAGGAGCTCCATTAAATTCCGAAAAAGATGATTTTGGTTTAATTACTGATGCAGGACGTAATACAGGTTTCTTTTCTTCAAACCGTAAAAGAGGCATACACGACGATAATATTTATAGTTTCAAAAGAGAATGTCGTCCTTTAAACTTAATTGTTTATGATGCGGCAACCAAAACGCCACTCGAAAATGTGGATATTAGAAGCGTAATCAATGGTGAAAATCAAGATTTGAAAGTTACTGGATTAGACGGTTCTACGTCAATTTGTTTACAGGCAGAATCTGAATACGAATTCAAAGCCATTAAAGAGGGCTATCAAATGAATTCAATTACATATTCGACCAAAAGTAATACGGGACAACAAACCACTTTGGAGATGTATTTAGAGAAATCAAATTCATCGGTATTGAAAGGTGTTGTGAAGTCTGAATTAAGTCAAAAACCAATCTCTGGCGTACAAGTAACGCTTGAAAACCAAAAAGACAAAACAACACAAACCGTTGTGACGGGTCAAGATGGTGGTTATGAATTTGAAGTAAAACCTGGTGCTGACCACAAATTGACGGCACAGAAAGATAAATATGCTACCAACAATGAAACAATTGGTAAAGTAAGTAAAAATCCAACGCAATATCAGAATGTTCAAGGAATGTATGGCGAAGGAGATATTTTCAAACTGAATAACATTTACTACGATTTAGATAAGTTTTTCATTCGTCCAGATGCTGCTCGTGAGTTAGAAAGAACGGTATTGCCACTTTTGAAAAAATATCCTGATATGAAAATCGAGATTCGTTCACATACCGATGCTCGTTCTGGAGATAGTTACAATATGCAATTATCTGAAAATCGTGCAAGAGCCGTAGTCAATTATTTAACACAAAGAGGCATTGATCCAAGTCGTTTAGTATCAAATGGATACGGCGAAAGTGAACCTTCTAACGAATGTGTAGATGGCGTACAATGTAATGAAAGTCAGCATCAAGAAAACCGCAGAACTGAATTTAGAATTTTAGCGGTGAAATAATATAAATTTGAAGGTCGGGCGATGAACCGATTCAAATATTCAAATGAAAGTCATTTTCATTTTAGTTTTTTAGGTTAGGTGAATAGTTTTGCAAAAAAACTCCGTATTACGGAGTTTTTTTGTTTCGGAATTATCTACAATTTGTCGCAAGACAAAATTAGACTACGGATAGAACAGATTTACACTGATTTTTCTTTAAATTTATCCGTGTAAAGCCGTTGAATCAGTACAATCTGTGGTCTAATTTTATTCTTCGACAAATTGTAGATAGTTTCGTTTTGTTTTATATAACCAATGCAATTATTTATCAACCTTCCAAGTATATGGATTCCCTTGTTCATCCGTAAAAGCGGCTCCTCTGACTGTACAATCATCTGAAACAACCTTTAAAATCAGCGTATCTTTAACAATTTCAAAAGATAATTTAGCCACTTCTTTTTCAGTACATGGGCTTGAACCTGCTATTTTTTTCATCGTTAAAATATTACCTTCAATGGTATAGCTTAATTCTTCAATGGGTGAATCGTTTTCCATTGCTTTGAACATTACTTTTCCCTCTTCAAAAACAATAATTGCTCCTGTTGGGTCTGGCACATTAACTGTCCCTTTCCATTGTGTATTCTTAAAAGGATTAACAGTGTTTTGAGCAAATGAGGTACTTCCTAAAAGTACAAATGAAATAATAAATAAGAGCTTCTTCATAATTGAGATGTTTGTTTTTACATTTTTTTGTAAAAATATTTATTACACAATTGATTTGAAGCAAAGTCTTGAAAATCTATTCGCTAACTTAGTAAGTGGGAATTATGAACAAAAAAAGAGAGACAATGCTAAGCGTTGTCTCTCTTTTTTACTGCCGATTTTGGAAAATCGGTTTACAAATTCACCGCAGTACGTTGAATAAATGCTGTTAAATCAGCTCCTGTAAGCATATTTTGTGACAATAATGCCAAGTCATATACTTGTTTTGCTAATTTCTTCTGCTCCTCTTCATCCGTAGATTTCAAGATTTTATCTATCGTTGCATGGTTGGCATTTATCGACACAATGTAGTTATTTGGCATATTTCCAAACATATTCATTCCGCCACCATTACGAGACATATCCGCCATACGACGCATAAATTCGTTTTGAGTAATCACGGCTGGTAATTCATCAACTGGCATTGCTTCCAAATTAACAACCTTCGTAGTATCGTTTATTACGGCATCAAAAATCTTTTTCACCGACTCTTTATCTGCTTCTGAAAGTACCGATTCCAACACAATTCCTTTATCAATCAATTTCTCAACGGTATCAGCATCTACACGTTTCAAATTAGTTTTCACTAATTTTTGCTCCAACATATTGATAAAATGACTATCCAAAACCGTATCCAATTTCAAGACATCATAACCTCGTTTTTTTGCCGATTGAATAAAACCGTCTTGTCCTTTTACGTCATTGGTATAAAGGTACGTAACATTTTCGTCCTTATCTGTTTGATTTTCTTGAGCAAATTCAGCGTATTCGTTTAACGTAAAGTATTTATTATCAACATTTTGTAATAAACAATAATCTTTTGCACGCTCATAGAATTTATCGTCTGAAATCATTCCGTATTTTACGAAAATACCGATATTTTCAAATTTCTCTTCAAACCCAGCACGGTCATTTTTGAACAATTCACCCAATTTATCCGCTACTTTCTTGGTGATGTAAGAGTTGATTTTTTTCACATTTCCGTCGGCTTGTAAGAAACTACGAGACACGTTTAATGGAATATCTGGCGAGTCAATAACGCCATGCAACAACATCAAGAACTCAGGCACAACGTCTTTTACTTCGTCGGTAATGAATACTTGACGGCTGTATAATTGAATTTTCTCACGAGAAAGTTGTAACTCATTTTTCACTTTCGGGAAGTACAAAATACCCGTTAAGTTGAAAGGATAATCAACGTTTAAGTGAATCCAAAACAATGGTTTTTCTGAATATGGATACAATTCTTCGTAGAATTTTAAATAATCTTCATCCGTTAAATCTGAAGGAGATTTTGCCCAAATTGGCGATGGATTATTGATGATTTTCTCTTGAAATTCAATTTCAATTGGCAAGAATTTACAGTATTTATCCAATACTTGCTTAATTCTGAATTCTTCTAAAAACTCTAAAGAATCTTCGGCAATGTGGAGAATAATATCCGTTCCACGTCCTTCACGAGTAGCTTCTGAGATTTCAAATTCTGTTGAGCCATCACAAGTCCATTTTACTGGTTGGGTATTTTCTTGGTAAGATTGAGAGATAATATCTACTCTTTCTGCCACCATAAAAGCGGAGTAAAAACCTAAACCGAAATGTCCGATAATCGCTTTTTCGTCACCTTTGTCTTTATATTTTTCTACGAATTCAGTCGCTCCCGAAAACGCAATTTGATTGATATATTTCTTAATATCATCGGCGGTCATTCCCAAACCTGAATCCGAAATAGTAATCGTTTTTGCTTCCTTATCAAACGAAACTTTTACTTTCAATTCGCCCAATTCACCCGCATATTCACCAATGGCGGCTAATCTTTTGATTTTTTGTGAAGCATCAACGGCGTTTGAAACTAATTCACGAAGAAAAATTTCGTGGTCTGAATAAAGGAATTTTTTAATAATTGGAAAAATGTTCTCGGTATGAATCGAGATATTACCTTTCTCTTGCATAGTCATTTTGTCACTTTTTAGATGAATAATAATCAAAATTTGATGTTGGACATGATTGCAAAAAGAATTCCAAAGGGATTTGGTAGGACAAATTGGCAGTAGAGACGTTGTCTGCAACGTCTTTGTTAACCCAAAACAATGTATATGCCTTGCCTGCAACGTCTTTGTTAACCCAAAACAATGTATATGCCTTACCTACACCGTCTTTGTTAGGTAAAAATATTTTATTAAATGAGACAAAGACGTTGCCCAAAACATATTTGTTAGGTAAAAATATTTTATTTAATGAGACAAAGACGTTGCAGGCAACGTCTCTACGAATGATAATGGTATTTAATTTTTCAGATTGACCTACGAATTTCTTAAATTGCACCGAATTCTGAATTCGACGTATTCATAACAAGAACATAATGAAAATTTCAACCAACTCTAAAAAAGACGTTTATACCCACGCAGCCATCATCATTTTGCTATTATTAGTGCTGTTTTTCGGTTTTTTCTTTCTTTATTTACCTTGGAGTACCAATCACGGTGAAGCGATTACCGTTCCTAATTTAAAAGGCTTGTCAATGGAAGAAGCAGAAGACCTTTTGGACGACCGCAATCTGGAATATGAAGTAACTGACAGCACTTTTACGGCTGGACTAAAACCGTTAACGGTGTTGTCTCAATATCCTTTAGAAAACTCAAAGGTAAAACAAGGTCGTAAAATTTATTTGACTATCAATACCGAAACGGCTCCGATGATTAAGTTACCCAAATTGACTGAAATGTCTGTCAGAAGTGCCGAACAACAGTTATTAGTTTCGGGATTATTGAAGCCAGATTTGGAGTATCAAGACGATATTCGTGAAAATGAAGTATTAGAAGTAAAGTATGAAGGCAAGAAAATGGACGCTGGTACGTTAATTGCAAAAGGTTCAAAAGTTACCTTAGTTATTGGTAACGGAACGGGCGATGTTGAAATAGATGTTCCATGCGTAGAAGGTAAAAATTTCGACGAAGCACAAATCATCATTAAAGGTTCTGGCTTACAAATTGGAACGATTATTTATGACCCAACTTCAACCGAACCCGCAGGGACTATATTTAGACAAAATCCAGCTTGTGGAGACGGCAACAAAATTCGTTCGGGCGAAATGGTTGACCTTTGGGTAGCGGGCGAACAACCCAATTAATATCATTGCGTTAATGTTCTGAAATTCAAATAGTTTGACTATAAATTTTAAAGGACGGCTTCGCTTTGAGTGAAGTCGTCCTTTTTCCTTTTTAAATCTTTGAAGAATTTTATCAAGAAATGATAACAAATTAAAAACCATGACACGGTATAAACAGCATTACTTCCTTACATTTCTACTCCTTCTTGCTTTTTGTCAGGTTTCTTTGGCTCAATTTCAAGTTGTTCCGCTAAAAAATACCGAAAAAACAAAACCTTCGTCAGCAAAAGTAATGGCATTGAGTTTGCCTTTTTTTGATGATTTTTCAACTTCTACCAATAGCCAAGATTTGGGTAAATGGAAAAAAGGTGGCGGAGTTTATATCAGTAACACATTTACAACCAATCATCCAACCATTAATGTTGCCACTTTTGACGGTTTGCAAGCCAACGGAACACCCTATGACTTTGCAAATTCATTGGCTGAAGGAGCAACGGATTCTTTAACGTCTTTGCCCATTGACTTACAATACAGTGTTGCAGATTCTGTACATTTTACTTTTTTTTACAGAACACAAGGTTTAGGCGACAAACCCGAATTGAGAGATTCTTTACGCTTACAATTTTTAACAAATGGTGATAAATGGCAAACCGTTTGGGTTGGCTTAACAGATACGAGTAAAACGGCAAATGATTCATTCAAAAGAGTGATTATTCCAATTCGGGCAAATCTGTTTTTACACGATAAATTTCAGTTTAGTTTTCAGTCATTTGGCAGAAAATCTGGACAATTTGACGTTTGGCACGTTGATTATGTGTATTTAGATAAAATTAAAAATCAGCGAGTAACGGGCGATGTTATTAAAAATACGAGTATCCGAAACCCTACGACGAAAGAAGTAACGTCAATTTCTACGCAAGATTTATCTACACAAAGTCAATTAACCTCACTTCTGAAACGCTATAATGCGATGCCTTTACGGCAATTGTTGGCTAATTCCGCAAAAGAGTTGGCAGATAGCGTTAAATGGAATGTTAGTAATCTTTCAAATATTTTACGTTTTTTCCCTTATAATTACCAAGTTATAAATACTTTAACAAATGAAGTTATACAAACAACGGCATTATTAAGAGAAGGAATTAGTAGTTTTTCAACACTTGAATTAAAACAAAAAAATGAACTTCCTTTAGCATCATTCAACGCTACGAAGTTGAAACTTAAAATAGCCTTTAAAGCTACTACTTCTGATGTTTCGCCTTTTGTGGTAAATGACACCATTAGCAGAGTTGTTGATTTAGATAATTATTATGCTTATGATGACGGAACAGCCGAAAAAGCTGCTTATCTCGGAAAAGGTTTCGGAAGAGTTGCCGTACAATTTATCGTGAATAAACCAGATGCCGTAAAAGCTATTAGGATAAATGTTCAACCAACTGTTACTAATTTGGCAGGTAAAAGATTAACCTTACAAATATTAGCCAATGAAAAAGGTAGACCTGGAAAAGCTCTAAAAACGATTTCAGATTCGACAACCATTATAAAATACCCAAATACGCCCAACGCCTTTGTTGAGTACAAATTAGACTCAGTAGCAGTTGTGGATACTTTTTATGTGGGATACGTTCAACTTGCTGACGATGAACCGTTGACGCTTGGATTGGACGAAAATTCGTCTCAATTTGCCAATCGTCATTTCTATAATATTAATAATGAATGGATTAACGTAACAGAAATACAATCGACCAATTCATTTGTGCCAATTAAAGGGAGTTTAATGATTCGCCCTGTGATGGCAGGAAAAGAAGTTTTTGTTTTAACAACCGAAGAGGAGATTGACGATAAAAGTGTAGTGATTTCACCAAATCCGTCAAAAGATATTTTTAGATGGAACGATTCGAGATTGAAAAATGTAGAATTATTGGATTTCACAGGGAGAACAATATTACAAACGACAACTGATAATCAAGAAGTTAATTTGCAAAACCTCAACACAGGAACTTACATTTTGCGACTTTCAAACGATAAGAATACATTTGTAAGAAAAATTGTAAAAGAATAGCTCTCAATAGTATAATTTTACCGAAAGAGAAATTAATAATTTAAAATAACCGATTGCTGATAGCCGATAGCCAACAGCCCTAATAAAATGGACATTACCGTACAAGAATTAAAAGAAAGACTTGATAAAGGAGAAACCTTTAATTTCCTCGATGTACGTGAGGATTACGAATATGAAGAAGAAAACCTCGGAGCAAAATTAATTCCGTTGGGAGAACTTCCTGACCGTATTGAGGAACTCGAAGCTTGGAAAGACCAAGAAGTAATTGTTCACTGTCGCTCAGGTGCAAGGTCGGCGAGAGCCAAAGCATTCATGGAAGGACAAGGCTTTACGAATGTTCGTAATGTTTTAGGTGGAATTATGGCTTACGGTCAACTTTAATTTTAAATTTCTAAATCAAGGGGTTGTGTAATAAGTCCTAATTATTAGGTATTTACACAACCTTTTTGTTTGGAGAATAGATTCTAAAATAATTTAGCTTCGTAAGCATCAACCAGTAGCGATGATTGGTAATGGGTAAGTTGATTTAGAACCTGTTTAAACTTTCTCTTTCGGCTAAAACCAAGTCTTTTAGAATTCTTCAAACCAAAATTTTATCAACGTAGCTCTGCTATGTTTCAAAAATTTTAGTTTAAAGACCTCAAAAATACACTGATTTGTATCTCAAAACAGAAAGTTTAAACAGGTTCTTATTCACTTTTCGCTTAGTATATCCATAAAATGTCAGCAGAAGAATTTAAAAGCCGCCTTTCAGCATTAACCATTCTTGATATTAGAACGCCTTACGAAATTGAGGATTGGGATTTGGGCGGTATCCAAATTCCTTTAGATGAACTTCTTTTAAATCTGGAATTGATAGAATCTCTAAAAAATCAAGCAATCGTTATTATTTGCCACACAGGTTTGCAAAGTGAGATTGCCCGTAAGATTCTGGCAAAAAGAGGTTTTACAAATCTTGAAAATTTAGAAGGAGGTTTAGAAGCATTTTTAGCGTTGTAATACAGCCTTTAGTCTGTAACTAAAACATAGATTTTAGCCTGTAACGAAAATTCAGACTAAAGTCTGTGTTACTATCAATTGCTGAATATTTGGCAAAAAAACGTATTTTTACAAAAAATCATTTCATAAATCCCTAATTCCCCAATGTTAGCATATATTGATTGGCACACATCCCCTGTAATTTTTGAGATATTTGGTTTTCCGTTACGTTGGTACGGCTTGATGTTCGCAGGGGCATTTTTGGTTGGTTATCAAGTTCTTAGTTATATGTTCAGGAAAGAAGGTCGTCCGATTGAGCAAGCCGATGAACTTTTACTATATGCAATGGTTGCTACCGTTATTGGTGCCAGAATGGGGCATTATTTTTTCTACGAATACCCGTTACTGCTTAGTAATCCTGTAAAATTCTTTATTGATATGATTGTGCCACCTTACTCAGGTTTGGCATCACATGGAGCAGCCATTGGCTTATTTACAGCATTTTATATTTTCTCGAAGAAAAGAAACATTCCCTACCTATACGTTACTGACCGTATTGTACCAACAGTAGCTTTGGGCGGTGCTTTTATTCGTTTTGGAAATTTGATGAATTCTGAAATTGTTGGAAAACCAACCGATGTATCTTGGGCTTTCAGATTTTTCAATGACATCGAACACCCCGTTTTAGTACCTCGTCATCCTGCACAATTGTACGAATCAATTTCTTGTGTTATATTATTTTTATTATTGATGTGGGTATGGTCTTTGAAGAAGGAAAATACTCGTCAGGGCTTAATGACAGGTGTATTTTTAATTATTCTTTTTACACTCAGATTCTTATATGAGTTTGTAAAAGAGAATCAAGTGAATTTTGAGGATGGAATGCAATTTAATATGGGACAAATCCTAAGTATTCCAGCAGTCTTATTCGGAGTAGCAATTTTAGTATATGCTTTTCGTAAAAAAGATATACAAAATGCCTGATTATTAGGCATTTCGCTCAAAAAATAGCATATTTGCAGAGATACTATTCATTAAATATAAAACCAAATCCCACAAAACATGGAAAACGTACAAGACCAAGCTGACAACCAATTAGACAAATTAAAAGATACTGCTTCTGAAAAGTTAGAAGGATTGGCTGATGCTGCTGCAGGTAAAATCAAAGAAGTAACAGGAATGGATGTTTCGGCAAAAGCTGATGAATTAGCTACTGCTGCTACTGAAAAATTAGAAGATTTACAAGCAGCGGCTTCTGAAAAAATCGGTGATTTAACTGAGGCTGCTACTGAGAAATTTGACGAAGCTAAAGAAGCAATTACTGGAAAAATCGCTGAATTAACTGGTGGAGATGTTTCTGCTAAAGCGGAAGAATTGAAAGCTGAAGCTGCTGAAAAATTAGAAGATTTACAAGATGCTGCTGCTGAAAAAGTTGAAGAAGCGAAAGAAGCTGCTGCTGGACTTTGGGGCAAAGTAAAAGGTATTTTCGGAGCATAATTTCGATAAGTAAAATACTGATTAAGAGTTGTTTACTCTGTATTTTGTCATATAAATAAAAATAGCCAAATTGAAATTTCAGTTTGGCTATTTTTATTTTAAAGCAGTTTAAGTGATTCGTTACTTAATAAACTATATTTTCTTTTAGGGTGGCAACTCCTGCCATTCCAGTTTTTAAAATTCGCTTTGTACGCAGGTATCTTTTTGCATTATATTCATCAAAATTAGGAGCAGTTGTAATCATACTGCTTACTCTTACTTTATCAGATGCGTGGATAAATTCGCCATTGCCAAGCCACATCGCAACATGAACAATGCGTTCAGAGCCGTCTTCTCTTTTTTCTCCAAAATATAATAAATCTCCTGCTTTCAATTCGCTCCAATTACCTGTTTTATCAATCGTTTCGCCAATCATTACCTGTTGTGAGGCATCACGAGGGAGAATAATGCCATTCAAAAAATAAACCGTTTTGGTAAATCCGCTACAATCAACACCTTTAAACGATGTGCCACCCCACAAATACGGCACGCCCATTAATCGCTTTGAGGTTGTCACTAAATTATCTTCAGTCGCATTTATTTTACCAAACCAATTATTGTAATTATTAGCTTCTCGCTTTGCAACATATCCTTTGCGTTGGTCGGGGAATGTCACTTTATAGAAATCATTATCTTCTTCTACCAATTCCATGATACAACCCGCCACCAAATCAGAAACCGTTGCCGATTCTTCATTGGGTTCAGCATACGCAGAGCCGTAGGCACGAGTATAAATAATTTTAGGAGTAACTTTCCATTGCTCCATTTTGTCCTTATTTATCATCGTGATTGCTCCTCTATCAACCCACGAAATATATTGGTCGGGCGTTTGGATTAATAACCAACCATTATCTTCTTTTTCCAAAATTCTCACGGGCGTACCCATCAATGCCTGTGAAGCCAACTCACCCGCATGACGGGGCGAATAACGAATATTGCAAACTGAAACCTCCACTAAACCATACACTTTGTCCTCTAATTCTGGTTCGGGAAGGGTTTTTATTTCATCAACGATAGGGATTCGTTCCGTTTTGAGACGGTCGAGCAGAAAGCTTTTTGCTCCGTATAAATTTGTTCTACCTGAAAGAATTACATGATTATTTTGTCTGAAAGCATCAATTTGAAAAATGGCAGTACGTTTATCTGGAGCAAATCTAAGAGCGAAACTTTCAATAATTTGGGTAATGGAAGAATCTGCTTTGATACGCTTCGGGGATGCTTTCCGAGGGGTTGTTGGCCCAGCACCTAACAAGGCAAATGAAGCGATTGTGAGACAAACGAGTATATATTTTTTCATGGGTTGTGGATATTTGACGTAAGGATGTCAAATATATTTTTACAAAAAATATGCCAAGAAGTTGACATTTCCAAATAAAAAAAACCTTCCAAAATTGAATTTGAAAGGTTTTTTTAACCGAATTTATAGTTTTTGAATCTTATAGATTTTTCGTCTATTCTCTCGCTCTATCTGCAAGAAATATTGTCCGCTCGTGTAACTTGAAAGGTCTAAAATTGTCTCTGCATTATTTATATCTTGTTCTAAAATTTTTCTTCCAAAATTATCAACTATTTGTACAACAGTGTGTTTATAGTTGTCGCTTTGTAATATCACTTTGTCGTTTGTAGGATTTGGAAAGAGTTTTATTTCAAAATCAGCGAGTTCTTCATTGGCGGTAACGAGTTCTAATTTGACGATTCCTGTACCTGATACTTTGCCTACACAATAGGAGTCGCTTACAGAAAAGATTTTGTAAGAGATGGGACTAAGCGGGTTGAGCTTAATTGTAAAAGGAGAAGCAGTTGCACGGTAAACGATGGCAGATAACTCTTCAAGTCCAAATTTTAATGACCAAGGAGCAGTACCTGTAAGATTGATTTTTACATTTACGGGCTTACCTTCTGAGAAAAAATACGTAGTTGAATCTAAGGTGGCGGTTGATGTTTTGAATGAATTTAATGAATAAACATTAGCAGAACTACTAACGTCTTTATCGGATGCAATTACTCTGATACGATAATTATCCCCTTCGGGTAAATCTTCTGGAATGGTAACTTTCAAGGGGCTTTTATCACCTTCCGAAACAATATCTTTAAAGTTTTCTCCATTTTTATCAGAGATTTGAACAGAGAATTTATTAGTTGTTGAGAAAATACCTTGAGTATCAAAATATACATATTGTTGTCCACCTGCACAAACATAAGTAGCTGAGTAAATACCAAAATTAGTTTTAATACTTTTATCCGTAACTGGATTTACAGTTACGGTGGCACTACCCGAAACTTTACCAATGCCACAAGAATTGGTAATAGATTTTAAGGTATAAGTAGTTGTTTTAGTAGGATTTACATTAATAAATTTCCCATAATAAGTATAACCTTGTGTATCATTGGATAATACATAAATGGCATCATCATAATAGGATGGATTGTTTTTGGTATTATTATTTACGACTGAAATATAAGTTTGTTGTCCAGAATTTATGATTGTATTGCCCGATATTGTGGCATCTGGTAAGGTTATTACTGAAAGATTATTACCAAAGGTTTTTGTAACGATTGGCTTTGTTGAACTCACTTCAAGCTGGTAAGTATCGAATACTAAATTATTTGGAATTTTTAATTTTGTTTCTCCTGATAATAATGAAACTTCATTCACATCATATCTATTTTTTTTACTGTCAATTAATGTAAATTTAAAGGTATTGCCTGCATCAAATTCTCCAAAACTTGAAGCATTCACTGTTATATCTTTCCCAGAGCAAATCGTGTAAATATTCAATTGATTAACTGTAATTGAGGGTTTTATGGTAACTTTTACACTACCTGTCCCTACTCCATAACCACAAGCGTTATCAACCGATTTTAGGGTATAGGTTGTATTTTTGACAGGGTTGTAAGTCTGATTATAGGGAGAATAACTCAATATTCCTCGAAACACCGTTTCATTATCATCAGTTACAATCGTATTTATTGTTGTGCTTCCTGATTTTAAATCATATTTGAGAACAACGCCACTTCCTCCATCAATGGAAGCCGTATTGGTGCCATCAGTCGCTGTTAAATTTATATTCGCTGGTGTTTGAATATTGATGGTCGATAATGATGATATTTGTTTAGGAGTGGTATTACTTACCAATCTTAAATAATAACTACCTGTTGCAAGTTCTGTCGGCAATTTTAGTCTAATATTATAATCAGTAGTATTGGTTACGAGGTCTTTAAAACTGGTATCTTTGGTAGAGGCAATCTGTAAATTAAAGGATGTTCCTGTATTGATAATACCATTTATTTGATAACTATAATTTACGCTATTGCCTGTACAATAAGGAGTTGAGTAATAATCATAATAGAATCTTGGGGTTATTTTGAAAGGAACCACTTTGATAGCATATACTTTACCGTCAACCGTTCCTACACCACATTCGTTAGATACTGATTTTAAAGAAAAATTGGTACTATTGGCGAAAGTCTTACTATAGGGTTGATTGTCTCGGAAAGATGAACCATCTGAAAATACGAATGTATTTGTTCCATAAATACCTTGAGTACGATTTAAGGACAGACTTAATACTTCATTGGGTAAAAGACCTCTTGATAAATCAGAATTAATGGTCAGACTTGCCACTGGTTTGGTATTGACTGTAATATAGGTATAATCACTTATTGCCGTTGGTGTACTACTTACCACTCTCAACGAATAATTATAATCATAGGCACTTCCGATAGTGGGAATAGTGACTTCAATTGGTGAAGTTTTTCCTGTACCAATAACTTTTGGACTACCGCCAGAAAGAGCAAATTCTACTTTAAATTCATTATCTGCTTTAAATGCTCCTATCGTATTAAAATACACTTTTATTTTCTCTCCTGCACAAACTTTTGACACTACACTTTTAATGACAATATCATTATCAGCAGGATTTTTAACGCTTATTGTAAAAACCCGAGTATCGCTTGTATTGACCGTTCCACAAGTATTACTGATAGACTTTAATTTAAAAGAAGTTGTTTTGATAACTTGTACGGGCAAATTGTAATACGAATTGGAATTGTAATAATACCCTCCAGAATTTAGTATTTGTGTTGTAGAATCTTCAAACGTTATCGTCATAATTCCTGACCCAGATATTAAAATAGGAATATAAGAAGTGCCTTTAGTTGATAACGTTACAGGGTTAGTGCCATACAATGAGATACTGGGTAGTGTTTTTACCTTAATTTGATTTTTGCTATAAGCTATCTCATCTCCATTGCTATAAACCAAACCTAAATAGTAATTATCTGTGTAAGCTGTGTAAAGACTAAATAAATTTTTGGGTAAGGTTACCTTGACTATTCCATTTTCAAAAACGGCTGGAATTTTCATATTTTGATAGCCAGAAGAATAGTTATAGACCGACAGAATTGCATAGATTGTTCCTACATTTTCATTCGAAGAATATTTTGCACTAAAAGATTCTCCCAGACATACCTCTAAGCCACTTTGCAAGGAGTCAACAATTACGCCTGCTTTAACGGTAACATTCATCAAATTTTTATTAGGAATACCCACACCACATCCTCCAGAGAACGACTCAATAGAATAACTGGTTGTTTTTTCGGGTTTGAGTTTTCCTGAAAATGAGTTTTGATAATTTGGAACACTCGGACTGGTAGATTCTGAATAAATATATGAGCCATCATTAAGTTTTACACTCCAAGGACCGATACCTGTATAATTAAATTTTATATCAACCTCTTTTCCCCAAAAAATACTGGTACTTGCTGAAGCAATTTCAACAGACGATTTTTCAGCAATAATAAGTGTATTGGGTGTCCAAGGAGAAATAGCTTGAGGACTACTACTCACAATACGAGCATAATATTGAATTCCAGTAGGAATATATGCAGGAATTACGGCTTCTATAAATCCGTCTTTTTCAACAGCATCAATTTCGTATTCCTTATTGTCATTGTAATTATATCCTTGTTTGAGTCCTATTTTAAATTTATTTGCTGTATTAAACTTTCCGTTAGCCGAATAAGAAACCTTAATACTTCCGCCCACACAAACATTTTCATTAGATGTTAGAAAAGGTTTAATACCTATTTCGTTCACCATAACTTTGGCACTACCACTTACTGTTCCAACGCCACAAAAATTAGAAGCATAGGCAATTTTGTATTCATTGGTTTTGGCAGGACTAATTGTATAGGAATAATTATAACTTGTTGATATATTATAAACAGGGATAACTGTACTATCATTCATTACCATTTTTATAGGAGTTGAACCAGAGCCTTTTACTAACAAACCAACTGCATCATAAGGATTAATGTTAGCTTGAGAAACTCCTATAAGCTCAAGATTAGGTTTTGAATGAAGAGAAGATATGTACGTATCTGCACTCACAATATTAGGCTTAGTAGCTACAATACGAACGTAATATGAATAATAATTAAAATTTTCTTCAAAATTAGCTGGAATGGTACATTTTAAAGGACTATTACTTCCTTCGGTCACAAGGTCTGTCCAGACATTGGTATATGAATTTCTGATTTGAACTTTAAAAGAATTTGTCGCATCAAAAGTGCCATTTGCCGTAAAGGATAAAGAAACCGCAGCACCTTTACAGATATTATTGGGTACTTGTCCAAGCGTAATACTTGTGGCTTGTTGTGCTTGAATAATTTGGAAGAAAACTAAAAGAAAAATAGCAGTTGTTAGTATATTTTTTTTCATGGTATTTGAGAACATTAATGAGTGTAAGTGTTTGAAAATCAAAGGTAATATTTTTTTATTTATCATAAACTATTTTAAACTTACTCAAATCTGGTTTGTATTTGCGTGTACGAGTAAGTTCATGATTATAAATGAGTTGCCCCAAATTTTTCATGAATGGAAAACCGATGGTATCATAATCGTATTTATCATCATTGAAAATCTCATCTTTATTGCACAACAAAACCGCCGAAACCATAAATTCTATACCTTTTTCAAAATCTACGATATAGGCATTGTCTAATAAAAACCCGTAGGCATCTCCTACTTTATTAAAAATTCTGATATTGGGATTCGGCACGTCATTTTTGCCACTTCCGTATAACATAAATTTGCAGTAAGTCGGGTAAAATTCAGTTAGATGATAATTGGGATAGGTACTTTCCGTCGGCATTTGCGACATATATTTGTACAGAAATTGATAGTCTTCGTCTTTCAAATTAAAGCGTTTTTTAGCTTCTACTGCTTCGGGGAAAATGATAGATTTTAAAACGGCTTGTTGGTCGAGCAGAGGGTAAAAGTTTCTGTCCTTAAAATCAAAAGGAGTATTCACTACAGAATCGCCCTGCATATAGCCTTTTCCGATACCAATGGGGGTTTCAGAACTATAATTTTTCTCAGAAATCACCATTGGCTGTTGATAGATAATTTCCTTGCCCGATACAAATTTTATCGGATTAGTTCTGCGGTTTTGCTCTTTGTTCATGCCCACTTGCAAACGGTGAAAAATGCGAGTGTTTTCATAGCCTTTTTTATGTAAAGCATCGTTAAACCCATCTTGTCCCAAAAATTCATAAAGGCGGTTAAAGGCATCATTATCAGAAACCATCAATATTTTTTTGATGTAATGAGCCACCGACGGCAAGCCATTTTCTGAGGTAGAATCTTTAGATACAGGTGTATGACGTTCATATTCTGCACCTGTCATCATCGTTGTTTCTTTGGTTAATCCTTTGATATTTAGATTATTAATTTTTTCCAAAGCCAAAGCACTCGCAGGAAACTTTACGGTACTGGCAGGATAAAAATATTCAGTATTGTTAATTCTATAACCGTAAGACGTAAATTTTGGGCGATTGTTTTTATCTCTATCTATCTGCGTATAAAGAATTTGCAGACGATATTTTTCTGGACTATCCAACAATTCTTTGAACTGTTCGGGTTTAGTAGCCAAAAGATTAGGCAGAAAATCGGTATTGATTTTTTGGGCGTTGGAAATGATGATATTCATTAACAGAATTGAAATGATGAAGTATATTTTTTTCATAATTGTTGTGGATGAAATGTTATTTTTTTGAGAATAACAGCATTTGCACATTTTAGCTTTAGCCAAATATATTGCGGTCTGACTATCGTCTGACCGAGTATTTGATTAGGTTTGACTATCGTCTGACCGAGTATTTGATTAGGTCTGACTATCGTCTGACTGAGTATTTGATTAGGTCAGACGATAGTCAGACCGTAATATTGATAATCATTGATTGCTTCACTACGTTTGCAATGACAGTATAAACGCCAATTTGTCCAAATCCTCTTTCAAATGTAAAGCACTAATGACCAAGCGAGTAACGGGAAAATCCGTTGCCGTTGGATACGGGAAACACGCCGTCATGATACCATTTTTCTCCAATAATTCATGCACACCCGACTGATGCGTACAGTAAGCAGGATAATTTTCGATGGAATCGAGAAAGGTATTTTTAGGAATTTGAGCGTTGAAATAAGCGATATTTTCCATTAATTTTTGTCGTTGTTCATGGAAATAATCAATAGAATTTATGAAGGTTTCTAACAAAGCGGGCATCATCGGCGATGCTCCTGCAAACATGGGAAATTTACGAATTTCGGTAAGTGTTTCGTCATCTGAAAAAATTACCCCACCTGTCATTCCCATCGCTTTGTTGAGGGAAGAAGTAATAATTATTGAGTGATTGAGTGATTGAATGATTGAGTGATTAACCCCAAAACTATGCGAAGCGTCAATGACTACGGTTATATTTTTATCATTCGGCAAATCATTAATCCACTGAAAATCAAAATGTTCTACATAAGGAGAGCCGACTGAATCGGTACAGATGACAATATTTTTGGCGGGACATTCTTTTACTTTTTCTACAATTTTCAATGCCCATTCGGAATAACTTAATCCCTTTTCCCAATCTTGTAATTTTAGATTTGCTTCATTCCAAAGGGCAGGGTGAGTTTTGGGAGCGTAGAAAAATTGTGTATCTGGTTTTTGCAGGAAATTACACACTAATTGCCCCGCCCACATTCCTGAAGAGACAGTTAAAGCGGCTGGCATTTGGGCAAATTTTGCGAGTTCAGTTTCTGCTTTTTCGTAAATTTCTAAACGAACGGTATTATTGCGAGAACTTCCCCACGAAGTACCATAACGAGCAAACGCTTGGATAAAATTTTCTCTAAATCCCTGATGATGAGGCATTCCCAAGTACGACGTACCACTAAACCAAAGATATTCTTGGCTATTGGTTGTTAATATACGGCTTGGAAGATGTTGAGTTGTGTAATTCATGAATTAATGATGAATGATGAGTTATGAATGATGAGTTAGAAGAAATTCCTCTTATCATTAATAATTCATAACTCCTCATTCAATTTAAAATCTATGCAATGAAGTCAATGGAAAAGTCCATTCGGGCGTGGCAAGTTGGGTGTCCAAATCTTTCAGACTGTACCAAGCTCCACCTTTGGGATTTTTGACAATGTGAATATCCTGTGCGGGCATATAACTTTGAGCCAGTAGGAATATTTTATCTTTGGTTTTCGGGTTTTCCGCCACGTCCATTACAATCATGGCGTGTCCATACGACTTTGGATTTGACACAATAAACACATCGCCAATTTGTAAATCAGCTAAGTTTTTGACCGTTTTCATTTCACGCTCAAGCGTATAGGTATTAGCGTAATTAAAAACCATGTCCTGATATTTCCTAAAACCTACCTTAGAATTATCTGCCGATTTCGACTTCACAAAACCCTTATTAGTAATTCGATAACCGTTTTTGTATTTGTCGTAAGTCATGGCTACACCGCCAAAAGTTTTGAACGAAATATCCGCAAACTGTTTCTTTGCATACAGATATTCACTCCGCAAACGCATCACAGCATCGGCACATTGTTGAAGGTCTTGCGTGCCTCGGTCAATATCCAAAACCGCCACTTGTTGAGCATTCGTTTTCTCCTGACCATTATAAAAATAGACTTTCGCTTTATCTTCTTTCAATGGAAAATCACGCAAATATGCTCCAAATGAGTCTTTTGCAACATTCACACGCTGATAATCAACGGGTAAATTAAAGCGAGTTTCAACCGTTTTTCCTGTTGGATTGATGGTTTGGAAAAAGAGGAAAGTAGTTATGAGTAATTGGGTCATGGGTAAATGTTTGATTATTGTCTGAACTATGATTGATAAAATTCGGAAGTATATACAATTTGACGCAAGTCAAGTTAAAACCTCACCCCGACCCCTCTCCGATGGAGCAGGGCTGTTAAGTTCTTTGATATATTGAAAATACTTTAACTTTGCACAAAATAAAATTTGTCAAATGAGTCTATTAAGTTGTTTAAGTGTGATAAA
>NZ_JAYGIN010000042.1:0-25360 GCF_034931005.1 Arcicella sp. LKC2W
TTAAAATACGAATTCCCACTTGATTTTGAAATGCAATGGTTTGAAAAAAATAGCAAAAAAATGTAAATATTAAACAATAAAAACTCGCAAAAAGTGTAAACCAAAAATAGACCACCCCAGATGGCATAAATGGATTGAAACAAAGATAATCTTAATTCAGTGTATTGACGAACTGCTATTCCAACGCCACATGATGGCATAAATGGATTGAAACATAATAAAGCACTAAGCTTTTCCTCTGTATCGGTGAATATTCCAACGCCACATGATGGCATAAATGGATTGAAACTGCACATCGGTCAACGGATTAAAGAAATTATTGCAACAATTCCAACGCCACATGATGGCATAAATGGATTGAAACAGTTATCGAAGCTGGGAGCGGATGTTCGTAACCACATTCCAACGCCACATGATGGCATAAATGGATTGAAACGCCTTAATGGCAAAAGTATAAGTAAATCCGAATTATAATTCCAACGCCACATGATGGCATAAATGGATTGAAACTAATATTTTGACCAGTTACCTGTGAATTCATCTAATAGTATTCCAACGCCACATGATGGCATAAATGGATTGAAACACATCAATCTCAAACTGAGAAACAATGTCTAATTTTATTCCAACGCCACATGATGGCATAAATGGATTGAAACACCCACATTTGAAATGTATCCTCAAAAAACTATGCCTATTCCAACGCCACATGATGGCATAAATGGATTGAAACAAATTACTCTCTTCATAATACTTCAGTAAAAAATTATCATTCCAACGCCACATGATGGCATAAATGGATTGAAACCTTCTATGTAATCCACAACCTTCATAGGAAGGTTGGATTCCAACGCCACATGATGGCATAAATGGATTGAAACCCTGCAGGAACTGCTTTCAGAGTTAAGTCAGGACAAAATTCCAACGCCACATGATGGCATAAATGGATTGAAACGGGATAACAAAAAAGCCGTTCCTTTTCAGAAACGGCTTTATTCCAACGCCACATGATGGCATAAATGGATTGAAACAGCAAAATAAGACCTCGTTAAAGTCAAATCCAACGCCAATTCCAACGCCACATGATGGCATAAATGGATTGAAACCATCAATGAACATATTTCTAAGAATACTAAAGGGGAAATTCCAACGCCACATGATGGCATAAATGGATTGAAACGTGCTGCCTCCGATACAGATAGTAGTTTATCTGTGTTATTCCAACGCCACATGATGGCATAAATGGATTGAAACTAGAAATCAGTATCTGCAAAAGCCTTATTAATTCTAATTCCAACGCCACATGATGGCATAAATGGATTGAAACACGTTCTCTACTATTGTTGATAAAGTTGATTTATTGACATTCCAACGCCACATGATGGCATAAATGGATTGAAACGGCCCTTGAAAATTGGCACATTCAATTTGAATGATTTATTCCAACGCCACATGATGGCATAAATGGATTGAAACACATTTTCCCAGATAAAAACACCTGGTCGGCACTCTATTCCAACGCCACATGATGGCATAAATGGATTGAAACGAATGCCTTGAATAAAAACAGGTGTGGGTTCACGGAGATTCCAACGCCACATGATGGCATAAATGGATTGAAACATGTCGGTCAAATCCATGCCCAACATACAAGACACTAATTCCAACGCCACATGATGGCATAAATGGATTGAAACAAATATCCGTGCGGTTTTGATATTATTCTAACCTCTCATTCCAACGCCACATGATGGCATAAATGGATTGAAACGCACTAACTACCTAAAAACAATACCTGTTGAAACGCATTCCAACGCCACATGATGGCATAAATGGATTGAAACCCGTCAGCATAAAGCCCCGTTTCAACTGCCGTATCATTCCAACGCCACATGATGGCATAAATGGATTGAAACTGGCAAAGACCGATATTGGTGTCGAGTTGGTAAGGGATTCCAACGCCACATGATGGCATAAATGGATTGAAACAAATTTGATTCAGCAATTATTGGGCTTTTTTCTCCAAAAATTCCAACGCCACATGATGGCATAAATGGATTGAAACAAATTGTTCAATAAGTTGTACAAGTTTAGGCGGAGTATTCCAACGCCACATGATGGCATAAATGGATTGAAACAATGTTGATTTTCAATAAAATAATTTCTAATCTGTTATTCCAACGCCACATGATGGCATAAATGGATTGAAACTTCCATACGGAGGGTCAACAATTGCCAAATCAAAAAATTCCAACGCCACATGATGGCATAAATGGATTGAAACTCAAAATCAGTATCTGCAAAAGCCTTATTAATTCTAATTCCAACGCCACATGATGGCATAAATGGATTGAAACTTTTGTTATTCGTAGCACTACAAACTACTAACGCTCAAAATTCCAACGCCACATGATGGCATAAATGGATTGAAACAACAAGTCAAATTTTGAAACGCCCAAAATAAAGCCCATTCCAACGCCACATGATGGCATAAATGGATTGAAACCTTAAAATTATCGGTATGGTACTGCTTAAAAGTATAATTCCAACGCCACATGATGGCATAAATGGATTGAAACCAGTTAGCTAATTTCACAACTAAGAACCGACCTACAATTCCAACGCCACATGATGGCATAAATGGATTGAAACAATTCAAGGCGTAATGCAAGAATGACGGCAACAATTGACAATATCAATTCCAACGCCACATGATGGCATAAATGGATTGAAACAATTCAAGGTAGTAACCGTCCTTGTGGCCCAATAAAAATTCCAACGCCACATGATGGCATAAATGGATTGAAACATGCAAATAGAGGCTTATTGATTATCAACGAGAAGAAATTCCAACGCCACATGATGGCATAAATGGATTGAAACGGGGCATTAGATGAAGGCGTAAGACCAACCGTTACACAAATTCCAACGCCACATGATGGCATAAATGGATTGAAACATAGAGAATATGGGTTTGATATTGGTGCATTCACTATTCCAACGCCACATGATGGCATAAATGGATTGAAACAGCTTGTATAACAATCGTCTCAGGCTCTTCAATGATATTCCAACGCCACATGATGGCATAAATGGATTGAAACGAAATTTCTGGTAAATACCTGTTAGCTTGGTAAGGTATTCCAACGCCACATGATGGCATAAATGGATTGAAACCTAAGAAATTATCGGAGATACCGAGAAAACCCCAATTTAATTCCAACGCCACATGATGGCATAAATGGATTGAAACTGCTCAGACAGAGAGCGAAGCAAGGCAAAAAGTTAATATTCCAACGCCACATGATGGCATAAATGGATTGAAACGAATTGGGGGATAAAATCCCCCAGTCTGAAACATTATTCCAACGCCACATGATGGCATAAATGGATTGAAACAGGTATCGCTTAAATTCATCGGATATGATATTAGTAGCATTCCAACGCCACATGATGGCATAAATGGATTGAAACATCGTAAAGACAAAAGCATTAGAGGAGATAAGAAAATTCCAACGCCACATGATGGCATAAATGGATTGAAACATGCCTCTAAGCTACGAGCCGTTTCTACTTTCCCTTCCAAATTCCAACGCCACATGATGGCATAAATGGATTGAAACATGGTAAGACGTATCATTTCAAATTTGGAATGAAGGCATTCCAACGCCACATGATGGCATAAATGGATTGAAACATGTATTATTCAGACCGCCAACCACACAAATCAGACATTCCAACGCCACATGATGGCATAAATGGATTGAAACTCGTTTCGCATACATTCTTCGCAATAGGGCGTTTTGCATTCCAACGCCACATGATGGCATAAATGGATTGAAACCCCGCAGACAGTAGTGTTGGGAGCGAGTTGCAAGGGAAATTCCAACGCCACATGATGGCATAAATGGATTGAAACAGGACTTCGGTAGTGACAGGCTTGTTCTTACTAATATTCCAACGCCACATGATGGCATAAATGGATTGAAACTCAGGCACATTCCCCTCACTAATCAGCAGATTATTTATTCCAACGCCACATGATGGCATAAATGGATTGAAACCAGTTGAAAACAGGTTTCTTGTTCCTGCATTACTTTCACATTCCAACGCCACATGATGGCATAAATGGATTGAAACTTGTTCAAATTGTGAATTATAATCTTTCATTGCGTCTGATTCCAACGCCACATGATGGCATAAATGGATTGAAACAACAATCCCGATGGTTGTCCATACAGGATTCATACTTATTCCAACGCCACATGATGGCATAAATGGATTGAAACTGCTCAGACAGAGAGCGAAGCAAGGCAAAAAGTTAATATTCCAACGCCACATGATGGCATAAATGGATTGAAACGAATTGGGGGATAAAATCCCCCAGTCTGAAACATTATTCCAACGCCACATGATGGCATAAATGGATTGAAACAGGTATCGCTTAAATTCATCGGATATGATATTAGTAGCATTCCAACGCCACATGATGGCATAAATGGATTGAAACATCGTAAAGACAAAAGCATTAGAGGAGATAAGAAAATTCCAACGCCACATGATGGCATAAATGGATTGAAACATGCCTCTAAGCTACGAGCCGTTTCTACTTTCCCTTCCAAATTCCAACGCCACATGATGGCATAAATGGATTGAAACATGGTAAGACGTATCATTTCAAATTTGGAATGAAGGCATTCCAACGCCACATGATGGCATAAATGGATTGAAACATGTATTATTCAGACCGCCAACCACACAAATCAGACATTCCAACGCCACATGATGGCATAAATGGATTGAAACTCGTTTCGCATACATTCTTCGCAATAGGGCGTTTTGCATTCCAACGCCACATGATGGCATAAATGGATTGAAACCAGACGCTTCAATGGCAAACATACGATACATTAAAGAATTCCAACGCCACATGATGGCATAAATGGATTGAAACAACTATCAAAAGGAGGAACGTCTGGGCTTGAGATTGATTCCAACGCCACATGATGGCATAAATGGATTGAAACCATCGAAATTGAAGATTTCAGAACCCACCTCTGCGAATTCCAACGCCACATGATGGCATAAATGGATTGAAACTTCCCTATTTCTCAAGATGATTTTTTAAATGTGTACATTCCAACGCCACATGATGGCATAAATGGATTGAAACAGGGTACGATGCGTTCTGTTCCGTCCGTCTCAGTGATATTCCAACGCCACATGATGGCATAAATGGATTGAAACTAAATAGGGGTTGATAGTCTAAGCTGCCATCACTACTATTCCAACGCCACATGATGGCATAAATGGATTGAAACTCTTAACGTCGATTCTCCATTTTTTCAGTATCTCCCAATATTCCAACGCCACATGATGGCATAAATGGATTGAAACATGAATTGTCCCAAGATGATATTATAAGCTATATAAAATTCCAACGCCACATGATGGCATAAATGGATTGAAACCATTCATTGCCATCACATTCATTAATTGCATTGGAGAATTCCAACGCCACATGATGGCATAAATGGATTGAAACAAAAGTGGCACGATAACGAAGACAATAACCAACAATAATTCCAACGCCACATGATGGCATAAATGGATTGAAACTGGCTTAGCGGTGAAGTCTCCAGACGCAAAACCTTGAATTCCAACGCCACATGATGGCATAAATGGATTGAAACTACCCAGAAACAAACGTAACATGGAATCTCCAGTAATTCCAACGCCACATGATGGCATAAATGGATTGAAACTCATTTTCGTTTGTTGCGAAATTTTCGGACGGGTTCATTCCAACGCCACATGATGGCATAAATGGATTGAAACAATAATCTCTTTGGAACATCTGCAAAGCAAGTTTTATTCCAACGCCACATGATGGCATAAATGGATTGAAACTAATATACACCTTATATGCTAAGACTATACTTTTAAAATATTCCAACGCCACATGATGGCATAAATGGATTGAAACACGCTCTCAATTTCGAGAATACAACTACACTTAATGTATTCCAACGCCACATGATGGCATAAATGGATTGAAACTATCATTTTCGCCTCAAAAAACAATTCAGAGGGGTTATTCCAACGCCACATGATGGCATAAATGGATTGAAACTTGAGGACTTTGAAATACCATTACACCCAAACCCAAAAATTCCAACGCCACATGATGGCATAAATGGATTGAAACTAAAAGATATTGGTTGGGGGATTATAGCAGAAAGAAATTCCAACGCCACATGATGGCATAAATGGATTGAAACACCCACAATCAATGTATCCTCAAAAAACTATGCCTTATTCCAACGCCACATGATGGCATAAATGGATTGAAACCCCTGTATGGTTTTGCGTTCCTCCTTTGTGTTCCACTAATTCCAACGCCACATGATGGCATAAATGGATTGAAACTTCGTAAAAAACCGCTTCAACATATCGTCAACATGAATTCCAACGCCACATGATGGCATAAATGGATTGAAACCCCCACTCCCTACCGATACTAAAACCGATACCAATATTCCAACGCCACATGATGGCATAAATGGATTGAAACCTATAAGTTGTTCCACCATTATAACTAATTTCAGAAATTCCAACGCCACATGATGGCATAAATGGATTGAAACGCTACGTGGGCATGAGATACTTGCCACAGGATTACGAATTCCAACGCCACATGATGGCATAAATGGATTGAAACTGGCGAGAAGCAGAAAGCAATGGGGTTGATTTGACGGATTCCAACGCCACATGATGGCATAAATGGATTGAAACGATAAAGTCGGAATAGAGATTACAAACAGAAATCTGCATTCCAACGCCACATGATGGCATAAATGGATTGAAACTTCATGGCTCAATCTGTAACTGCTCTTTCGGGAAAAACATTCCAACGCCACATGATGGCATAAATGGATTGAAACCGGGTAAACGGCTTTGATGAACTTCGTTACTATACACCATTCCAACGCCACATGATGGCATAAATGGATTGAAACGATAGGTTACATTCCTTACAGCGTAGTCGTGTCCAAATTCCAACGCCACATGATGGCATAAATGGATTGAAACTTAATCCTTCCTCCTGGTCTCAACCAAAACAAACCAATTCCAACGCCACATGATGGCATAAATGGATTGAAACCGTGGTTACTCTTTCTGATAGTTCACTCATTGAGTTAATTCCAACGCCACATGATGGCATAAATGGATTGAAACCCAAAATAAAGGATATTGAGAGAAAAAGGGGACATAAATTCCAACGCCACATGATGGCATAAATGGATTGAAACGACGCACAAGCAGAAATACAGTTTTTGGGTATATTACAAATTCCAACGCCACATGATGGCATAAATGGATTGAAACCCAAAATAAAGGATATTGAGAGAAAAAGGGGACATAAATATTCCAACGCCACATGATGGCATAAATGGATTGAAACAAAAGGGACGTTTTTCGGATAAATCAGAATTTTGCTTTATTCCAACGCCACATGATGGCATAAATGGATTGAAACCCCATTTTCAAAACGTCCAGCCGTTCTCCCTGCAAATATTCCAACGCCACATGATGGCATAAATGGATTGAAACTCGGAAAACTGAAAAAGATTGAAGCCCCAAGTTTCACGAATTCCAACGCCACATGATGGCATAAATGGATTGAAACTACAAAAATGGTATTTCGGGATATTCGGGAATTTCTACAAATTCCAACGCCACATGATGGCATAAATGGATTGAAACATTCCGTTGAACATATTGCACCTGTGGCAACATTTAATTCCAACGCCACATGATGGCATAAATGGATTGAAACTCAAAACTTCTGGGGAACTCGCAAAGAAATGGTGATATTCCAACGCCACATGATGGCATAAATGGATTGAAACTCATGAAGTTGAGGGCATCTACCATTGAATTAAAAATATTCCAACGCCACATGATGGCATAAATGGATTGAAACTTCTTGAGGTTCTAAAACCTCAGATACAGGCTTGAAATTATTCCAACGCCACATGATGGCATAAATGGATTGAAACACCATTGATGAAGCAGTAGTAGAAGCCCTTACGGGTATTCCAACGCCACATGATGGCATAAATGGATTGAAACCCATTCCCGATTTCGGTCTATTCCATTCGTTGTGATATTCCAACGCCACATGATGGCATAAATGGATTGAAACTCAAAATCAGCGGCTTTAGTGGTATTGGAAATACAAATTCCAACGCCACATGATGGCATAAATGGATTGAAACTGGTGTCTGCATAACTGTACGCTCCTTGTCCTTTTAATTCCAACGCCACATGATGGCATAAATGGATTGAAACATGATATACGGACAGTCTGGACATGGGAAGAGTACAATTCCAACGCCACATGATGGCATAAATGGATTGAAACTTCAAAGGTTCATACAAGAGCCTATACAGACAAAGAAATTCCAACGCCACATGATGGCAT
Organism: Arcicella sp. LKC2W; assembly: GCF_034931005.1. Classification (NCBI taxonomy): domain Bacteria; kingdom Pseudomonadati; phylum Bacteroidota; class Cytophagia; order Cytophagales; family Flectobacillaceae; genus Arcicella; species Arcicella sp. LKC2W. Next base: position 8,489 of record NZ_JAYGIN010000042.1, read on the forward strand.
AAATGGATTGAAACTTTCTTCGCTCTGTGTACTCCTTTTGTAATTGGTTTAATTCCAACGCCACATGATGGCATAAATGGATTGAAACTTATAAATTGAATGAGGATTTCTATTAAGGAGCTTTATTCCAACGCCACATGATGGCATAAATGGATTGAAACCAGTAGAACACAGGTAAATGCACGAACTCGAAAGCTATTCCAACGCCACATGATGGCATAAATGGATTGAAACGGGCTTGCAAGTGGATTACTAAGCACGATATAGTTATCATATTCCAACGCCACATGATGGCATAAATGGATTGAAACGAGTGCAGCCTTTTCGGTTTCTGCTTTCAATAAGATTCCAACGCCACATGATGGCATAAATGGATTGAAACCCTGCTTGAAAGTGTTCAGTTACAGTCGGAGCAGTTTATTCCAACGCCACATGATGGCATAAATGGATTGAAACAAAATGTCGGATGATTTGGCGGCTGAGAAATTGGCACATTCCAACGCCACATGATGGCATAAATGGATTGAAACTTTTTGTCCAAAGCTCATTAAGTTCACGGTGTAGGTATTCCAACGCCACATGATGGCATAAATGGATTGAAACAAGAATCTTTGTCGGATTGTTTTCCAACAAAAGCCCCAAATTCCAACGCCACATGATGGCATAAATGGATTGAAACACGATATTTCCTAAGATTCCTTGAAAATCGGGTGTATTCCAACGCCACATGATGGCATAAATGGATTGAAACCCTGAGGACTTAGACAAAATACGAGATAGTTTCTTGTATTCCAACGCCACATGATGGCATAAATGGATTGAAACTTCTGTGTTGGTAGTCCCTGTAAAATATGGTGTTATATTCCAACGCCACATGATGGCATAAATGGATTGAAACAAGAGGTAAGACAGAATCCCCCTCCTGATTGGGAGGGATTCCAACGCCACATGATGGCATAAATGGATTGAAACGGGTTCGATTCCCTCAGAGTAACAAAAAGTAAAGGGATTCCAACGCCACATGATGGCATAAATGGATTGAAACTTTTCTTGACCCAACCTTTTTCATTATCGAAACCTTCTTCAATTCCAACGCCACATGATGGCATAAATGGATTGAAACTTGATTGCCAACACACAACTAAGAATATCACAGAGAATTCCAACGCCACATGATGGCATAAATGGATTGAAACTAATCCAAAATGCCAAAAGTAAAAGCTTTCTTCCTTATTCCAACGCCACATGATGGCATAAATGGATTGAAACGGCGGCTTCGCTACTGTTGGACGGTTAGGGGTTTTGTATTCCAACGCCACATGATGGCATAAATGGATTGAAACAAACCTCCGTAAATGCCTTATAGTAAAGGGTTTACGAGATTCCAACGCCACATGATGGCATAAATGGATTGAAACGGGTTTTGGTATTCGACTGTCTGTTCTTCTTTATTATTCCAACGCCACATGATGGCATAAATGGATTGAAACAACCGCTGGATAGTTCTTTGTACGGATGCCAATTTTATTCCAACGCCACATGATGGCATAAATGGATTGAAACTAATTATGTGGAACAGATTGGCAAGAGTAAAAGAACATTCCAACGCCACATGATGGCATAAATGGATTGAAACACCGTTTGAGCCTTAAAAACCGTTGGCATCAACGCCAAATTCCAACGCCACATGATGGCATAAATGGATTGAAACCAAAAACATGGAGTGGAACGGATTATTCGTGTTTTGATTCCAACGCCACATGATGGCATAAATGGATTGAAACAAGTGTGTCATTCGATATAAGAATAACACTACGATGATTCCAACGCCACATGATGGCATAAATGGATTGAAACCATTAAACATATCGTCCACCGCAGTTTTTCGAGAAGAATTCCAACGCCACATGATGGCATAAATGGATTGAAACTACGCTTCTGGTCCTTCTGCATACGTATAATTTCAAATTCCAACGCCACATGATGGCATAAATGGATTGAAACTTCTTCAGGTGCGAATAGCACCACAAAAGGAGGATTCATTCCAACGCCACATGATGGCATAAATGGATTGAAACCAATGTAGGCAAGGCAAATACCAGAAACGGAAAACCCATTCCAACGCCACATGATGGCATAAATGGATTGAAACAAGCTTTTGAAGATGGAGACTTCACGAGTGACACAAATTCCAACGCCACATGATGGCATAAATAGATTGAAACTCGGGCGACTTAGATGCTCTTTCAACTGCATCAAGCATTCCAACGCCACATGATGGCATAAATGGATTGAAACAGTCGCAATCGTAGCCGTCCATGCACCTGAAGCATTCATTCCAACGCCACATGATGGCATAAATGGATTGAAACGGGTTTTAAGTCTTCTTCGGGAAATATCTAAAATTTATTCCAACGCCACATGATGGCATAAATGGATTGAAACTTGTACGAATGTCATACTTTTAGTATCTGCAATATTATTCCAACGCCACATGATGGCATAAATGGATTGAAACACGTCCGACAATGACTGACATTTGGGCTTACGGTACAATTCCAACGCCACATTATGGCATAAATGGATTGAAACCAATAAATTTAGTAATTCACAAAGCAATGGCAGATAAATTCCAACGCCACATGATGGCATAAATGGATTGAAACAATATGGAACAAAGTTCTCTCACAAAGAAAAAACATGATTCCAACGCCACATGATGGCATAAATGGATTGAAACGTAACTCAGGTAGAAACCGCCACAACGGGGAAAACATTCCAACGCCACATGATGGCATAAATGGATTGAAACTTGAACGCCTTATTAGGCTAAAACTCAATTACTAATATTCCAACGCCACATGATAGCATAAATGGATTGAAACGGCAATTTTTTGTCAAAGATGGATTTCAAATTAGTAAATTCCAACGCCACATGATGGCATAAATGGATTGAAACAAACTTTGTTGCCGCAAGGCTATCAAGCAAAAGACATTCCAACGCCACATGATGGCATAAATGGATTGAAACGACCAGACTGAAACGGATTGAATGTTGTCAGTCAGACATTCCAACGCCACATGATGGCATAAATGGATTGAAACACGAATTGTAACCGCTGTGGATGCTGAAAGCGGTTCATTTATTCCAACGCCACATGATGGCATAAATGGATTGAAACAACTAAACCCTACTGTTTCCTACAAAAACTACACTTTATTCCAACGCCACATGATGGCATAAATGGATTGAAACCGGAAATGTTGTACCAATCGGAAGTACACAATTAGCCATTCCAACGCCACATGATGGCATAAATGGATTGAAACTGTTTCATGGCTAAGTAGTTCTAATTGATTATATATTATTCCAACGCCACATGATGGCATAAATGGATTGAAACCAAATTTCGCTTTGCTCATATTATTCAATTTCATATTATTCCAACGCCACATGATGGCATAAATGGATTGAAACGCTGTGAAGTCGCCTGCAGTGCCTTACCGCAGGCGATATTCCAACGCCACATGATGGCATAAATGGATTGAAACAGGGGTAGAGGTGAATTGAGTGGAAGCCGAAGAGAGGATTCCAACGCCACATGATGGCATAAATGGATTGAAACCTTTCAATTGATAATTTTACAACATCAAATTTTTCAATTCCAACGCCACATGATGGCATAAATGGATTGAAACAACCACCATAAAGAACTGACCATCCGTCATAGTTGCATTCCAACGCCACATGATGGCATAAATGGATTGAAACAGTGTTACTATTCTACGACCAAAATGCGGGTATTTATTCCAACGCCACATGATGGCATAAATGGATTGAAACAAAGATACGGTTTCTTGGAGAACATCAGGCGGTATTTATTCCAACGCCACATGATGGCATAAATGGATTGAAACAAAGATACGGTTTCTTGGAGAACATCAGGCGGTATTTATTCCAACGCCACATGATGGCATAAATGGATTGAAACAACCCTCATAAGTATGTGGTGATTTATTGGTAGCTCATTCCAACGCCACATGATGGCATAAATGGATTGAAACAACCGAGAGTCATTTTCATCAATGGTTTGTTTTACTAATTCCAACGCCACATGATGGCATAAATGGATTGAAACACCAGTCTGAATGTTGAAAAGCCTTTTCAATATCATATTCCAACGCCACATGATGGCATAAATGGATTGAAACAACCTCAGACTTTTTGTATAATCTCAATCGGGATTAATTCCAACGCCACATGATGGCATAAATGGATTGAAACCACAATGCCCATGAGACATTCGGTAGTTGATTAATTATTCCAACGCCACATGATGGCATAAATGGATTGAAACACATTATGCCATACAAAGAAGCATTGGCAATAATGAAATTCCAACGCCACATGATGGCATAAATGGATTGAAACTAACACTGTGTATCGAAATGGAGAATATATCTATAAAAAATTCCAACGCCACATGATGGCATAAATGGATTGAAACTGCACCGTTGCCCAATCGTGGATACCTGCATCGGGATATTCCAACGCCACATGATGGCATAAATGGATTGAAACTGGTGATGCTAAACCATTGCGGACTTTCACAACTAAATTCCAACGCCACATGATGGCATAAATGGATTGAAACATTCGTAATACCATGAAGGGTTTGCAACGTTTTCATATTCCAACGCCACATGATGGCATAAATGGATTGAAACATCAATGAATCATTACTAATGCCAACCGTTGCAAGCATTCCAACGCCACATGATGGCATAAATGGATTGAAACAACATTCTCAATATCAAGACGGATTTCTTCTAACCTATTATTCCAACGCCACATGATGGCATAAATGGATTGAAACAATAATACAAAAACGCCCCATAGTCAGTATTTTCATATTCCAACGCCACATGATGGCATAAATGGATTGAAACGATTATCTTTCGACAGAAAAATATTTCCATCATTACTTTCATTCCAACGCCACATGATGGCATAAATGGATTGAAACAAGTCGTGCCATGCTCTGTGAGAAAAGCCAATCCAAGCATTCCAACGCCACATGATGGCATAAATGGATTGAAACGGTTTAGGCAACCTTGCGACGGGGGGTATTAACGAACATTCCAACGCCACATGATGGCATAAATGGATTGAAACTCGACTACTACTGAACGGCTCTTATCAAAACCAAGCATATTCCAACGCCACATGATGGCATAAATGGATTGAAACAGTGCTTAAACTGCTTTTGTCGAAAGATGCTGGCAAATTCCAACGCCACATGATGGCATAAATGGATTGAAACCGGTCGAAATACTACCGTAGAAATTACTGATAAGTTCATTCCAACGCCACATGATGGCATAAATGGATTGAAACCGCCTGCACGCACTCCGTAGTCGCCCGCTGATGCGATTCCAACGCCACATGATGGCATAAATGGATTGAAACACGTTGTATTCTCGTTATCGTAATAGATTTCTTCGCCTATTCCAACGCCACATGATGGCATAAATGGATTGAAACTACCAATCAACGGTATTAGAACAATTGCTTGCGGTTAAATTCCAACGCCACATGATGGCATAAATGGATTGAAACCAAGCCAATAATCCGTTATTCTCCCCGATGGTGATTAATATTCCAACGCCACATGATGGCATAAATGGATTGAAACTCTCAATTTCTTTGCCTTGATGGTGTTGCTCCATCACGGATTCCAACGCCACATGATGGCATAAATGGATTGAAACTACCTGATAAGCAATATCCAGCCGTACCTGTGCGGTATTCCAACGCCACATGATGGCATAAATGGATTGAAACACGTACAAATCAATTCAAACCGAGGCAAATACATCAAATTCCAACGCCACATGATGGCATAAATGGATTGAAACAAAAAATTTCCTTGAAGTGTCGGGAGGAACGACCAAAATTCCAACGCCACATGATGGCATAAATGGATTGAAACAAGAAAACGGCAAATAGGAGTACGCCCACTTTCTTATTCCAACGCCACCAGTTGGCATAAATGGATTGAAACATTTGCCCTGCTGGGTTATGCTCCAGTAATAAATCATATTCCAACGCCACCAGTTGGCATAAATGGATTGAAACATAATCCCGAAATTTTCTTGGTATGTCCTACTGGCGTATTCCAACGCCACCAGTTGGCATAAATGGATTGAAACTGCAAAAAGAAAAATCACGTCAGACCCACGTGATTTTATTCCAACGCCACCAGTTGGCATAAATGGATTGAAACGAAAAATACATTGTCCCTTTTGAAAAGACACTTCAAAATTCCAACGCCACCAGTTGGCATAAATGGATTGAAACAACAATTAAAATAAATATAAAAATGTCAAAAACAAAAAATTCCAACGCCACCAGTTGGCATAAATGGATTGAAACACGTGCCTGATTCTCCTATAACAGTTTTCCAATATTATTCCAACGCCACCAGTTGGCATAAATGGATTGAAACCAAAAAAACAGGGATTGACGAAATTAGAACATCAGGAAATTCCAACGCCACCAGTTGGCATAAATGGATTGAAACCGCCTGGCCAAGTCTTCACAACGTATTATCATCTCTATTCCAACGCCACCAGTTGGCATAAATGGATTGAAACTCCAAAACACTACCAGAGCATTTTTTTCAAAAACAAATTCCAACGCCACCAGTTGGCATAAATGGATTGAAACGCTTCTGATTTTCCGCCCGAATAAAACTCTTTGTACGATTCCAACGCCACCAGTTGGCATAAATGGATTGAAACACTATGAAAAAAACTTTGAGCCTTACCCATTATGTAATTCCAACGCCACCAGTTGGCATAAATGGATTGAAACACAAAATTCATTCTTCATTAAACGTTTCAGCACCTCATTCCAACGCCACCAGTTGGCATAAATGGATTGAAACCTAATCTTGTGGTCAAGTTCATAATTTTTTAATTTATTCCAACGCCACCAGTTGGCATAAATGGATTGAAACTGGCTGCGTTGGTTTCTGGAACTAAGGCGTAGTAAACAAATTCCAACGCCACCAGTTGGCATAAATGGATTGAAACTATTAACCAATTTTCCCAAAATGTTAAATCTGTCCTATTCCAACGCCACCAGTTGGCATAAATGGATTGAAACTCATTACAAGATAAATTAAAACAGGTTAATTCCGATGATTCCAACGCCACCAGTTGGCATAAATGGATTGAAACAAAGAACTTTCTCCACTACTTCAATTATTAATATCGTATTCCAACGCCACCAGTTGGCATAAATGGATTGAAACTCGATTCACGCTGAAACTATGCTAAACCGCTATTCTTATTCCAACGCCACCAGTTGGCATAAATGGATTGAAACTTGAAGGATTTACCATTAATTCAACCGAAACAAAAATATTCCAACGCCACCAGTTGGCATAAATGGATTGAAACTGAGATTTATCGAAGTTGATGAACAGAGATTTGCAAAAAATTCCAACGCCACCAGTTGGCATAAATGGATTGAAACACGATAATACCTCCCAAGAAGGATTCATTTTATTTTATTCCAACGCCACCAGTTGGCATAAATGGATTGAAACATTTTTGTGAATGTTTCGTACATGGTTTTTAGACTTGAAATTCCAACGCCACCAGTTGGCATAAATGGATTGAAACCAATAATTATCTGTACCTCACTTATTTTATTAAAAATATTCCAACGCCACCAGTTGGCATAAATGGATTGAAACACCGTTAGCGTACCCATCTCTTTTTGAGTGTTAGCCAATTCCAACGCCACCAGTTGGCATAAATGGATTGAAACGATTAATTCAGTTCAAACAAACTGAGCTCAAAGAACAAATTCCAACGCCACCAGTTGGCATAAATGGATTGAAACAATCATGCTATCAGCCATAGGCAGTTTTTTAGGTGGGATATTCCAACGCCACCAGTTGGCATAAATGGATTGAAACAGTGCAAACTTATCCCAGTCATCATTTACCCGAACTATTCCAACGCCACCAGTTGGCATAAATGGATTGAAACAAAAATATCGTTTATCTGGACAGGATCTTACCATTGAATTCCAACGCCACCAGTTGGCATAAATGGATTGAAACAAATCCTCTAAATCTAATTAATTAAATGGGAGCATATATTCCAACGCCACCAGTTGGCATAAATGGATTGAAACACCAATTGTGTCTGACTGCTACGCATGAAGGATTAGAAAATTCCAACGCCACCAGTTGGCATAAATGGATTGAAACGAATCACAGATAATCATATTGCTACGGGTGAAATTCATTCCAACGCCACCAGTTGGCATAAATGGATTGAAACCTTCATTATTAAGTAACTTAATATCTTTGTCAAGTCATTCCAACGCCACCAGTTGGCATAAATGGATTGAAACAGTACGTTATCATTGTTTGCTTGTTTGAGGGTTTAAAAATTCCAACGCCACCAGTTGGCATAAATGGATTGAAACTTGAAATATAACCCTAACCAGAGATTAGGGTTATTCTATTCCAACGCCACCAGTTGGCATAAATGGATTGAAACAGCCAATGTAATAAACGGTTTGTCTGCCCACAGGCATTCCAACGCCACCAGTTGGCATAAATGGATTGAAACTCGTATAGTCGCAATCGCTCCGTGTTGATAGTATCAATATTCCAACGCCACCAGTTGGCATAAATGGATTGAAACGGGTCACCCGTTCCACCTTGTCCAGTGTTAGAAGCTATTCCAACGCCACCAGTTGGCATAAATGGATTGAAACTCAGGTGATTCAGGCAACTGCCAACATGGCAAAGCAGATTCCAACGCCACCAGTTGGCATAAATGGATTGAAACCAATTACTTTCTTCGCAACCTCCTTTTTTACAGGCTATTCCAACGCCACCAGTTGGCATAAATGGATTGAAACGAGTAATATTCCTCTGCTTTTCTGAACTGACGAAAGATTCCAACGCCACCAGTTGGCATAAATGGATTGAAACACTGTTGGATTTTTGAAAAAAGTTTTGTCGGAATTATTCCAACGCCACCAGTTGGCATAAATGGATTGAAACCTGCTGATTTTTGCACCGCTATTGTCTCAGAGCCTTATTCCAACGCCACCAGTTGGCATAAATGGATTGAAACCAAAGTGGAAACGGGTCAGACTGTCAAGTATCTGTTATTCCAACGCCACCAGTTGGCATAAATGGATTGAAACAAGTTGACCAAGTTGACCTTCTTTGAGCAAAATCCCGAAAAGCTAATTCCAACGCCACCAGTTGGCATAAATGGATTGAAACAACTACGAGATGCAGTCTTTTATCAGGACGATAAAAATTCCAACGCCACCAGTTGGCATAAATGGATTGAAACCAAGAAAATCAAGGATTATGCACTTACGGACGTAGCAGGATTCCAACGCCACCAGTTGGCATAAATGGATTGAAACAGACAACACCCACGAAAAAAGACAAGAAACTCTTGTACGATTCCAACGCCACCAGTTGGCATAAATGGATTGAAACACAACAAAAATGATCCAGCTAAGCAACAACAGTATCTATTCCAACGCCACCAGTTGGCATAAATGGATTGAAACGTAAGGAGGTGAGCAATGGATAAGCAGAAATATTTTATTCCAACGCCACCAGTTGGCATAAATGGATTGAAACGAAATCTACTAAGGAATACAGGTTACGCACCTGTAATATTCCAACGCCACCAGTTGGCATAAATGGATTGAAACTTCTTATGAGCTTAACACAAGAAATATCGAAAGAGCTATTCCAACGCCACCAGTTGGCATAAATGGATTGAAACTTTCTGCAATTCCTTTCTACGAAAGAGGATTCAGCGGTATTCCAACGCCACCAGTTGGCATAAATGGATTGAAACTCCATCATTAGCAGAGAAATGAGTTAGCGTAGAATCCATTCCAACGCCACCAGTTGGCATAAATGGATTGAAACAAGCTGAGGTACTGTTTAAGTTTTAGGTAGTGTATAATTCCAACGCCACCAGTTGGCATAAATGGATTGAAACGTCAAAATATTGTCGAGAAGACAAGGTTTTTGAAGCTATTCCAACGCCACCAGTTGGCATAAATGGATTGAAACGTCAAAATATTGTCGAGAAGACAAGGTTTTTGAAGCTATTCCAACGCCACCAGTTGGCATAAATGGATTGAAACGTAGTAAGCCGTTTAGCGGACAAAGCAAATGAATTATATTCCAACGCCACCAGTTGGCATAAATGGATTGAAACCGAATCAAGCGTTAAGATTTTTGCATTATGACCGTGAATATTCCAACGCCACCAGTTGGCATAAATGGATTGAAACGCAACAAAAGCTACTGAAACTTCAGTAACTCAACGTTATTCCAACGCCACCAGTTGGCATAAATGGATTGAAACAACCTTCGTCCATCATAACAGGCGGTTTCTCGTCAAATTCCAACGCCACCAGTTGGCATAAATGGATTGAAACAAATTTTTCACAATAATTAAATATTACAATGGCTAAATTCCAACGCCACCAGTTGGCATAAATGGATTGAAACTGAAATTGATACATCAATTGCGGAGTTAACCGTTCTTATTCCAACGCCACCAGTTGGCATAAATGGATTGAAACTGCCTGTTATTCTCATAGAACTTTTGCCGTATCTCGATTCCAACGCCACCAGTTGGCATAAATGGATTGAAACACTATTAACATTTAAGGAAATGGTAGTTTTAAAAGAAATTCCAACGCCACCAGTTGGCATAAATGGATTGAAACCTGAAACAAAAAAGCCTCATTGTAGGCTTTTTCTGATTCCAACGCCACCAGTTGGCATAAATGGATTGAAACTCACCCAACCCGTTCCTGCATCTTTTGTACCTCTATAATATTCCAACGCCACCAGTTGGCATAAATGGATTGAAACGCAAGTAATGAGACATTTCAGTTGAAATTCATCGAGATTCCAACGCCACCAGTTGGCATAAATGGATTGAAACGACGTAAGTACAAAGCAAACAAAGAACCTAACGATAATTCCAACGCCACCAGTTGGCATAAATGGATTGAAACATACAAGGCAAAATTGCATCTTGTTTGTTTGCCGTAAACATTCCAACGCCACCAGTTGGCATAAATGGATTGAAACAAACAATGGGCGACGGCTTCAAACGGGGGACTTGCAAATTCCAACGCCACCAGTTGGCATAAATGGATTGAAACTCAATTGAAGGAAACCGCAAAAACATACCCGCTTGTAAAAGCAAACAATTCCAACGCCACCAGTTGGCATAAATGGATTGAAACAAATGAGTAGATATAAAGAAATCAGGAACGAACAACCAATTCCAACGCCACAAGTTGGCATAAATGGATTGAAATACGAAAGTACCGAATATAACATAAACTATTTTAAACGGCTCCTTACGTTTGTGGTATTTTTTTGCTATCCCTCTCTCCTACATCACCCACAACGGATTAATAAACCCTTTAAACCTCAATACCGAATAGTGCAAATGCACCCCCGTTGAACTGCCCGTACTCCCACAAAAACCAATCGTTTGCCCTTGATAAACTTTGTCATTTATGGCTACGTTGATGTTATTCAAGTGTCCGTAAATTGTCTCAAATCCCAATAAATGTTTGATTTTGATAAAATTGCCTAAACCAGCTTGACAGCCAATTTCAATCACTTCGCCGTCTGCTGTTGCATACACCGATTGATTTAATGATGTTTTCAAATCAATCCCTGTATGGAACTTCACTTTTTTTAAAATGGGGTGTATTCGCTTCCCAAAAGTGGAGTTGATTTTACAAGACTTTAACAAAGGATGATAAATAGGAATTTTGAATTCTAATAGCTTTTGTAAATCATTGTTTGTGGTTTCTGATGAAGTCAATATATTCATCAAAGCTTTTGTATTCAAGCCTTCAAAAACAGCCTCCATTTGCCCCTCTCCTATCTGATTTTGTGAGTATCCGTCCTCAAATTGTAATAGTATTATGAAAGAAATCACGTAGTATAGTTTCATATTTATATATTAATAATTATTTATATTTATCATTTTATTTATATTTGTCACAAAAATATAAATAAAATGATTGTTTTTTCTTCTAATATTTTGACTTCTGTTATTATTCTTTTGATTGCCATGATTCTCAATGGAGATTTAGGAACTAAGAAAATACCTTTTTATGGCTCAGTAAGTCATCATAGGTTTATAAAACAGCCGTATAGCTTATTCTATTTTTATGTTGTCTCCAGTTTTTACGAAGTAATGCCAAATTCAATGAATGGTTTATTTCTGTTCTTCTTCCTATTGGTATTTCAAATCGGATTGGTAATACTTGTGGTCTCTAAATTTTATCAAAAGAGTTTTATAGACTGGCGTGATTACCTAAATCGTCTCAAGCAAATAATTGTCAAAATTCTTGACAAGAAACCAAGCCAAAAAATAGCTAACCTAACAGGTCAAGATATTACTTATTTCTTACAAAACTTCATCTTCCCCAGTGTTTTTATGCTTAGTAACGCTTATTTAATCGTCAAACTTATTTTCAATTAATTAAAACAAAATAGTCATGAAAAAAATCATTTTCACCCTTATTGCCATCTTTTGTTTAGCTAAAAATAGCTATTCGACCGTCATTGACCCCTCCAATCTTGCACAGAATATTATGCAAGTCATTCAGCAGAAAATAGAATCTAAATTGAGTGGCGACCAAAAGGAAATTGCCAATTCTCAATTAAAAACAGAAAGTCAAACCACTGCCGATGTCATTGGTACAAATAGTACCGTGAAGACTAATTTAAACTTAGATATGGCAGAATTTAATTATGAAAATTCTCCTTCTACTTTATACAAGTCTTACTACCAAAATTTGAATGTGAGAGGCAAAAACTATAAGCTACTGCTCTACTTAGGACGTGTAAAAGTATTTTACCAAAATAACATTCTATCCATTTTAAGTCCTGTGAGAAATGATGCGTATATCAAAAGGTTTAATGCCCTATCAGAAGCTATTCAGGAAGCTGATTTGCTTTTTGCCGATTTCACCAACACCGTTGACAATAATGGAGGAACAGACAATTCTATTGATAATACTAATGGCTCTCATGATTCAAGTACCCCAATAAGTTCGGGTTTGGGAAATAGTACAAATACCAAAGCTTTACAAAAAGAATTTAACCAAAAAATTGGTGCCATCAATCAAAAAATAACAGCCATAGAAAAAGCAAAAGCCAATGTGGATGAATTAGACATTCCTGATGCAGCTAAAAATGATATGCTCAATTATCTTAACTGGCAACAATCAACGCTTAATGACCAAATTGATGATTTAAGCTCATCATTTCAAGAGTCAATCTTTGGCTCGGTTAGTAATACTTTGGGCTTAGATGGTGCATTTGGGGGCATTTTTGGAAGTAATTCTTCTGAAAAAGGGAAAGGACAAGAAATCAAAATTAAAGCACCTATGGGAAGATTGTCAGATGCTCAAAGAATTGATTTTGCCACTAAAGCCTTTAAAAACTTAGACGTAGTGGATTATCAAATTGCTCTTTTAGAACAAGAACTCATTGCCATAAAATCTCAATACGACCTCAAAAAATATGTCGATGAAAGTAAGTTTTCAACCGCTGGTTTCTATATGAACTCTGGAGCAATGGACAATACCAAAATGATGAATTTTGATAAAGAGTAAGTCATTCCTATTTTATTTTTATTTAACCTTCAATCTACCAACATCATGAAAATACACTTAATCGTAGTAGCATTCAGTATATTCCTTTACAACTCTTGCCAAAAGAAATCTGGCTTAGCGAGAGCTAAAACCACGCAAGAAGCCCTTGAATCAATTAGCAATATTGATTATCAACTTGTTAGACTAACCCTAAACAAGAAAGAGATACCAATTAGTCAAGCCGTTTCTTTGAAGTTTATCAATAAAGGTATCAAAGAAAATACGAATGAAATGGCAGATGCCCTAAACGGATTTACAGGAAAGCCAGGGGTCGTCTCTATCATCACCAATCTCAAAGGTTTTGAAAATAGCGACGAGCAGAAACCATTTTATTACAATATTGAGTATTTCAATGAGCAATCTCAAAAACACCTAAAATTTCAAGATTTCGGTTTAAATATCACGGACGGTGGAACTTCTTTAACCTTAGGATTTGAAGATTCAAACTTAAATCGACGTGTCTATTACTTTAAAAAACAACAACCACAATGGCAGATATAAACAGTATCATCACCGAAATAAACACCATTACTACCGACATTAAAGATGCTTTTAGCCCTTTCTTATCGGTAGGAAGAATGATATTAGCTTCAGGAGCTATTATCTGGATTATCATTGATGCGATGAAAGTCATGGCTACGGGCGAAAGAGATGGACTATCTAACCATTTACAAGGTTGGGTAAAACCTTTATTCATTTCTTTACTGCTACTTTTTTACAATCCTATCCTTTCATTATGTGATTTCTTAGTTTCTCCCACCTATTCCGCTACGGAGGGCTGGGCAATTTCTTATATGCAACAGAATGAAACGATTGAAAAAAAATACGAAAAGGATTTAGAACAGATTTATTTAACCGCTAACTCGCCTACGCCAAGCAATGAGGAAGAAGAAGACGGTGTTTTTGCAAGAGTTTCTAATGAGGTTAATAGTATCGTTATGCAACTCAAAATCTTTATTCAAAAAGTAGAGCTTTATACGTCTTCTTCCTATATTTTAGGATTACTCTTAATGATTTTAAGCAAAATCATTAATTTTTGTTTGATTGTGAGTTACTTAGGTATTTTGGTCATGCAAAATATCAACTTAGCCATCATTATGGCGTTTGGTCCCATTTCCATTGGATTATCCATTTTTCACCCTTTTGGGGATAATTGGAAGGCTTTTTATTCAAATTATGTATCCAAACTTCTTTGGTATCCTGTGGCTAATATGTCTTTAGCGATTGCTTACCGTTTAAAAAATATTTCTGACCAAAATGCTTATGATGTCTTATTGAAATTTGCAAAAGCTACCGTAGAAGCCAGTAAAACAGTGGCTGGCTCTGTCAATAACGCTACTGGTTTGACAGGTATTGAGGTAATACAAACGATGGATTGGGTGCCTATTTTTCTCAGTATTGGCGTGACCATTGTGGGCTGTTATGCGGTCATTAACACGCCAAGTTTAGTCGGCAACATTATTACAGGTGTAAGCGGTGGCATGAGTTCTTCTCCAGTTTCAGGCACAATGGCGGCTGGTGCGATGGGAGCTTTAGCGTATAAAGGTTTGAGTGCCATTAAAGGTGTTATCCCTAATCCATCAGATAATGATAGACCCTCTTCTCAAAACGGGAACACTTCCAATAAATCACCCGTTGAAGTTTGACACAATAGCAAATAAATTATTAATTATAATTCTTCAAATAAATACCAATATTTAGATAATTAATCTTTCAAATTATGAGTCAATTCAATGCTGAAAAACATATTGAGGATATTTCAAAAATTTCTGACCTCTTACTCAAAATCTTAGGGGATACCGCCAAAGTCTTCCTTAAAAGTAAAAATGAGTACGGTGAGGTCATAGACTTAGCCCAAGAAGCTATCAATCTTCGTTATGGAAAACCTTCTTCTCTGCTTAAATACACCGATTACAAAATCGAAGATGATGTTCCGATGTATTATGAACGAGAAGGGAAATTTAAACTACTACCACCTAAAGCGGAGTGCCGCCCAGCGGAGACTCCGAATGAATTAAACTTAGTTTTCTTGGATAAAAAGCAAACCCTTGAAATTCCTCAGTATTTAAAAGAACACCTTTCTCAGGAAGACATTGCTCATCTGAAAGATGCAGGACATTTGAACCGTATTATCTATGTGGACCAAAATGGCGTTGCTAAACCCAAGTATTTATCGGTTGATAAAGATTTGAATATTATCGCCACCATGAGCATTGACCGCTTTAAATTAAAAGATGAGGTCATGGGTGTTACACTAAGTCAGGAAGAAAAAACCGCCATTTTAGATGGCAAATCGGTTTTATTGACGGGTTTAGTTAATCCTAAACAACCCAATGCTCCTTTTGATGCCATTGTAACCATTGATGCCAGTAAATTGGAACTCTCTTTTCAAAAACCAACGGGTATTCCTAAATTATTAGCAGGCAAAGAATTAAGTGATGAACAGATAAATCGTTTAGAAAAAGGCGAAACGCTGATGCTCACGGATTTATATTCAAAAAATAAGGACAAATATTATGATGCTTATATCAAGCTCGACAAAGAAAAAGATTCCCTTGAAATCGTTCCTTATACTACCCCAAAAACCATTTTAGGCGTAAGTCTTACCCAAGCACAAATACAATACTTACGCACGGGCGAAGAACTTTACATTCAAGGAATGACCAGTAAAAAGGGGGAAGTCTTTGATGCCAATATTCAACTCTCTAAAGAAAAAGGAATTGCGTTTAATAAACCAAGTACCAATATAAGCAGTCAAGAGATTCAGCAAAAAACAGTGATTAATCTCAAAGATAAGTCTTATTATCAACTGAGCCATCGGTTTAGACAAACGCCTTCTATCCATCTAACTGCTAATTCAAATGTCTTAAAAAACCCTCTCAATGCTTCCCCAACCGAAGAAAAGAAAGAGATAAAGCAAAAGAAAATGGGAGTTTAACAGTTGACAGTGGGCAGTTAGCAGTAAACAGTTAATAGTGGTAAATGCAATGTCGTTTAGTTAAGAAAAAATGACTGGTTTGATGAAGTGGTTTAATTGTATTTATTTTGTAGGAAAATGTCTGACCTCCTTACGACTTTTCCTTCGATTACCGCATCCATTTCAA
>NZ_JAYGIN010000043.1:0-14766 GCF_034931005.1 Arcicella sp. LKC2W
GCCTACTGCCGTTGATGATACTGCAATCACATGCGGGAAAGTAAATAAACCCCAAATACTATTAACATATCCCTTCTAATCAACATTAGAAGGGATTTTTGCGTTTTATAAAGTAGAGAAACAATTTGAAGTTATACTAAGAGTTTGTTTTGGAATTATATTCTATTGATAATCAAAGAGATAAATGCAATTTGTATCATAGCTTCTGATGAAAGTATCGTTTTTTCTACATCACGGAACAATCTTCGTCTAAAGCGGAACGCCGCCCGATTGAGCCATCCGAACGACCTCTCGACCTGCCAACGTCCCTTTTGGGGGATAAACCCTATGGTTGATTCTGGTTTTTGCATAACCTCAACTTTCCATGCGTAATTTGTTTCTACGTGTTCTTTGAAAGCAACCGCTTCGGCGGTCCGATTTATAACCCGAATCTGCCGTTATTTTTTTTAATCTCGGGACTTTACCACTCAATAAATCGACCGCTAAAATTCCCGCTTGATTATCTGAAATATTGGCTGCCGTAACTTTTATTGACCAAGGAAGTCCAAGGCTATCAACAAGTATGGTTCTTTTTCTACCATTTACATTTTTACCACCATCAATACCCGTTTCTTCATTTGTGAATTGAACTTTCTTAACACTCTGACTATCAATGGATAATAAACTTGGTGTGTCTTGTATCCCTTGTCTTTTTCGTTCATTTTCAACCATAGTATTCAAAATATTTTCCCAAATACCTCGCTCTTTAAACTGAGTAAAGTGATAAAATACTGTTTGCCAAGGTGGATATTTACTATCTAAATTTCGCCATTGAACACCGCCATTGTTGAGTGAAAAAATCGCATTGATGATAGTTCGTAAACTGTGTTTACGCTTTCTTTGGTCATAAATGATTTTATCAATAACTTGCCACTGAGAATCGGTTAATTCAGAAAAACTTGTCTGCAATATCTTGTTGTTTTGGTCGATAACAAGATACGCCGATTCTCACTTTTTAGCTAATATTTATAATTCCAAAACAATCTCTAAGATAAAGTAGCTGAAATGAGATTTGATAATTTCGTTAAGTTGTTAAATCGTATAGGGAAATATTTCTTTAAAAGCTATGATTTTAACTATTGTCGTTAAGACATTTATACTCTATTAAATCCCACAAATTGCCATATAAGTCTTCAAAAACGGCAACGATACCGTAAGGTTCTTTAGAAGGTTCTCTAATAAAATTGATACTATTTTCTCTGAATTTTTCATAATCTCTCTGAAAATTATCGGTTTCTAAAAATAAAAATACTCTTCCTCCTGTCTGGTTTCCAATGCGGTTTTTTTGTTCTTCATTAATGGCTTTTGCCAATAGTAAAGAACAGTTTGAGTCTTTGTTGGGTGTAACTATTACCCACCTTTTAGTTTCACTCAATTTAGTATCTTCCAATAATACAAAATCTAATTTCTCGATATAAAACGTTATTGCTTCGTCATAATCATCTACAACTAAGGCAATATGTGCAATTTTTCGGTTCATTTATTTATTCTTTGTTACTTTGTTATACATTACAGATTTAGATAAATTTATGCAAAACCCTTATATTTCCCTTTTAAAAATTGCATGGAAATACGCTCGTAAGGAACGTAAGCAATTCGTTTTGATTTATGCCTTATTCGGAATTGCTAACGTGATTTTTGCGATGTACCCTATTATTTTTGGACAATTTGTTAATGATATTCAGAAAGATAGCCAAAATGCTCTTTACCATGCAATGCTATATGCTTTGATTTATGTCGGTCTGAAATTGATAGAATGGATTTTTCATGGCCCCGCTCGTATTATGGAACGACAGTTGGCATTTAATTTAAGTCGTAATTATTTGCAAGAAGCCTATCATCAAGCCTTGCATTTACCCGTTAAGTGGCATCAAGACCATCATAGTGGGGCGACGATTAACAGAATAAGGAAGGCTTATGAAGCTCTTAAATATTTTTTCCAAAATGGATTTATGTATGTTCATGCTTTGGCAAAATTTGCTTTTTCATTTATAGCTATGTTCTATTATTCACCCGTTTTTGGAATAATCGGTATTATGATGGGTGTTTTAACGGTTTGGGTAATTTTTAGATTTGATAAACCTTTTGTGAAAACGTTGGAAGAAGTAAACGAAAAAGAACATATTATCTCTTCAACACTTTTTGATAGTTTATCCAATATTGTAACTGTGATTACTTTACGATTAGAGAAAAGTATGGAGAATGGTTTATTATCAAAAGTAAATGAAGTGCTTCCCCCTTTTCGGAAGAACGTGATTATTAACGAATGGAAATGGTTTGTTGCTGATATGTTGGTGGCTTTAACTTATGCAATTATTGCTTTTGGTTATGTAGATCAAAATTGGCAACCTAATACCGTTTTTTATGTGGGTGGATTGGTTACTTTGTTGGGATATGTTAATCAATTTACGAGTGTTTTCCATGATGTAGCCTGGCAATACACTGAAATTGTGAGATACAACACAGATGTACAAACCGCCAAAAGTATTCAAGAAGCATATACTGAAAGTCATCGGGCAGAAACTAGTATTGAAATTGCTAATGATTGGCGGAAAATCCAAATTAGAAATTTAAGTTTTTCACATAGAGAAATTTATGATGCTTCGCACGCACCGCAGGGTTTGCATAATGTCGCTATCAATATTGAAAGAGGAAAGAAAATTGCATTTATCGGTGAAAGTGGAAGTGGTAAAAGTACGTTACTTGCTATTTTGCGAGGACTTTATGAGCCTGAGTTGGGACTAAAGATGGTGATTGATGGAAATGAATATCAAGATTTACTTTTGCTGAATAAGATCGTAACTTTATTTCCGCAAGAGCCAGAAATTTTTGAAAATAGCATAGAATATAACATTACTTTGGGTTTACCTTTTGAGGCAGTAGATATTCAAGCAGTGACAGATTCTGCTCAGTTTTCGGAAGTTATTAAGCAATTGCCTAATGGATTGGAGTCTAAAATTCAGGAAAAAGGTGTTAATTTATCGGGAGGACAAAAGCAGAGATTAGCGTTGGCAAGAGGAATTTTAGCGGCTCGTGAAAGCGATGTTGTACTTTTAGATGAACCAACCAGTAGCGTTGACCCTAAAACCGAAGCAATGATTTACGAAAATCTTTTTAAGACTTTCAAAGATAAAGCGATTGTTTCCACTTTACACCGTTTGCATTTGTTGAGATATTTTGATTATGTTTATATTTTGGATAAAGGTGTTGTAGTGGACGAAGGTACATTTTTAGACTTGCGAAATAGCAGTCCAATATTTCAAGAATTATGGAAGCACCAAGAAGATATTCGAGAAGAAGTAAATCTTTTTTAAGTCAAAAATAAGCGTTATACGCAATGAGGTCAGCAAATTTTGCTGACCTTTTTTATTTATAGCGTATTAAAAAAAAAAAAATATCAATGATTTGTTTTATTTAAAATAAGTTATCTATATTTGTAGTGTACTATTTGTCTATTACACTAAAAAAAACTATGATACAAATCAAAAATTTATCTTTTGATTATGGGAAACGAAAACCCGTTTTCCGAAATCTAAACCTCACATTAACCGACGGAAATGTTTATGGACTTTTAGGCAAAAACGGTGCGGGAAAATCGAGCCTTTTGCGGAATATTGCGGGTTTACTTTTCCCAACGGCTGGCACGTGTACGGTGGATAATTTCAATTCACAAGAACGTTTACCTTCATTTTTGCAGGAATTGTTTTTTCTTCCCGAAGAGTTTCATACGCCTCCCGTAAAAATTAGCGAGTATGTGAATACTTACGCTCCTTTTTATCCAAATTTTTCTCGTCAGCAGTTTAAAGAATATTTAAACGAATTTCAACTTTCTGAAAATGAGAAATTTACGGAATTATCATTGGGGCAAAAGAAGAAAGCTTTGATTGGTTTTGCTCTTTCAACGAATACAAAAGTGTTGTTGATGGACGAGCCGACTAATGGTTTGGATATTCCTTCTAAAAGTCAATTCAGGAAAATTATTGCTTCTGTGGTGACAGACGAGCGAATTATTGTGATTTCTACGCACCAAGTTAGAGATTTAGATTCGTTGATTGACCCCATTATCATTTTGGATAATTCAGAAGTATTGCTTCATGCCAGTACGGAGGAAATTGCAGAGAAGTTGTGTTTCAAAAATGTTACAACGGTAACGAATCACGAGCAAGTTTTGTATTCTGAGCATTCGTTGAGAGGTTTTTCTATCGTGACAGAGAATACAGATAAAGAGGTTTCTAAAACCGATTTAGAATTGCTTTTCAATGCGACTTTAGCGAATCCAAGTAAGATAAAACAACTTTTTGACTAAAACATAATACAGACTTCGGTCTGTAGTTTTCACATTTACAGACTGAAGTCTGTGCTACTCGAAAAATATGAATAATTCATTTAACTATACACGGTTTTCTTTACTCGTAAAAAGACAATGGGTAGAGAATAAAAAACTCTTTTTGATGGCAAGTTTTGCCCTTTGGGGATTAGGCGTGATTTGCTATTCATTGGGTATAAATTGGGAAATGGGGCATATTTCTGACGCTGTTCAGCCTATGTATTTTATTGGAAGTTTATTTATTGGGGGGACTTTTTTTACCAATTATATCTTCAAAGATTTCTCAGACAAAAATGCTTCAACTAATTTTCTATTGATTCCGGCTTCGCATCTTGAGAAACTGCTAAGTGCTTGCTTTTATTGTTTTATTGTCCTTCCTATTGTGTTTTCAACCTTATTTTTTATCATAGACTATTTCTTTGTGAATTTTGCAAACTCAGTACACGAAAGTCTTGTTTTGAAAAACCATCTTCATGATGAATCGTGGAAAGATAATGAATTATGGTATCGTCAATTATTAGAAAAAACTAACATTGCCTTGAAATCAATTATTGGTGCTTGGTTTATTGCACAAACAATTATGATGATTGGTTCAATGATGTTCATTAGATGGTCATATATAAAAACGGCGTTTGTTGCTTTTGCCATTATTTTCTCTTTGGCAATATTATCAAATTATGTTTTTGATTTCTTTGTTGGTGAATTTGATAAATTAGCTGAAGGTAGTAAACGAGGAATATTCTTACAGGTAGAGCCAACAAAGGACTTCTTAAAAATGCTAACAGGCATAGCAATAAAATTTATATTTACACCCATTTTATTACTGATTGCTTTTTTGAAACTTAAAGAAAAACAAGTATAACGATGGAATTTAGAGATAATAAAGCCATTTACCTCCAAATAGCCGAGTTTATTTGCGAGCGTATTCTGCTAAAAGAATGGGCGGTGGGTGATAAAATTTCATCGGTTCGGGAATTGGCAGTTCAATTAGAAGTTAATCCAAATACCGTTGCGAGAACCGTTGAATTTCTCCAACAAAAAGACATTATTTTTACGAAAAGAGGTATGGGGTATTTTGTAGCAGACGAAGCCGTTGAGAAAGTAATAGCTTTTAGAAAAGATGATTTTTTACAAAATGACTTACCCTTATTTTTTAAAAATATCCAATTGTTGGGGATTGATTTTGAGGAACTTTACAAAAGATTTGAAGAGTTTAAAGAAAAGTAATTTGGGGTTGGGTTTTAGGTATTAGGGTTTTGGCTGTAATTAACTATATGGCTTTTAAGGTTGTTGAATAATCAAAAAATACACCACTAACCCCTAAATCTTAATACCTAATTACTAAAAAAATCGCACAATATTTAACAGAGAAATTATGAAAATATCTAATAAATTATTAATTGTACTTGGGATAGGCTTGATTTTGAGCATTGTTTCCTACGCTTATGTTTTGCGTGGAGCATATCAAAAAGCGGTAAAAAATCCAATATCGGCTGAAATAAAGGTACCTCTAAAATCAGTTCAGTATCTTAATCTTTCTTACAACAACGATATTACATTTAAGTACGGAAGTAAATTTGAAATTCAAATTGATAGAAGATTAGCGGATTCATTAAGCCTAAATTATAAAAATGATACACTCAATTTAGATGTAACCAAAATTGGTAGTATAACAATATTTTTACCTAATTTGCCAATTACACAATTTATTGACAAGAGTAAGCAAGAAGAGAATAATAAAGAAGCTGATTTTGATAATTACAAAACCGTTCATATTGATAGTAGTTTTAAATCAGGTAATTTTGTTGCTACTTTTCAAAAGAATGGCATTTTGAGATTTTATCAATGTCAGTTGGATAAAATTGACGTAAAAGGGAAAGGAAATTTAGCCGTGAATATCGACAAAAGTAAGGTAAAACAACTGAACTTGGACTTAGTGAAATTTTCTTCTTTAGAAATTAATCATTCGCAAATACAATCTAAAAATGTTGTTTTAGGGGATGATTGTAGCCTGAGTTTATTAGGAAAAGAAACAAATACTACTTTTTTGAAGTAAGCACTATCCACTCGGCAATAAGTGCCAAACGGTGAGCTTCGGAAGTCCACTGAATATGGAAAAGTGACGATGATGCTAATTTATACAGTAAAGGATTTTCGTAAGCGGTCAAAAAACCCGCAATGAAGAAAGGATAATTTGTATCAATGTCGTTGAGATTTAATTCCCAGTGGAACTGCTCAACGACATTTTTATTTTTCAAGCTGATTTCTAAAACGATTTTATCCATTA
This sequence comes from Arcicella sp. LKC2W, assembly GCF_034931005.1. NCBI lineage: Bacteria > Pseudomonadati > Bacteroidota > Cytophagia > Cytophagales > Flectobacillaceae > Arcicella > Arcicella sp. LKC2W. The sequence continues at coordinate 6,654 of NZ_JAYGIN010000043.1, forward strand.
ATGATAAATTCTTTTTCTGTAAATAATACAAAATGTCGTTTTCTAATTTTTCTCGACATATTTCTAATTCGGGAATATAAAATTTATTCATCAACCTCATAACATGATACATGATTAGTGGCGTGCGAGCGTATTGATGTGCAACCCGAAAAGGTTGTTCAATGTATTGATTTGAAAGAATTGTTTGTTGGATATATTTTAAGGAATCTTGTCCGTGTTCGTCCAATTCTAAATTATAGGATAGCAAGCAATACAGCATATTTGACAAGGCACAAACATCAAATTCGATGTACATGTTTTTGCCAAACCATGTTGAATAAGCTCTCAGATTTCTATATTCTGGAAAAGTATTTTTAACCTGCTTTTTGTAAAGATTGGAATGTTGTATGAGTTTGTTTTTGAGCCAGTTAGCTTCTTTTTTGGATTGGTTGGTTGTCAAATAAATCATGGCAGTGTCATCAATATCATCAGCGATTTTGAAGTAATTGAATCGGTGCAAAATATTACCATGAGGAAAATGTTGCGATGGATTTGTTTGGAAGAAATTGTAGGTGTTTAAGCCATCTTTATTTTTGAAAAGTGGATATGCTTTTTGGGCTTTTTGGGTAATTTTTTCGACTAATAATTGAGATTTTGGAGATAGTTTATCCTTAATATTATTGAGTGTAAAAACGGTAATTGCCGTAAAAAACACATTAGTATCTGGACGACGATAACGCCAAAAATCATTGCTCCGATAAGACTCAAAAATGCCTTCTGGAAAATACTTTCGGTCGGCAGAATCTTGTAAAGATGCAATTTTTTGTATGAGGTCGTCTGTGGTCATTAAGTAGGACAGGTTTCTAACCTGTTTCTGTTTTTAAATGTGACAGGTTGAAAACCTGTCCTACAAAACTATAAATATTTCACCATCGAATCTTCATCAGCGTATTCATTTTCTCCCATTTTAATAGCTTCTTTTTCAAAACTATACCTTTCAAATCCTTCTGAAAGATATAAGTTTTTTGCTCGTAAATTGCTTGAAATTACGGTTAAATAGATTTGTCGTAAACCATCGTCTTGTTTGGCTTTTTCGATTAAAGTTTGCAGTAATTTTCTGCCAAGTCCCAGACCTTTCGCTTTTTCAGAAACGTACATTCTAAAAACTAAACCTCGGTGATGAAGTTTCACGAATGAATCACGCTTAAAACCTACTGTTCCCAATAATTCCCCTTCATCCGAAAATGCTCCAAGCGTAAAACTTTTGAGATTGTCTTCCGTCGGGAAACTTTCTCCTTCCATATCCGCAGGCGTTAGTCTGAAAAATTGGGCTTCTTGAGTAACGGCTTTTTTCAGCAAATCGTAGTATGCTTTTATTTCGTGGGCTTCAGTTATGGTTTTTATAAGCATGGTTAAAATAGAACGGAATTATCTACAATTTGTCGCAAGACAAAATTAGACCACGGATAGAACAGATAAAACAGATTTACACTGATTTTTCTTTAAATTTATCCGTGTAAATCCGTTGAATCAGTACAATCTGTGGGCTAATTTTATTCTGCGACAAATTGTAGATAGTTCCGAAATAGCATTAAAGTGAGTAGTATTTCTGTTTACTCAATCATCTACAAATATCAAAGGGGATATTCCATTTTAATATCTGTGCGTTCGTATAAAGTTGCTCCTATTGGTATTTCAACAAAACCAAGATTTGAATACATCGTAATAGCTGGAATTAGTTTACGATTTGAGAGTAAATACAAACTTTTAGCATTTCGTTTTTTGGCTTCTTCAATGGAGAAAGCACACAGTTTTTTGCCTAAACCCAATCCTTGAGCTTTGGGAGTTACGCCCATTTTAGCAAGTTCATAAACTCCGTCTCCATCATGAATTAAAGCGGAAGTTCCGACAATCTCATCACCTAATTTTGCCAAAAAAATTTGTCCGCCATGATTGATAATTTCTTCGGGAGCGTCTAATTGCTCTAAATCGTGAGGCTCAACTTTGAAGAATTTTTCAATCCATTCTATATTTATTTTTTTGAAATCATCCTTGTAAGTGTGATGATATTCAATGATTTGTATTGATTGTTCCATGATTTGTAGGACAGTTTTATATCCTGTCAAAATTATATTATATACAGTTTGGAAGCCTGTGCAACCTTATGCTAAATTAATTTTTTCTCAAAAAAGTGTGTATCTACTGGCATGATTGGAAATACACTTGGTAAATTTTGTTTTTCGATAAGCGTAAACCCGTTTCTTTCATAAAACCTGATAGCGGCTTGGAGTCTTTCGAGTGTACCAAGATACACATTTGCTATCTGATTTTTTTGAGCAGATTCAACTAAAATATCTAATAATTTTTGGGCTATTCCATGTTCTTTTCCTCTAAATTCCTTCTTCACAAACATTTTTCTGATAGCCCCAATATTTTCATCACAATCAATCAAAGCGATAGTGCCAACAACTTCATTTTCGTGTATAGCTACCCAAAAATTCCCTTTTTTCTGTTGGTAAAAATTGGGAATATCCAATAAATCTTGCTGTTCATTTATGGTAATTGGTACTTGAAATTCCTTTTGTTGAATATTCAAAATCAAGTTTATGATTTGCTCAGTGTATTGATTTTCAAATGGTTGTATTGTAATCATAATTTTAGCGATATATTCTTGATGTTTCTAATTTACTTACGGACAAAGCTATCCGTATTATATTGTTATTTCTCCAATTAAATAGGGTGCTACTTTTCCTGCTATTTTTACTCTATTGCCAATTAATTGACAGGTTAAGTTTCCACCACGAGCTGATATTTGTCGTGCAGATAAAGTGTTTTTATTCAATATTTTTGCCCAATATGGTGTTAATGTTGTATGTGCTGAACCCGTTACAGGGTCTTCATTAACGCCTGCTTGTGGACAAAAAAAGCGAGATACAAAATCGACTTCATTACCTTTAGCGGTAACAATTACACCACGACAAGCTACTTCTACAATCTTACGAAAATCAGGTTTTAAGGCTTTTACGGCTTCCTCATTTTCAAGAATTAGTAGATAATCGCTGTTTCCTCTAAAGGTTTCTTTGGGGATGACTCCTAAGCCATCAATGAATGCTTGGGGAGTTTCTGCGGTTTGTAAATTATCCACAGGAAAATCTAATTCTAATAAATCACCTTGCTTTTCGACAGTCAAAATGCCACTTCGAGAATTAAATTCTATCAATGATTTTTGATAATTTTCGTACTGAAAAATCGTGTAAGCCGTTGCCAATGTTGCATGACCACATAAATCAACTTCTATGGTTGGCGTAAACCAACGAATATGAAATTTATCACCTTCTGGAATATAAAAAGCCGTTTCTGCAAGGTTATTTTCTGCCGCAATTTTTTGCATTAATTCATCGGAAAGCCATGCTTGTAGTGGTACAACTGCGGCAGGATTTCCACTAAAAACGGTATCTGTAAATGCGTCTAATTGATATATTTTCAAGTTCATATTTTATTTGGTTTACGACTTTTGGAAAATCGTGCTACATTATTTTATGAAATTCTTTGAAGCGTTCTAAGTAATTTTTTTCTGCCCAAACGTCTTCAATTTCTTTAATGGCAATCATAATATTGTGTTCTCTTTTATCAATAATTTCATCATTCATTGCCCTGATTTCTGCCCAAATTTTTTGTAAAATTGGGAGTAATGTTTTGCCTTTTTTCGAGAGTTTTAAATTTCGTTTTCGGGCATCTTCAGCTGATTTTTTGGAAATGATGAACCCTTTTTTCTCTAAATCTTTTGCAATTTGGATAATGGCTGGGTGTGTCACGTTGAGATTTTCAGCTAACTCCATAATACTTGCTTCCCCTTTTTGAGATAAATAATAAAAAAGAGGGAAAAATCTGGGTTCAAAATCTACATTGTAAAATTTGTAAACATCCAAAGTGCCTTGCATTCCAAAATCGCTTAGACGTTTCAGACGGCTGGCAAAAGCTAATGTTCCCAACTCTAATAATAAATCCATAAGATAGAAAAGGTTGTTATGATATTTGTGTAAGTAATTACGTAACTGATTACGCAAATTTTAAATTATTTTTTGAATTAACCAAAAAAGATTTCTAAAATTTGTAAAAGGAGGGAAGCTGGAAGTAGTCTGTAAATGAGGTATTGTATTGAAAATTAATGTGTTATGGGTGATTTGGCGAATTCAATTGTTCGATTGTCTCCCCAATATATTCCGTTGGGATTGGGTGCATAAAAGCCACAATGTCCGCCATGATTTGGGAACTCAGAGAAGATATAGTCAGATTTTTTGGCAATGTCCAACATGGCACAACTGTCTGATAAAACGGGGTCGTTTTGAGCGTTTAGTAATAACGTCGGCACTCGGATTTTGTCCACAACGTGCATGGCGGCACAGCTATTGTAATAATCTTTGGCATCTTCAAAGCCGTGCAAAGGGGCGATATAATAGTCTGTAAAATCGTCGAGATATTTGAATTTTGGGAATTCTTTAAGGATTTCATCATCAATTAATTCTGTACGATTTTGAAGAAACTTCAATAATTTACTCTTGAAACGCTCAGCGTAAAACCCTTTTTTGCCCATCGCATTTACACTTCCTTGCATATCCGTTGGCGAAGAAATAGCAATTACTTTTTTGATTTCAGCAGGGATTTTGTCGCTTTTTTCGCCTGCATATTTCAGTGAAATATTTCCACCTTTGCTGTATCCAACCAAAACGATTTCTGTATATTTTTTTAGGTTTAAAGTATGATTGATAACGGCTTCTAAATCATCAGAACTTCCATGAATCGTGATTTTCTCTAAGCGATTGTTTTCACCGCCTAATCCTCGATGATTCCAAGCCAAAGCGTCATAATTGGCTAAATTAAAGGATTTTACACCTCCTAAAAGATATGGGCGAGTAGAATTTCCAAGAAAACCGTGTGTGAAAATAGCGAGTTTTGTATTGTTTTCGGTAGGGTTCGACCAATCTAAATCTAAGAAATCACCGTCTGATAATTCTATGCGTTCACGGGTATAATTTACGCCATTTACTTTCCTAAAAACGCTTGGGAAAATGGTAGAAATGTGTTGGTTTTTCCAGATAAACGACGGTTGATAGGTAGATTGTATGATGGGCATTTTGAGATTGATTATGTTCAGAGAAATACGAATTAATCATAATTTTGGATATTTTCCAATATTTTGAATGGATAGATTCACCTTCAATATTGAAATTTAAAGGATTTTTCTGAACAAAAAAAGGTCTTAATTATCTAACAAAAGAAGAATTATAAATAACAGTTGCCGCCACAATTGATATTTTCTATTTCATTCTTTCATTTGATAACAAGACCAAATACAATTAATTAATTTTACTCAGTTGATAGGTTTATTTTTTTATAAAGCTCTTAAAATGAAGCTGATATGTTTGTGGTAATATTATTTTACCTATTTATTCTCAATTACATCAATTAGTTACCTGTTTGAAGAAGAAAGTATATTGACAAATTGTTTTTATATAACTGAATTTCTATTTTTGATAGAAAGTGTGCCAAATTTTAATTTTGATGTGGAAAAATAAATGAACTTTGGCTTCCTTTTTGATAAAATCAAGATACCTTGTTGATAATCCTTCATTTGAATAACAAATCAAATTTGTTTCAATATTTAGTATCAAAACAGACGAGTTTAATATGAGCGTCTTTTTGTATTGATTAATTTTTGAATCAAATATATTTATTTTTTGCCTCACAAAGTTAGCTCTACATTTTAGTTTCTGATTATCCAATAGTATCATTTGAATTATACGTTAATATCATTGTGAAATAAACTTGAGTATGGATGGTAAGCGTAAAATTGAGCGTATAGACGGTCGGGTTTGTACTTAATTTGCTGATTGTTGAAGGGTTGATTCCTCATTGATTTTGGATAGCGTTTCTGCTTAAAAATACCACTAACACAAAATTATGGAACGAATTATTTTACCACTTACAAAAGAAAAAATTTTAGAAGAGTACGTAGAAAGACGTATTTCTTTTACTACTGAATATGCACAACTCAATATTTTTGATACCACAAAAATTGCTGAGAAAATCACATATCAATACGAAAAACCAAGTATTCTGAGTATGGTTACTGGGAGGAAAGTTATCTGGAAAAACGCCGTTGAATCGTATGATTTTGTGCCAGGAGAAACATTGGTCATTCCAAGTTCTCAGAAATTGACGTTTGATTTTCCAGAGGCAAATATTGAAAACCCCACACAATGTCTTACTTTTTCTATTGACCCCTCCAAAATTATGGAAGCTGTCCATTTTTTTAATCAAAATACAATTCTTGAGAAGAAAACCTACTGCTGGGATAACGATAATAATCCAATACATCTTAATTATAACGAGAAGGTTCAAAATTTAATTAAAGGCTTAGTTCAGATATTTACAGAAGAACACCCCTCAAAGGAGATGTTTGCGGATTTGGCTATTAAGGATTTGATAGTAAGGTTGTTACAGTCAAATGCGAGGCTGATTCTGTTAGAGTCTAAAGAAGTTTTTGGGCAAGAAAATCGCTTAGCTTTTATTGTTAAATATATTCAAGAAAACCTTACGGAGAGTCTTACCGTCGATATTTTGGCAGATAAAGCCTGCATGAGCAAATCTAATTTTTTCAAGTGTTTTAAAAATACTTTTGGCATCACGCCATTAGAATATATACTGTCTGAGAAAATAAAATTAGCCAAAAAAATGCTTGCTCAAAGTAATTTGTCGCTTGATAAAATAGCCTTTGAAACAGGTTTTAGTAATGCTGCCTATTTAATTAGGCAGTTTAAGAAACATGAACAAAAAACTCCTGGAGAATATAGAAATACTTTACGGTAGTATCAGATATTTAAGAGAAAATTTAGATTATAAAAATGCTTTAAAGTGCTTTACTAAGGCATAATACTCTTAAAAGAAAAAGATATGAAAAAAAGAACAAATTTATTAACCGTAGTATTAATAATCATTGCACATTTTAGCTTTGCTCAAACGAAGGATTCATTCTTTAAAGATTGGGAAAAGGGAACATCACCTGTGGAAATAGGGAAAATCATTTCAGACCATTTTGTGGCATCTCCGCATGGTCATGGAGGAGGCTCAAATGATTTTAAATACATCGCTTATCCAGAAGTTTGTGCTTGGTATGGTTCTCTGACTTTTGCTCAATTAACTAAAAATACTGCTTTGAGGGATAGTTTGGTGAAACGTTTCGACAAATTGAAAACTGAAGAAACCAGCATGATAAATACTCCAAATCATGTTGACCATAGCGTTTTTGGGACGATTCCGCTTGAAATCTCGATGCAAGTGCCTAACCGAAAACAAGAAAGAGATTTAGGTTTGTTTTTTGCTGATGCTCAGTGGGTATCTCCTTTTAGTACCAATGGAAATCCGCAATCGCAAAAATATTATGAACAGGGTTTATCATGGCAAACTCGTGTTTGGATTGATGATATGTATATGATTACGATGATTCAAACACAGGCATTTAGAGCTACAAAAGACATAAAATATCTCAATAGAGCTGCCAAAGAAATGGGTTATTATTTGGATAAAATTCAACGCCCGAATGGACTTTTTTATCACGCTCCTGACGTTCCATATTTTTGGGGAAGAGGCAATGGCTGGATGGCAGCGGGTATGAGCGAATTGTTGCGAGTTTTGCCCAAAAATAATCCTGATTATAACAGAATTATGACTGGTTATAAAGTGATGATGAATAGTTTGTTGCAATATCAGGCTCAAGATGGAATGTGGAAACAATTGGTTGATGACCCACAATCTTGGGCTGAAACTTCTGGAACTGGTATGTTTACTTTTGCGATGATTACGGGTGTAAAAAACGGTTGGCTTGATGCTAAAACTTTTGGGCCTGCAGCAAGAAAAGGCTGGTTGGCTCTTATAAAATATATTAACGCCAACGGTGAAATCACGGATGTTTGCGAAGGAACTAACAAAAAGAATGACCGCCAATATTATTATGACCGTAAAAGAAAAACAGGCGATAACCACGGACAAGCCCCCATTTTATGGTGTGTTTCAGCTTTTTTAAGATAGAATAATTGTAGAGACGTTGCCTGCAACGTCTTTTTTATTTATTTCG
>NZ_JAYGIN010000044.1:0-9319 GCF_034931005.1 Arcicella sp. LKC2W
CGCCAATCATTTTTTCAACGTCTTTTTTATTTATTTCGCCAATCATTTTTTCAACGTCTTTTTTATTTATTTCGCCAATCATTTTTTCAACGTCTTTTTTATTTATTTCGCCAATCATTTTTTCAACGTCTTTTTTATTTATTTCGCCAATCATTTCCTGCAACGTCTTTTTTATTTATTTCGCCCAAACATTTTTTCAACGTCTTTTTTATTTATTTCCTGCAACATTAGATTTTCACATCAGTAAAAATCTAATGTTGTGTATTGTTCTACCCAAGACGTTGCAGGCAACGTCTCTACGTAATTAAATGCCCACAAAATTGTGCTTTATTATCAATAATTTTTCCGCCACATCTAAAACCTAAACCTGCTCCTTCGCCCGCAAAAAATATACCTGCTTGGTAATATTTGCCTGCTTCGTCTTGTAGAAATTCGGTAAATTCTTGATAAATAACGTCCTGTTCAAAATACTCGCCTTCGGTGGTTTCAAGCGTATTTCCTACGGCTGAAAGGATTTTTATATTCGCTCCTTCTCGCCCAAATAATACTTTTTGTACGCAAGATTTATGGATAAGTGGTTTATTATCAGTCTCTAATAAAAGTGGATGATTCGGATATAATTCCCACAAAACCTTCAAAAGTCCCTTTGATTGGAATAATAAAGTATAAGCAGGATTCATCACAACGGCTTTTTTGCTTTGCACAATTTGCGTTAAGATTTCCGCCAATTCGGGTTCGTCCCAACCAATGTATTCCCAAGGCACAAGTTTAAACCAAAAATCATATCTTGTAAAACTGCCATCTTCAATATTTTGCTTATAAATGCCTTGTTCTACCGAAAATTCTACGTTTTCAATGTGTTCAAAAGTTACCTCAAAACCTGCTTCTTCGGCGGCTTCTCCCAAGAGTTGCATATTGGTATCGTCTTCTGGATAACCTTCCATTGTAGAGATTAAAAGCGTAGGCTCAAACTCAGCATTTTGACTTTTTAATTCCCTAAACTGACTTACCAACGACTCATAAAGCGTATTGAATTGTGAACTTTCGTCTAATCCATTGGCTTTCAAAGATGCCCATTGTACGGTAGCCGTTTCGGGAATACAAGTGGCAGTGTCAGCATTAAATTCAATGAGTTTAATGGGTTTTCCGTTTAAACCGCCCGATAAATCGAAGCGTCCGTACAAGTGCCAATTTTTATCATTTTCCCAAGAAAATTTGACCAATTCTATCAATTCTTCAGGAATACCTAACTCAGCAAACTTCTCATTATCAACCACATATTGAGCAGCTTCGATAAACATTTCGTAGAGTTCATTGGCGGCTTCGTAATAATTTTCCGCTTCTTTTTCAGTAACCACAACCATTTCGTTGGTCACGTAAGGCAAGGTGTTTTCACCCAAAAGCCAATCAAATCCAGCATTTTGGAGCGATTGGGTAGGGGAGATATTAAGTTTTTTAAATTTCATTTTGTGTGTTGGTTTATGGAACACGGATTTTACAACGGAATTATCTACTATTTGTCGCAAGACGAAATTAGACCACAGATAACACGGATAAAACAGATTTATACTGATTTTTCTTTAATTTTTCCGTGTAAATCTGTTAAATCAGTACAATCCGTGGTCTAAGTCAAATTGTAGATAGTTCCATCATTACGAAGTAGTTTACCCTCTAAATCCGCTTCTGCCTGTGCTTCTGAAAAAACCACTTCTTCCGCTTGAAGGTCGGCTTGTGATAGTGCGTGAACTTCCAATGTTTTCATGAATACCGCTTGATTTTTGAAAAGCACTTTGCGATGAATAATATCGGCTCATCATTGGATAATAGAAAAAGCCTCCAGAATGATGTCTTCTGCGGTGGGTTGTATCGGTTGAGTTATTTGTTTTTGGATTTAAGTCTGGGCGATAATTTGCATAAGTCGGACTCATTGTTTTTGCCAATAAATAGCCCATTCCTCCGAATAAAAGAGCATTAGAAAGATTATTATTTTGTCCAATAATAGTTGGACGTTCTTTAATATCCTTATCAATTAATGCTTGAACGGCTCTTGGTGAAAGGCGTTCTTGTTTGCCATCTAAATAGGTCACAATCGCAACCGAACTATCAGCAGGAACTTCCGTTTCATCTGTAATTTTGAATTGTCCTTTTGAGGTTTCAGAAATGTAGGTTTTTACACCTTTTGTATAAACTTCTACTTCTTCGTAATCATCTTCGTCTTCCGAAGAATTGCTATTACCACAACTTTGGAGCATGACCGAGTTCCCTAAAATAGCCAAAGCCAAAGTGCCGCTCATAGAAATATCTTTGATTTGGCGAATAAATGAGTGTTTGCGTATAAGTGTCATAATTGTTTTGGTTTTATCAGAACAAATGTATTGCAAAAGATAAACATTTTGTCAAAAATGGGAAGAATGGTTTTTGGAATAGACAAAATGGTGTTTAGTGGCGTATGGCATACGCCAGCATACACGTATTTTGGCGTATGCTATACGCCGCTACCAATTTTCAAAATCATTACATTTGTCCATGTGTGTACGGAAAGGCAAAGTTTTAAATCCCCTATATTTTTGTAATAGTAGTAAAAACAGGATTTTACCTTTCCTAATTACCAAATAAATTAATTATGACAATCTCAAGATTATTCGTTATTCTTTTTCTGTTATTTTCATTCATTGGAAATAGCCAAACCCTCAAATGGAAACCCATTACACAACAAACAAAACCGTGGTCACGTTGGTGGTGGGAAGGCAATGCCGTAAATCCTAAAGACTTGACCTTCAACATGGAAAACTACCAAAAAGTTGGCTTGGGAGGTTTGGAAATTACCCCAATTTATGGTGTAAAAGGTGCTGAAAGTCAGTTTGTAGATTTTCTTTCGCCCAAATGGGTTTCGTTGTTCAAACATACACTTAATGAAGGAACACGTTTAGGCTTGGGCATTGACTTAGCCAATGCTTCGGGTTGGCCATTTGGTGGTCGTTGGGTTGAGCCAGAAGACGCTTGTCGATATGTAGCTCACAAGGTGTATAATTTGAAAGAAGGTGAAAAATTGGCAGAAACCATCACTTTTCAGCAACAAGCCATGATACGTTTTGTATTACCGAAAAATGTACAACCAAAAGATTTAAAACAACCAGTTGGCAAAAATGATAATTTACAAGAATTAGCCATCGACCAAGTGAAATTTGACAAAATATTGCCTTTGGAAACCCTAATGGCATATTCTGATACGGGTGAAAAAGTAAATTTAACCGATAAAGTTGGTTTAGATGGTCAGTTGAATTGGACGGCAACTCGTGGAAATTGGTCGCTTTTTGCTATATTTTCAGGTTGGCATGGTAAAATGGTTGAGCGTGCAGGGCCGGGTGGCGAAGGTGATGTAATTGACCATTTTTCAGAAAAAGCAATCAATAATTATTTGAAAGAATTTGATAAAGCTTTTGCAGGAACAGACGTAAGTTCGATGCGTGCTTTTTTCAATGATTCTTACGAAGTAGATGATGCCAAAGGACAAGCCGACTGGACACCTGAGCTTTTTAATGAGTTTCAAAAAAGACGTGGCTACGACCTTCGTAATTATTTGCCAAACCTTTTTAGTAAAGAAAAAACAGACTTAAATAGCCGTGTTTTATGCGATTATAGAACAACTATTTCTGATTTAATTTTAGAGAAATATACGTCTGCTTGGGCAAAATGGGGGCATTCTCGTGGTAAAATCGTAAGAAATCAAGCTCATGGTTCACCAGGAAATACCTTAGATTTATACTCGATGGTGGATATTCCAGAAATTGAAGGGACAGATTTATTGCGTATCAAATTTGCGTCGTCGGCTTCTAATGTGATGAATAAAAAATTGACTTCTTCTGAATCTGCAACTTGGGATAATGAGCATTTTTTATCCAATTTAGGCGATGTCAAAAAAGACCTTGATTTGTTCTTTTTGGGTGGCGTGAATCATGTTTTTTATCACGGAACAAACTACTCTCCACAAAATGAGCCATTTCCAGGTTGGGTGTTTTATGCCGCAACGCATTTTACGCCACATAATCCATTTTGGAAACATTTTGGAGCTTTAAACCAATACGTGGCTCGTACGCAAACCTTTTTGCAAGACACCAAACCAGACAATGACGTTCTTTTATACTTCCCGATTTACGACCGTTTCGCTGAACAAACGCCAAAAGGATTATTGCAACATTTTGACGGTGTAACGCCAGAATTTAACAATACAGATTTTAAAACTGTTGCTCAGAATATGATTGATAAATCTTATTCTTTCGACTATATTTCGGATAGACAAATTGGGAATTTGAGCGTGTCTAATACAAAAATCATGAGTGGAGCGACAGTTTGGAAAACTGTATTACTGTCTGAAAATGAGACGCTTCCATTAGAAACTTTTGAGAAATTAGTACAATTAGCCAAAGATGGAGCAACGATTGTTATTCATAATAAATTGCCGCAAGATGTTCCAGGATTAGGTAATTTAGGAGAACGTCAGGCAAAATTCAAAGCCCTAATTGCACAATTGAATTTCACTAAGAATGCAGGAGTAAGTCAGGCAAATATTGGTAAAGGACGTTTTATTTTGGGAGAAAATTTAGGCGAAATATTAGCCGCCGCCAAAGTTCAAAGAGAGACAATGATTGATAAAGGCTTGACCAATATTCGTAAAATAAATGCCAACGGTAAAACCTATTTCATTAATAATCAGTCTGATAAAAGTTTTGATGGTTGGGTGAAAATAGAAACACCATTCCAGTCGGTAGCCTTGTATAATCCGATGACGGAGAAATTAGGTTTAGCCAAATATAACGCAAAAACCAACGAAGTTTATGTCCAATTAATGGCTGGAGAATCTATCATTTTAGAAACGCATAATGACGTAGTAAAAGCGGAGAAATACCCATATTTCAAAACAGTTACTAAAGCACAAGAATTAGCAGGAAACTGGAAAGTGTCATTTACCGAAGGAGGCGAAATTTTGCCAAAAGCAGTTGAAATAAAATCATTAAACTCTTGGACAAATTTTGAAGGAGACGATTATAAAAACTTCTCAGGAATTGCTACGTATTCGCATAATTTTAAATTAGCAAAAGTTTCAAAGTCTGGCTATTGGTTAGATTTGGGAAAAGTGTCAGAAAGTGCCAAAGTAAGTGTAAACGGTAAAGAATTAGGTACATTAATTGGGCCAAGTTATCAAATATTTGTACCTGCCAATATCTTGAAATCTCAGAATGTTTTGACGATTGAAGTAGCCAACTCAATGGCAAATAGAGTAATTGCTTTGGAGAAAAAAGGCGTTGTTTGGCAGAAATTTTATAACATTAACGTTTCGGCGAGATTGAAAGAAAATTTAGGGAAAGATGGTTATTTTACCACTAAAAACTGGACTCCAAAAGACTCAGGAATTTTAGGAAAAGTAACTTTGACGGCGGTTGAGATTTTGAAGTAAAATAAGCTATTTCAGTCGCTTGCATCTTGCGAGTGACGACTATTATCAGGCTTCCAGCCTAAGACTTTGGCAAGATGCCAATTAATAGTCGTCACTCGCCAGAGGCAAGCGACTAAATAAGAAATCTCCCATTTCCCAATAACTAATCACCACTCACTAATTCAACGCCTCTCCATTTAAGTCCGAAGTAAGCACTTCACTCATGTAATCGAAAAATGGTCGCATAGCCAAAAAAGTGGCGATTATTTCTTGCTGAAAATTGGTAGATAAAACTTCTTCGTCAGAAAAAGAACGCATTACGACAAACTGCTTTTTTCTTATCAAATCAATAGCAGGGTGATTTTTATCGAAACCTTTTGGTGCGGTTTTTACGGCATCTTCACCTTTAAGTTCTCCAAAATACTTTACGAAGGTTTCATCTGATGTAACCTTCTCAATTTCAGAAGTATCCATTTCAAATTCTTTACGGATACGAAGCAAATCTTCATTGTTAGGAGCCCAAAATCCTCCCCCAACAAAACTGTTGTTTGGTTCAATATGGCAATAATATCCACCTCTCAATAAAGGTTTAGTTCGAGAAAAACTAACGCCTAAATTATTTTTGTACGGAGATTTATCTTTGGAGAAACGAACATCTTTGTAAATTCTAAAAATGTGGATTTTGTCTATGCTATCGTGTTTTTGAAGTTCAGCATAAACCTCATTGAAAAAAACTTTGTTTTCTTGTACAATTAAATCGAATTCTGGTTTGTGCAGAGCAAACCACTCACGATTGTTGTTTTCTTTTAATTTTTCGAGAAATTTTAAACTGTTTTCCATTATTATTTAATTCGGTATTATTCGTGTTTTGTGGTAAAATCTTCCAACAAAGGTGTAAAATAGCTTATTTCTGATTGAGAAGCAATGCTAATTTGCAAATCGCCAAGATTAAACAACATCTCATGTACAAATGACTTTTGCTTGATTTGTTAGCCGAAGGCGATAGCTTTTGAAAATGGATATAACTATAAATCACTTCGTGGTGATATATTTGTGATATTGTACAAAAAATTAAATAATATATGGATATAGTATTTGTTGACACATCAATTTTTGAAAGTGAAAATTTTATAGAGGGGGCTAAACTAAAACAACTTATAGAATTAGGAATGAAGGGAATAATAAAAATTTTAGTTCCTGAGATAACGTATAATGAGGTAAAAGCCAGGATATTGAAAAAGTTAAAAGAGATAAAGCCTCTTTATGAAAAGAATTATAAAAATTGTAGCATCTTGAGAAATAGTGATAATTACGAGAATGCCTTTTCTTTACGTAGAGTGGATGTAGAACAAGAGTATGGAGTAATTATTGGGAAATTTGATGAAATACTTATTGAAGGTAAAGTGGAAATTATTAATTATCCCACAATAGATATTGGTAACGTTTTTAAGCGGTATTTCTCAAATGAATTTCCTTTTAAAGAAGGAAATAAGAAGTACGAATTTCCTGATGCTTTTGCTATTGAAACTATGGAACAATGGTGTATTATAAATAAGGAAAAATGTTTAACATTATCTTTAGATAAAGATATTTTAAATTATAAGACACCAAATTTAATACCAATTGAAGATTTTAAGAGTTACATTAATAAGAAGGTTATCGAGCTTCAAAAGAGAGAAAAACATGAAGAAAAACTGAAATTGATAAATGATACTTATGTAAAGTTTACAGATGTTTTGAAGATTGAAGTTATAAATGAGTTAGAAAGTATTTGTTTGGAGTATTTGAAATTTAGACACGATGGTTATCGATTTGATAGTATTGATGATATGGAAATTTTAGAATGTACTTTTTCTGATTATTCAATAAATTTTATTAGAGAGAATTCTGCAGATATAGAACTTAATGTTGCATTTACCATTAATGCAAAAGTTATCTATGATGATTATGGTACTGCATGGTGTGATAAAGAAGATAATCATTGGTATGGTATTGATGTAATAACTGAAGAAGTAAGTGAAAGAGTTATATTACCTGTGTCAATAGAAGTTGAATTTAGTCCATTATCGGGGCAAGAGTTTGCTTTTGCAAAACTTAAAGAAATAAATAATAATAGGAGTATAAATTTATAGATATGCCTTTCTTTTTTGTGTTTTTATAGGGTAGTGCGTAATGGTTTTTTCGCCTTTGTGGTATTTTCAACAAGTTAAAGACTAAAAAGGTGTAAAATAGCTTATTTCTGATTGAGAAGCAATGCTAATTTGCAAATCGCCAAGACTGCATTAATTTTGCACCATGATTTCTTCCAAAACCCTTATTATTATCGTTGGACCAACGGCGGTTGGCAAAACTGATTTGTGTGTAAAAATCGCCAAACTTCTTGATACCGAAGTTGTTTCAGCAGATTCCCGTCAGTTTTACCGTGAACTTGCCATCGGAACGGCAAAACCTACCACCGAAGAAATGGACGGCGTAAAGCACCATTTTGTTGATTCACATTCTATTCAAGATTATTATTCTGTGGGTGATTTTGAGCGTGATTGTTTAGCGGTTTTAGACGAAATTTTTCAGAAAAAAAACGTGGCAATTCTCACAGGAGGCTCAGGAATGTTTATCAAAATGATAACGGATGGTATTGACGAAATGCCCGAAGCGGACTTGGAATTACGTCAAAAATTAGCAGAACGCCTTGAAAATGAAGGTTTAGAACCTTTGGCTAATGAATTAAAACAACTCGACCCGATTTATTACGAACAAGTTGATATTCAGAATACACAACGAGTTTTACGAGCGTTGGAGGTTTGTATTTCAACGGGATTGCCTTTTTCAAGTTTTAGGAAAAATCAAAAAGTAGAGCGACCTTTTAAGATGATAAAAATCGCTCTGGAACGCCCACGTGAGGAACTATACGCACGCATTGACAAACGCATGGATATGATGTTGGCAAATGGACTCGAAAATGAAGCCAAATCTGTTATAGATTTTAGAGAACATTACGCTCTAAAAACGGTGGGTTATCGAGAAATCTACGAACACCTCGACGGAGAATATGACCGTGACGAAATGGTGAGACTTTTAAAAAGAAATTCCCGACGATACGCCAAACGCCAAATGACATGGTTTAAAAATCAAGATGAATTTAATTGGTTTGATGCCAAAAATGAGGAAGAGATTATGGCTTTTGTTCAAGAACAAATGAATTTATAGGAGTAATAGACCACAGATTTTAAGGATTTAATAGATTCACACAGATTCTTATTGTCTGTTTTGAATAATTGAGACGACGGTTTTAAAAAAAATTGACTGAAGACTAAATTTTATCCGTGAAAATCTGTCAAATCCGTAAAATCCGTGTTCTATCCATCAAAAACAAATGTAGCGAAGCCCAATGAGCTTCGCTACAAATCATCCTTAAACCAAAACTAAATAGATAATATGTTCTAAAAATGTCCTATATCTTATGGGTGAGAAGGTAAAAAAATACCTTCTTTCCTACTTGACTAAAACGTCCATCTTTTAACATTATTACTTTTTTAGGAATATTATTATGCACTGTGTGACTTATTTTTTCTTTCTTGACTCCCTTTCTCCCCGCTAACAAATTGTGTGGAAAACCCATTGCTAAGGCATTGTTAGTTAGGATGATACACAAAAATAAACTTGCGATAATCGTGAAATTTTTCATCGTTTGATGTTTCTGTTTGAGAGTTTAATAACTAAATTTTATCGTTGGAAGCGTAATAAATATTCGGAATTATGTACTTAAAAATGCAAATGCAAATTTGACCCAAATTAACCGCTGACGGGGTGAAAAACCGCCGTCAGGGTCTTCTTCCGTAACCCTGACGGCGGTTTTTCACCCCGTCAGCGGTGTTGCTTTATTAA
>NZ_JAYGIN010000045.1:0-23576 GCF_034931005.1 Arcicella sp. LKC2W
TAGCTAAAACACGAGAAATCATAAGACCCAATCGAAGTTTACCCAGAAATCACAAGCCAAAAAAAAAGTATTTCATGAACTATAAAAGGCTGTAATTTCCCTTAACTAAACGACATTGGGTGTAGAACTTTTAACTTGAATGCCCAGCAAATGTTGTCCAATTGGTTTCCGATTGGGTATTTTTTTGTTCTGTAAACTGTAAATTAACCTTAACTTTATTTTTATACTCATCATTCCAAAACATCCGCTAATATGTGAGTCGTAACCCTAAATTGTTGCCAATATTTTTTATAACAAATTGAAATATTGGCTAAATCATTAGCCTTTTTGATGTTTATTGAATTATTTCGTCTATTCTAACGATATGGTTGGATAGACGATAGATGGCACTTATATAGTCGTTGGCAGTAATGCAACCGAGACTGCTACCTATCAAAATAGTAATTTGAATTTTAAGAAATTATGACTGAACAAAATAAAGAAGAAGCATTAGGAATTATAAGCCTTGGTTTAGCGAAAATCGTAAATAATTACAGCGAAAATGCTTTACTAATAAATTCATGTTTTGTTTCTGCTGAAAGGTATAGAACTTTGACAACTACAGATGGATTATCTACAACATTAAATATACCAATCGAATTACGACTTGATAATGAAATAGATGTTCAATATACTAATGAAGATTTAGTAAGAAAGTATAATTTAGATGTTCAAAATATAGTTTTTCAAAATTACTTAATTGCTTCTATTTCACTTGTAGATGCAACTTTGGAAGACCTTTATGAATATTTTATTAAGGTTTACAATCCTGCTATTACTGACACCGAATTAGAAAAACAAATAAGAAATGCTTGGACAAATGATAGTTTGTTGAAATTTTTAATTGATGTTAACAAGGCAAACTTGAAAAGGCCAATTAATAAACAAACTGAATTTTCAGAAGCATTTATGCGTTATTTAGAATTACGAATTGTTAGACATACACTTCTGCACTCAAATGGAAAATTGTCTGATAAAAACTATCAAAAACTACACGACAATTTAGCAAATACACCAGATGAAAGAAGACATTTTGCTTTAATTAACTCACCTCTATTTGACGCAGAAAGGCAAATTAATCTTACAATAAATCGTATTTTATCTATTAGACAATATCTTGACAGATTTTTAATGTATATTTTTAACTCTATAAACGAAAGGATTATAGTCTAATAAAAAATGCACTACTGCCAACACTATGTTTATACAAGATAGGCTGACGGAATTTATTCAGCATTTGTTAATAATTATACATTTATAAGTAATTAAGCGGACGTAATTCTATTTCCTATCCTGCATAAACATTCAGCGTTGGCGGTCATTCTAAAAAACACTTAGACTCATAAACACTACTTCAAAAATGGAACAACAAATTAAAGAATCATCAAATAAACAATTTAACATAAAGAGTTTGGCTGGCATTATTGTTGGCGTGACAGCGGCAGCTATATTTCAACATTTTTTGTTTAGGACACCAACAATTGACAAACAGTTAATGGATGCGGCAAGCGAGTTAAATAAAAACTGTCCCATTATGGCTGACTCGCAAACAAGACTTGATAACGCTGTTTCGCTCCCAGACAATGTTTTACAATACAATTACACATTAATAAATTTAATCAAAGACAGTATCAATGTTAGTGACCTTGAAAAAAGTGTAGAACCCAGCATTTTAAATACTGTAAAAACCAGTCCCGATTTACAAGCATTTAGAGATAATGAAGTTACGATGGCATACAATTACAAGGACAAAAATGGCATTCATTTGTTTAAAATCATATTTAAGGCTAACCAATATAAATAAGAAATGAAATATCTTCTGTTATTTTTTTTATTGTACAGTTCAGAATTGGCATTCAGTCAATCCATTGACAAAAATTTAGTTTTTTGGAGTTCCACTAAAAAAATAAGTATTGCTGATTTTGCCATTAAAACGAACAATAAAAAAGCAAGTTCTTCTTTCATGCAATTTTCAATTGACTACAATGTAAATGGATTTGATTTTTTGACTAAGAATTTTAACAAGAAAGTTCGTAATAGCTTTATTAGAACTGCATCGTGGATTGATACCACTTCAAATGTCGAAAAATCAATTCGTTATCAACAAACGCTATTTGACATTAGTGAAATTTATACCCGAAAATTCAGAAAACAATTAAAGGAAAATCGAAAAAAAATAGCGAGAGGGACACAAATTGTTGAAGAAATCAACCAATCCATCATGACTGAATTTTCAAAAAGACGAATAAAATATGATTTAGATACAAATTTTAGCGAGATTGAAAAATCCCAAAAAGAATGGGAAACCCAAATTACAATCGAACTCAGAGAATTAGAGAATTTTGCGACGGAGTAAAAAAGAACGAACCGCCAACTCCAGTTTCTCAAAATAAAAATATCAATTAACGTTTAATTTTCATGACACTCATAGAAAAACCGCCTGTTATGGGCGTTTTTTTTGTGGGTGTAGGGTCTGCTAAATCGTTATCAATTTGATAATTATTCTGTATGTTTTGCTAAGTTCTAATGAATCTTTCGAGACATATTCAAAAATGGTAGAATCCAAATACAGTAAAGGATGTACAAACTTCATTTTTTAATTGCCATAGGGTTACATTTCTGATATATTTGCCTCATGGAAGCAAATAAGAAAAAACGCCAATCAAACCAATATGACAAGATTTTCAAGGAAAATATCGAAGCCGTAATTTCAAGTATCATGCAAAATATACTTGAAATTACGGCTGTTTCTATGGAAGAACTGCCTGATGATATTCAGCACACTAAAGAACGTAAACCCGACACTTTAAAGAAAATCACAGATGATAAAGGCAACACATTTGTCCTTCAAATTGAATTTCAAGTAAAGAATGAAGATGATATGGTTTATCGTATGCTTGATTATTACGGAATGCTTGAACGAAAGTACAAGCTGCCTGTAAAACAATTCGTAATTTTTCTTGGTGCAGACAAATTGACAATGCCAACCGAACTTAACCGAGAACGATTAAAGTTCAGCTATCCACTTATTTCACTTTCAACGCTTGACTATCATATATTTCTCAAATCGGACAAACCAGAAGAAATCATACTCGGCATTTTGGCAAATTTCAAAGGTGAAAATCCCGAAAATGCTCTAAAACAGATACTTATCCGTGTCAAAGAAACTACTGAAGGAGATTTTTCGTTAAATAGATACTTTAATCAGTTGCGTGTATTGGCTCAACTTCGTAACTTGGAACTAAATTTAAAAAACGCTATGGACAGCATCGCAGAATATATCAAAGAAGAAAGAGACGTTCTCTATCTACGTGGACAAGAGAAAATTATCGAAAGCCTTTTGACAAAGCTAAATTATAGCCTTGAACAAATTGCAGACATAGCTGGCGTTTCGTTAGACTTTGTTAAATCAGTTAAGCAAAGACTTACCACAAAATAGATACTTGGTAGTCACTTGAATGACGGACAAAAGCAGCAACTACCAACTCATAAAAATTAATTTTCATGACTTTAAATAAAAAAAACTGCCTGTTATGGGCGGTTTTTTTGTTGGTATCGGGTAACGTAGGATTCTCAATTTTAGAAGATTTCATGAAAGTATTATGCTTTTATTAAGCGTAAATTATTTTTCATTTTATTGTAAAATCAGGTAATTCTACTCTATAATATTAAAAAATTTTCAATTAATATTGCAATCTTCTGCTTACACACAATCAATTCTATAATTTTTTAAACCCAAAACTAATGAAATACTCTATACTGAATTTTATCACCTTCCTACATTCCTCTTCTTTCGCACAATCCATTATTCAATTCAATCGAATAGCATTAGTAGTAAATAGATGCTATTGAGAAATCTATCGAATTTATTTAATTTTCAAAAAACAATTTGTGGCGGTTATATTCCAAATCGGTTGGATATACGCAATGAATAATATTTCTTTACAGCTTATGGTGGTTATACGCTCGTTAGTTGCCATTATAAAAAGACACAACCTAAAATGAAATCACAAATGAATGCAGTATTTGGTTCTATATTAGAAAATTTAAGAGCTATTGAAATAGTTGAAGTCCCAACTGTGGACGCATTTAAAAATGATAGGACAAATACAGGTGACTCAAAAGAACTGACAGTTAGTCAATTTGTAGAAAGATACCTGCCAGCAGATTTCAAGGTAAAGAAAGGAATAATTTATTCACAACAAGGAAATTCTAATAATATTGACTGTGTCGTTTTAGCACCGAATCACCCTGCTTTGGCGACACCCATAAGAGAAGTTATTTTAGCAGAAGGAGTATATTCTGCAATTGAGGTCAAACCAGATATTTCTGTTTTAACTGAAAAAGGTGAATTGCTTCGTGGTTTGAATCAGATAAAATCAATTAAATCACTTTCAAGACAAATTGAACAAGTTGATTTAAATAAGTTATTAAACACAACACCCAAGCCCAACTATTATTCAAAAATTCCATGTGTAATATTTAGCCATAAATCAACTGAAATATTAAAAACCATAAATTTTATAATTTCTAAAATTAAAGATGGTACTTTAAATAGTGAAGAAATTCCAGACTTAATTGTTACATTAGATAAAGGGTTAATAATGTACACACCACATTTATCTTCAACAGGAATTGGACAAGCATTGACAAAGGAGCAAAGAGAATTATACGGAGAAAGAGTTTTTTTGCACTTTGAAACAATAGAAAAAGAAACTACACTTGCATTATTTCTATTAATGTTTTTAAGCTTTACACCACCAACTTTGTTAATAAGTAAATTTATCATAAAAGATTATTTAGCTCAACTACAAGTAAAATATTCGACAAAAATTTATGCTGTTGAATTAAACGCAGAAAAAGTATTAGAAATAGAAATGAAAAAAATCGAAGATGAAAAACAATAACGGCAACTAACACTATATTTATACAAGATAGGCGAACGTAAATAATTCATAATTTGATAAATAATTAAACATTTGTAAGTAATTGAGCGGACGGAATCCTATTTCCTATCCTGCATAAACATTTAGCGTTGGTGGCAAGGCTATGACGACACCCTATAACACTTAACACAAAATCAATTGGACTTATTTAGCAACTTAGAGAACGAGGACGACAATCGTAAAACCAAACTTGGTCAGACTGAAATTGAATATATCAAATCAGTTGGTATTCTGACAGAAGCTAAGGGATTTATGGGAACTTATGACTTTACGTTAAATCCATATTCGGGTTGTTCATTTGGTTGTAACTATTGCTATGCAGCCTTTTTTGCTCGTTCGACAGATGAAAAGGATAATTGGGGGAAATGGTTAAAAGTTAAAGAGAATGCTTTGCAATTATTAATAAAATGGCGTAAAAAGCCACTTTTAAATAAAACAATTTATATAAGTAGTGTTACAGACCCTTATCAACCGATAGAAAAAGAACTTGAACTTACAAGAAGTTTGTTAAAGGAGTTATTGAATTACCACAAACCGAGATTAGTAATTCAAACAAGAAGTCCATTAGTAACAAGAGATATAGATATTCTTAGCAAATTTGATGTAGTCCAAGTTAATATGACAGTTACAACTGATAGCGAGGATGTTAGACGAGCATTTGAACCTATCTGCCCATCAAACAAGGCAAGACTTAAAGCGATTCAAGAAATCACAGAATCAGGAATTCAAACTTGTATTACTATGACACCATTATTACCTGTTCAAAACCCCAATGAATTCGTAAAAGAGTTATTAAGTACAGGAGTTAAAAAATTTATTGTTCAGCCTTTTCACCCAGATAAAGGAAAGTTCGTTGCAAGCACAAGAGAATTAGCAATAGAACAAATGAGAAAAATGAATTGGGACGATTCAAAATACAAAGAAGTAGTTGAAATATTTAGAAAAGAACTTCCTTCGCTTGGCGAAGGCAAACAGGGATTTGCACCAATTTAGGATAATATGAAAGAACAACTAAAACTGTGGTTAAAATCTGAACAAAACAATCTTGATAAAATAATTGCAAATTCAGCAGTTGTATTTTACAATGAACACAAAGGCAATCCAAATTTTCAATACGATTTAAAACAATGCCATATTGAGAGTTATAATTTAATCAAAGGGAAAGATTTATGTTATGATAGACCTAATACGGCATTTGCGTATTCACTTTGGTATCATCCAAGGCGAGTAAATACATTTCTTTCATTTTTTCTCGACAAAGTAATTGACCATCAAGAAGAACACCTTCAACTATTTGACTTAGGAGCTGGTGCTGGTGCAATCCAATGGGGCTTAGGATTAATATATGTGGGTCTAAAAAGACTTGGCAAAACACCTCCTAAAATTACAATAATCAATATTGACACAAGTCCTTTTATGTTAGTTTACAACAAGGAATACTTGTGGAAAGAATTTGTAAAGTCATATCCTGAAATAGATAACAATTTTATTGTTGAATATGAAGTTAATTCTTGGAATAATGAAAAGAATTTGGAAACATCAAACCCCATTCTTTCTGCCAGTTATTTGTTTGACGCATCTGACAATAAAAATGAAATTACAAAGGATTTTAATTCATTAGTACAAAAATATAAACCCAAAACGGTACTATTGCTAACTTCAAGTCAGCCCGAAAAAATGCAATTCCTTGCAGAACTTGAAAAAGATTTTAGAGTACAAGGATATGAAACACAAAAAGTATCAGATTCTAATTTGCTTTTCTCAAACCCTTTGGAGAGTATCAATAAAATACGAACAAAGTTAGGTACAATTTTAAGTGTTTCAGAATTACAAAGGGCATCATCATGGATAGATAGAAGTCATTTTGGTATCGTATTACAAAAGCCACAATCTGAATTAACTTTCTCATTTGGAGGAAACAAAATTTCAAATATCGACATCTTTAATCCTCCAATTACGGTTAGAAAAGATGTCGTATTAAATGAAAAACAAAAAAGAGCAGCAAGAAATACAGATTCTCCATCTGTTATTGTTGGTCCAGCAGGATGCGGTAAAAGCATTGTAATTACTGAAAAAGTAAAAAATATAATTGAAGAAAGTAAGTATGACCCAAATCTAAAAATACTCATTACAACCTTTAATAAAGGGTTAATAGGAAAATTAGCTGAATGGCTAAATAATATTTTAGATTCCTCAAAATATAAAGTAAAATATGACACAAATTTTCACGGTTACAACGAGAAATCAAGTCATTTTATATTTAATGGTTCAGAAACCACAAACATTAGATTATTACATTTTGATATGCTTCCAAAATTACTTGGTGGCGTAAGATATAGGGGTTTAGTCGTTCATAATCAGCACTTTAAATTACTTGATGAAATTATTGCGAAAATAAAATTAGAAGAAAGAATCACTAACGACCAATATGACAATATTTTAAATCACGACTTTCTTTTTGAAGAATATCACAGGGTAATTTATGGTTTACAAGTTGGAATTTCAAAAGGAGAAGATACATATCTAACAATAACAAGAAAAGGCAGAGGTAATAATCCATCTATGCAACGAAATAGTTATAGAAGGAAATTAGCTTGGAAATGTTTAGCTCAATATGCTCAAACAATGCACAATGAGAGTATTCAAAGTTTTACATTACGCAGACAATATTTTTACTCAAAACTCAAATCGAATGAGCTAAATATTAAATATGACCATATTTTAGTAGATGAGTTTCAAGATTGTACGGAAGCAGACTTTGAAATCTTTTATTTAATGATTAAAAATCCGAACAATTTTACTATTTCGGGTGACCTTGCACAATCAATTCATTTAGGAACAGCAGCAAATATACCAAGAGATGAGAATATGGATAGACGACAATTCCACCGTCTTGAAGGTTCATATCGCTTACCAGTTCGCATAAGTGAGAGTATAAAGAAACTTTCAGAAGCAATTGTTCAAAAATTTGGAAATAATGAGGGTGCAATAAGTATAACACCTTACAAGGGTTCTCCACCAGGTTCACGTCCAATAGTAGTTTACGGCAACTCAACAAATGAATTAGCAGATAAGATTTTAGAAATATTTAAAACTTACAAAATCTACGACCTAAAGGGCATAACAATTTTAGAAAAGGATATTGAACTACTTCAAACACTGTCTAAAAAGGGGATAACAACAGAAACGGATACAATTTTAAGCCTAAAAGGACTTGAGAAAGAATGTGTTTTGTGGTCAACAAGAATACCATTAGAATTTGAAAACGAAGTATTTGAATTTGCCTATACAATTGTTACAAGAACTTCTTGTATATTAATTATTGCATTGACAGACAATACGCAAAGCATATATAAAAAAATACTTGGACTTTTAGATAGAGAAAGACTAATCATGTGGGATACACAAACAGAAACAAAATTTGACACTTTTTGCGAAGAGTATGAACATATAACAATAGAAGATGAGGACTGACGACAAAAAAGCCCAGCCACCAATAATTAAGCCTTCGTCGTGGCTGCAAGCCAAACCATGAAGGCATGGCTGACGGCTATTATAGCGGTCGGCTTCGGTGGTTTCTTTTATGGAGTTATCGTTCGACTTGAAGATATTTGAAAGAGCTGTATATTCCGACAAATGAGATTCCCCCTCAATTTCAGTGCTGTTATTAGACTAACTCCTCCCAATACTTCGTCGAAACCACCAATCCAGACTCATCAACCATTTCTTCTTCAGGCGATGAAACACTTTCTTGATTAGTCTTAAATCTTGGGTCTTGAATTTCGTTGTAAAGCAGTAATTCAAATTGATTATAATGTACTCTCAAGTTTTGACAAACAGGACTATTAAAATTGCTTAATATCGTTTTTGCTGCATAAATAATATTGTTGTTTTCATATCTATTCTGAATATCACTTTCCTGCATTCCAACGAAGGGTTGAATGTAATTAGCGTAATGAGTTAGCAGAGCGTTGAACTTCAGAATAAACTTCTCCCCTTCTTCGGTCACGCCATTTTCATCTGAGAACTGATTGATTTTAAAAAGGTATTTGAGCATCGTATCACCAATTACATTCAATCGTATATCGGCAATCTTATCCATTTTCTGAATATCAAATCGGCATAATTCTAAATATAAAATTAACTTTACATCTTTTCGGATGCGTTCATAATTCTCTCTAATGGCAATATCTACTCGCAAACTCCTCTCCTCTTCTGTTTCATGTTTCTTTCTTTTAAAACCTTCATTCAATTCAGGAATTTGTTTGATGGGCATTTTTGTCGTCGGTGATGCTTGATAATCCATTGCATCTATACGTCCATGAAAACGTCGGTATTTCAAGGGTGTTTTAAAATCCCCTGAAATTGTTCCTGCCATTTCTCCTTGGTCAAGATTGGAAATCGTTGAAACGGGTACGGCTTCAATTTGTTGTTCTGAAATGCTATATGACGATACTCCCTGAGCCGATAAACTTTCTTGAATATTAGTCTGATTAATTTTACCAATACACTCTGAAATAATTTTAGCTAATTCTCCACGAATTTGTCCCGTTAAGATTGAACCTACCATATTGACAATCATGTTTGCTTTTTCTTGTCCATAAAGCAATACAAACTGAGCTAAATCTTGAATGCCTAAGATACAAGCCACCATGTTGGAACGAGCTGTCGCAATTAATACACTCAGTGATTCAAAGGGTAAAGTCGGACATTCATCAACGATGATTCCCAAAGGCAATTGTCCTTTCTTATTGATGGTTTTCGTTAGTTTTCCATTCAATAAACTTAATAAAACCCCATACGACTGAAATCTATCTGGGTTATTTCCAATTACTAAAATGGAAGGATTCTCAGGGTTTGAAATATTCAAGTCAAAATCTTCTCCTGTGAAAACCCAATACACCGTCGGGTCAACTATTTGATTGAGCATAATCACCAAAGAATCCACCTGTCCCTGCAATTGTTCTAATGCTCCGCCTTTAAAGGCTCTATCAAAAGTGGTAGCCAATCCTTTCACGTACATATCTGACATGAGCAGTGGAAAGAATATCTCATAATCTTGCTTCAAAAACTCAATAACATGGGGTAAACTGCAAAACTCTCTTCCATACTGCTCACTCTTTCTCTTGAGATAATAAATGGTTGCCGTCAATAATAATTCCGCTGATTTCTTAAAAAAATCATCATCACCTCCAGCAGCTCCCGATAAGCCTTGCATGATAAATTTAGCCGATTCAGTAGAATCAATCATCTCTTTTACTAATCGAGAGGAAATAGGATTAATTCGATGGGACGTAATAGGATTTTGTAAATCAATTTGGTAGTATTTGGGAAATCTACGTTTCGTCTGGGTTTCCCATTGCTCGATTGAACCGTGTTTTTGCTTGATTAGCTCTTTATAATGCCAAAGTGCATTAATCACTTCTATGGCTAAAGTTGGTAATTTAAAGTCATAAACATACAGACAATATCCTTTATGAATGAGCTGGTGAATTGCTAAATTAATCGTCCCGAAACTTTTACCAGAACCAGGAGAACCTGCTACTAAAATTGCTCGAAAGGGATTGACAAAATTCAGCCAGCCTTTCCTCCATTTACCTTCAAAATAGAAAAAATAGGGAATATTAATGGAATGCTCCGTTTCTATCTTTTCCTCCATTTGCGGAAATGTCTCATTCTCAAAATTGAATACGTCGGTTTGCTTCATGGTGATTAACTTCAGAATCAAAGCAATGTGATTGATGAATAGATAGTAACCCAAAATCAGCAAGCTAAAATAAATCAAGAATCCATAGCGGTTGTAGGGCAATACATAAAAAAGTAAGGATGCTACAAAAAGCGTTAAAAGTCCCAAAGTGGTATTGCGGATAATTCGTTTTTCTTCCAATTCTCTATCTTTTCCGATGGGTGTCGTCAAGGCATGAATAGAAAATAACACAATGCAGATAAATTGAATAAAAAAAGGGTTCGTCACTAAACCTATTTTGGAAATTAAAGACAGATAAATATTGTCTAAAAAAGCAATGGAGGTACTGTATCGAAATAACTGATAATAGACAAAAAATAAATGAGCGGGAATCAAAGCATATCCTATGAATTTGATTCCTTCTGTGTTTTGTGATTGTTGTTCCATTAGAATTTCTTTTTCTTCTTTTTACTTAAAAACTCATCGTCTTCACCAGTTTGCCATGCTTTTTTGTAACTAAAGTTTTGGCGGTTGTCGGTATCTACTAAACTTGGTAGATTGTTAGCTTTTTGCTCACTTACATTGGTTTGTTTTTTTGAGTTTTCTTCTAATTTTTCTTGTTGATGGAGATATTTGAGTTCTTTGCGTTTGTAATCGGGAGTAGTTTTAACCGTTTTGTCTTTGGTAGCTTTGTAATGGGTCTTTTTAGTGGTAAAGCCTTTTTCCTTAGCCTTGTCTCTCCTATTTTTAAAGAAGACTGCTTCTAAGTCAGATTTACGGTATTTTTTACCATCAATTTCAATCATTTTCTCATCTTCAACAATTTTCCGATTGGCGGCTTCCGACGCTTTTTTGAAATGATGTAAATTCCGAATATCTTTTAATAGTGGGTCTTGGGCTAAGGCTTGAATATCTTCGTGCTGAATCCTAAACTCCCAAACACCACTCGACTTTGCCATATCTTTCTGTTTCCCAGATAGCGGTAAATCATATTTTAGATTTAGTGCAATTGCTTTTTCTGATGCCTTGACTTTTTCTTTCCAATCATCATACATTTTAAAATTATTCATGCACCGATTAAATACCAGATGTACATGAAACTCGTCAGTATCGTCATGACTAACGGCAACGTATTGGGTGTCTTTTAGACCAGTATCTTTAATATACTGTTGGATAATTTCCTTTTTTTGTTCTTCATTTAACAGTGACATATCTTCTTTGCTAAAAGAAATGATATGATGCCCCACATAAGCTATTGTGTTAGACTGATAGTCGGCATGGCATTTTGACTGGTTGATAAAATCACTAATTAATCTATCTATTCCCTCAATATCATCCTCAGAAACAGGCAATTCCAAATTATTGGAAGATGCAATCACGGTTGCATTTTTCTCAATTACTCCTCGACCTTCTAAACGACCCTTAAACAGATAATTGATAATTCCTCTGAATGACTTTCCTTTGGGTGTAGCTTTAGCTATCATGAATACTACAATTTATACCTGTCTAAAATCTCTCGAACATTTCTTAATGATTCCTTCAAATCATGTTCTACACTGACCAGTCCATACGTATGAGCTTCTTTAGTCAGTTGATTTAGATTATTTGCCATACCTATCAGTTGGATTTTGTGTTGCTGTTCTTCAGCAGAAAAAATGTTAGAGACTTTCCCTTTTACGACAATCACTCTGATATATTCAGGTAGTGAAAGATTCGCTTGTTGGGCTTTTTTTCTACATTGAATCATATCTTTTTCAGACATTCTAACCCTCACTCTTTTTGACAACTTGTCTATTTTAACAGGTCTTCCTCCTGCCTTTGACTTACTTATTTCTTCCATCATTAGAAATAGATTTTTGATTTAAAATAATGCTTTCGTGAAATATATGATGTGCTTGCACGCTGGTTTAGGTAGGTTTCTGACCGCCCTAAACCCCATCTTGCTTCAAAGAATTGTAAATTTAAAATAAATATATCGGTTTTTATATTTTACTTATTATTTATTTTTTATCTACTTTTGTAGTGATTTTCTATGTCAGATAAGGTTTAGACAAGGTTGATATAGACTATGGATAAAGTTCAGATATGGTTTAGATAAACTATGGATAAGGTTCAGATATGGTTTGGATAAACTATGGATAAGGTTTATATAAAGTAGATTTTTTTATGGAAAATAATGATTTTGAAATCATCGAAAAAATAAAGCAACTAAAAATTAATGGAAATATTGGTTGGGCTAAACACCTAATACCACTTTGCGAAAGCTATTTCGATGACGATTTACCATTAAGTTTTATCAAAGTAAAAATAGCAGAACTATACGATTTTGATGTCTCTATTCATACGCTCAAATCTATTAGAACTAAGTATAAAAAAAGTATTCGTGAAAAAACACCTCAGCATGACCTAACGAACAAAACAACAGCTTTTCCCAAAGCTAAATTAAAAAAGATGACTACTAACTCAGGAAAAGTATCATCACCAGAACGTGAAGAGAAAGACCAATTATTAGAAAAAGTCATCAAGAATATGGCTGACTTTGATAATAAATCTACTGAAAATCGAACAGAATTAGATGACTTACTTGAATGGCAACAGCAACAAAAACTGCATCATACATAAAGGCTTTATTCCTTGAATATCAACGCAAAATACTTTTAAAATAATTCATATTTAAACTTAATACCTGTACAATGAAAGTTCATTTAATCTTACAATCAAAAGGAGGATGTGGAAAAAGCTTGTTGACATGGTTTTTGGCAAATTTATATGCCAACGATGAATCAGTCGTCTTTATGGACATTGATGAATCTACCCAAACCTCAAGCTCCCGTTTGGATAGTATTTTGCCTAAAGGACAAAGTATCTTTTATCCCATTCTCAATGAGCAGAAAAAATTAGAAAGAGAACTCTTTTTAAATCTCTTTGAAAAAATCTCACGTCTGAGTGCAACCAATGTATTCCTCGATTTTGGAGCTCCTGAATCTGAAGAATTTAGAAAACTACTCGAATTTGAAATTGACGCAAAAAGCTTGATGGAAGAACTTCAACTTTTAGGAATCGAATTAATTTTATTTGTAGTGGTCGCTGGACGTGATGCCTTTGCTTCCTGTACTCGTTTTTTAACTTCTCTCTCTGATTTAGTTGATGGAACTATTCCCACAAAAATACTCATGAACGAAGGGACATTTGGAGGATTTGAAGGGATTGCAATCGGTAAACAAAATATTGAAGTGCTTGGACACGCTGCCATTTTTCCTTTCGGCAATTTAGGTGATAGCCAATCAGGAAAAGATGTTATCAAAATAATATCCAACGGTCAAAAGCCCGAAAACCTATCTTTAGCCGTTAAACTAACTTTTAAAAAGGCGATGAATCAAGTTGAAAATTTAATGATAAATTCATAATGATAAACATAAAACAGGAAAAGTTTCGACTCTCAAAGCTCCTCGACATTTCGGAAGATGATATTGATGATACCCTTGTCCCAATGTTAGTCTATTTGGATAAAGCTAACCAAAATACTCAGCAAAGTCTTATCCACTTGGAAAATAAGGTTTTTCAAAACACCCAAGAAGCAATTTTATCCATCGGAAAGTATGAGCCTTTAATTAAAAAGACTTTGCAACCCATTTATTGTGATAAACCTTCCACCGCTTTTTTTGCGGGTGCTGGCAAAGCAAGTATTTATGCTCTTTGCATGACGGCGGTGGTCTGTGTCTTTCAGATTTGCTATACTTTCAAGCAGATAAGTGATGAAACTAATCTTAGGGCAGAAAAACTTTCACAGGTTTTTATTTATGATGCACCTTCAGGGAAATATTTTATCAAGCAAAATGATTTGGTTAAAGAGAAAAATGGAGTGTATTCCTATAAAATTCCATAATAAAAGGAAATTGAATACTAAGACTTTAGAATAGGCAATTTAAACTTTTCCATGTGTTCAATTAAACGGTACAATGCCAATAATTCATCAAGGTGGTATCGCCAACGCATAGGTTGATAATAAACAGAAGAGTAAGTTAAACCAAAATGTTCTTCATAAAATGAGGTTAAATATTTAAACTGAAAGGGAGATTTTTCAATGTCTTTATTAACTTCCTCATTGATGAGCTGATAAAAAGAAGCAACGATTTCCTTTTTGTCTAAAGCATTCATGTATTCTAAAACGATTTGGACTTCATCTAATTTCCAACGATTAGCATTCTTGATTTTCTCATAAAATGCCACATTGGTAATTTCTTGCGTACTTGACAAACGCTCTCTCAAATAAAACATTAAATGCGTTTTTTTGATGCCATTAACTTTGAAATAAGTAATCAAATCTACCTGCAAGGTATCCATGATGGTTCGATACTTTTCAATCAATATTTTTTTTTGATGTGTATTCATGCAATATGTCTCTATAATCTAAGGTCTTTTGTTTATTAAAATCGTAATAATTTACTAAATGATTGATAAGTATATTGGGGTATTCAAATATTCATACACCACAAAAAGACAAATATATAATTATTTATAAATACTCAATTATAAAACAGAGTAAATAAACGAGTTCAAATAAATACAAATTTACTTATTTAAAATAGAATGAGAACAAAACTTCTTTGGGTTGAATTGTTTAATTGATATTCTCATTCAGCCCATTTAACAATGCTGGCACAATTAAAGGTTAAATTTGATTAGTATAAAAATCGGTAGCGAAGTAATTCGTTACCGATTCTTTATTTTAAGATTTTACTGTAATGCTTTTCATGATGATAGATACGAAATATTTGCTAAATCATTAGTCTTTTTAATGTTTATTGGATTATTTCGTCTATCCAACGATATGGTTGGATAGACGGATATTGTAGTTATATACTTGGTTGGCAGTAACCTTATAAACGACACTCATTAAAATAAATTAATATGCAGACAGAAAACCCAAACTTGAAATTCTATCTTGACAAAAAAGTAGAAGAATTAATCGTCCCTGAAAATTATTTAATTGAAGACGGGGCTAAAGAACGACATCGTCTGTATTCTCTATTACTTATGGCAATTACAAAATACAATTGGAATGGTAACAAAAAAGGGCGAAATGGAACTTATCCATTAAATCCTCAAAATTATGGAAAGTTTGAATTCAATGATTACTACGGACATAATATTGCATCTATCGCAGTAGATGCTTATGGCGAAGTTATCGATTTTGAGTTCAATCACAATAAACTTTTTAACAGTTCAACTGAACACGCTGAAGCAAGAATGGTTAAAAGAGTTTTTAGTTTAACTCAAATTAATGACTCTTGGAAAACTTCACTACTAACAGTTAAACCCAAAGATGACTATAACACATTTGAAGACGTAACCTTATATACAACATTAGAATCTTGTTCTCAATGTGCAGGAGTTATGGCATTAGCAAGAGTTAAAGAAATAGTGTATTTACAGACAGACCCAGGTATGTATTTAATTGGCAATATTTTGAGAAACTTAACTCGTAAAATTGAGAATGTAAATGGCAGTAATGGTAGTTTGACTTCCCCTATGCCAATTTCAGGAGCTGATATCAACTTTGCTCCATTTTACAGACTAAACAACTCTTTTGCACAATTTCAAGAGACAGTCAAAACTACACCTTTCTTTGTACCAACAAATCTTCAAGACAAACCAGACAACTCACCATCTGTTACGTCTTTTCTTTGTACAGATAGCGCATTTCAAATTTACAATAATGCTACATCAGAATTTGAGTCCCTAAATGACCAAAATTTGCAATTTCCTGACTACAAACCCAAAGACAAGAATGGTACAGAAATTCAAAATGCAAAAACCAACACAATAGTGCTTGCAGAAATAAAGGACTTTTACCAATATGCGATAAAAAGTGGGAAAAGAGGAACACCACATAAATAAAGGCTACTGTCACCAATAGCACTACCTTCCTCGTGGCTGCAAGCCATGCGATGAAGGTAGTCTTGACCTTGGGTAGTCCGCTTCAGTGCTTTCTTTTATGGTTTGTCATTCGACTGGAAGAGCTGGTTTTGCCTGCTCTTCCGTTTTAGGACTTCAGAGGGTTTAATAGCCTATTTCTGTTTTCGTAGGCATATAAACTTACTTATAAATCAATTTTTATGATTGATTACATAATGAAGCGTATAATTCTCAAGGGTACTTCTACTTGCTCAATACGGTAAGAAACACCTCAAAATCAGTCACTTTTACTTTAGCACTATTAATTAAGTTTATCAACTCGTGATTCATCAACATTCTTTTTTTGTCATCCTAAAAATAGTTTGGAATTTATCTAAAGATAGAACTTGAGAAGCCAAAAGCTAATAGAGGTTTAGTTCAACAGCAACCAAAGTGGCAACTCAATGGTTAATCATAGTTGACTGTAAATCTGTACAAAATTGCCACCAGTCAGTCTGTTGAAACTAAGCCAATATATAAAAAAAACGATTATCACATTAATGATAATGAGTGCTGGCATTTTGTTTTTCCTACAAACTGACATTATGAGCAAGTAATAAATAAAATAAAACATGAGTGTTACAATAGATGGCGTAAAAGGATATGAATACCAATACAAAGTAACCGTATTGATTGCTTTGATTACAAAAGCAGACAACGTTGAATTGTATGTTGAAAAAGAGGGCAGTGAAGATGCTTTGCTATTGATTGAAACAAATGGAATTAAATTTAAAGTAGAAATTCAGGTAAAGAGAGAGAGTAATTTAATTGATATAACTAAACTTGTTAATTGGCTATGTCATTTTCAGGAAAAGAAATCTGACAATAACCTGTTCCAAAAGCTAATTGACAATAATGACAATAATCAAAGCATAGCTCTATTTGTTACTCATTCAAGATGCTCCGATTCATTACTCCACTTAAAGACTGATTTCCTTTCTTTTGAGAAACATCATACCATTTCATTTACTCAAGAATTTTATAACAAATTCCGTCAAACTTTAAAGGATATCAAATTTGGCTCTTCCGTACTAAAAAATAATCGAGAAAATTTCTGCAAAACACAGGCTGATACTTTAAAATCTAAGACTGAATTAAATAGAATATTAGAACAGTGTTTAATCCTTGAAGAGTTTACTGATGAAAAAGTAGATAATAATATTACCTCAGTTCTTAATAGTAAATATTCAATTGCTCAATCAAGAACTGGTGATGTTTATTTACAACTCCTCGAGATTGTTAAAGAAGGTAGAAATAATGGGAAAGATATTTCAAAAAGAATAACCAATCACCTTCAATCAGTAAGGATAGGTACTCCAACCGTTGATTCTCAATACAAAGTAAGAAAAGAAGAAAACTTATTAATTGATGAACTTACAAAAAATGGGGTTTTATTTTTAACTGGAATTTCACAATGTGGCAAGACAGAATTGGCAAAAACAATTGCAAGTCATTTTGTAAAAAAAGGTTATGATTACCAAATACATGATGATATTTCAGACTTAAAACGGTTTCTCAATTCTAACATTTCTGACAATAAGGTTGCAATATTAGAAGACCCTTTTGGACATATATCGTTAAATACTAATTATTCCGAAATACTGCACAAAATAAAAGATTTAATTGGAAATAAAGAGAAACATCACCTTGTTATTGTTTCATCAAAAATAGAATTGCTAAGTGAAATTTTTGATTCATCAAAGATATCAGACTATAACATTAAAGGTTATCATTGGCATGATTTAACAATAAAGGACAAAGAACAAATAGATTCATTTTGGAAACTTATTGCAATACAAAAGTCCTTGCCAAATGAAATTATCAGAGTTGTATCAAATGGAATTCTATCAAGTGAAAATCAGGATATTTTACAAATTGGTCAATTGATGTATTTGGTCAATGAGGAAACTAATCAATTAACGAATAGAGAATACAATGAACTTGAGCATATTGCAAGAAGAAACTCTGTTGAAATTGCCGAAGATATAAAAGCTAAAAATAGGATTGCGGCAAGAATACTTGCCGTCTGTTCAATCTGTTCAACTCCAATTCATAAATTAGAATTTCAAGATTTAGCTTACATTCTCTCAGACAAAGAAGATTTACTTTCAATTAGGAATGAAGAGGGATTTACAAGTAGTTATAGGAATGATAAAACTCCACAATTCCCAAAATATTCAAACGATGTAGTTTTAACTGAAGAGGATATAAATGCTATTGACTACTTAGAAGAAAGAGGATTAATAACTCTATCATCTAATGCTTTGTTAATTACACACCCCAATTATTATGAAGCTGGTAGAAATTTATTTTTTGAAAGAAGCTCATTACAACAAAAGACTAAGCTTGAACAATTCAAAAGGAGTATTGCTTGCTTAAATCCAATTACTTCATTGTTGGCAGCGAAAAATTCATCTTTCATTTATAATAAAATAAAAGATGAATATAAAAACACAATTGCTCAAATTGGATTTATTGGCTTAAATTCTATATTTCCTGCTGTTGAAGATAATTGCCTTATTTTCCTAACCAAGTTTATGCAAGAATTAGAAAAAGAGCAATTCGAGGAATTAGTTGATACGATTCAAGATGGAGGAACAAGTAGTTATCACATATATTGGCATGAAAATATTCCATTTATTTCGAGTAGAGGTGGTTTTTCAAATTTATTTATAAAAGAGCATGATGAAGCAAGTATTAAAAGAGCTGAAGACTCTATTTTAAGAGGAATTAAACCAAACTTACATGATGCATGGATTTATGTTAATGGATTAAGAAGAGGACAGCAGGTTTCACAAAAAGATTTTCGTTTACTATTGCAATTTAGTGAGGGTTTTGTTCGTCAAAAAATAGTCTATAAAGCATTTTTATATCCAGAAATTATTGATAGAAAATTCATAGAAGAACTATTTGAAGATGAACATCCATCTGTAGTTTTTAGTACAATTCGAGCGTCACTGCTTTACTGGTTTTCTCTTTCGGACAGTCTTCAATTATTGATAAAAGAATTATCAATTAAATCATTTTCTAAAAAAGATATTGCAATAAGAACTTTTAGACTTATCTCGACATTCTCAATTGATTACAGTGATGAAGCGGTATTCCAAAGAGATTTTGACGAAGAACAAAAAAAGATAATGTGGCAAGTATGGGGAGAGTTATTTCCTGCTTGTGTTGAAAATGTACCATTAGAAGTTCATATTAACTCTTCACGGTTTGGGACAACGATGAGAGATTCCATCAAGTATTTGGATGTTTGTGTGGGGATTAATGTTTTGAATGCTTGGCATAAGAGAATCGATTACCAAATTAAAAACGGAAAAATATTAGATGAGTTTGAGATGTCAATTGCAGATAATTTAATGCAAATAACTTTATCTGATTCTAATTCAAGAAAAGAGCTTTTCTTGCAGTTAATTGAATATAACGACACAAACTTTATATTATCAAACCTAAAATGGATAATTGAATATTGGGGCATATTAGAGAGTTACGAAAAAAACAAGATAATTGCCCTTATTAACAGTGATAGAATCGATGTCAGGTGGATTAAAGCAGTATTACTAAATTCAGATTCTCCGCCGAAAGAAATAATTATGGAAATATTTGGGGATAGCAATTTATTTGAAAAGGATATAGTAGAAATTTTAAAAGCATTTCCTGATGATTTACTGAAAGATTGTTTAAATGTATACTGTGGATTTCCACAACCATTATGGTGGTTGGCTGTCCATCACCATAATGATAAGTTTTGGATAAGAATTATCATGTATGTTTTATTAGATGAATATCATGTTGGATTTGACATCTGTCTCCAAGAGTTTGTAAGTGATGGAGTCAATGGTTTTTCTGTATTTAGAGATGATGGGGAAAGTTTTTGGGATAACGTATGTTCTGCGGTTAAAAACAAAGATGTACTAACTTTATCTTTGATTTATAATATGGTAAATTGTTCTTGTAATTTATATTACACCAAAAAAATGTGGTCATCGTTGATAGAATCATATAAAGATGATTCGAAAGTGGAAGATTTAATAAAATGTATTCAAGAGAATATAGAGTTAATCTTGTACGGCAATAAAGAGGATTTTATTGAAGTAATTGATAGACAGTTTCTAAAAGAAAAGATAATTCCCGCAATTAGTTCGTTAGAGCTTACTGACGAAAAAATTGAAATGGTTGGTAAAAAGAGAAAAGAAGAAATGGAAATGATTTTTAATTATAAATTAGATAATTGGATAGGAGAAAACTAAAGCCCAACAAAACTAACGTACTATAAAAAGAATTCTTAGCAAAGCTAAATTTAGATATCCATCTTGATACATATTGCCTTAACAGAAACCATTAAGGCAATATGTAATGTTTACTTATAACCCACGCAGATAATAGTCACCGTATTCGCAGGACTTGGGGCGTAAGTATCAGATTGAATTAGTAAATGAGTCACACCCTTTGCCTGAGCGTCTTTCTTGACTTTATCCATTGCTTGAGTTCTCAATTTATCTTGGCTTCCAAATATTTGTTGGACAGTTGCCTTAAATTCCCCAACTCGTTTTAAACCTTTCACCTCTTCAAACACACTCGTAACCAGTATTTCCTTTCCTTGACTTTGTACTGGTTTTCCTGTTTCTACTTTAGCTACTGCATTAGTTGTAGTAGTTGTTGGCTTTTCTCCTACTGAGGTAGATAAACTCCCCGAAGAGGGATTTATTATCATATCCTTAACTACTGAATCAGATACTTTTTGATTCTTTAGATTTATCAAAGCTTCTGGACTTACATCGAAAGAATGTGGGAAAATTTTGATTGCTTCTCGTAATGAGAAATGCGGACAAATTTGGTTCTTCGTCAATTTTGGTGAAAGCTGTATTTTTAGCTTAGTTTTGGAGAATGAAACAATCACTATTTTTGCCATCTGAACTGGATTTTACGTTACTCAAATTTCATAATACTACTACAAATATTGATTTCGAGGTGTGCAGCTGTCAAATCTCCAGTTGTTGCCCTTTGTGTCAGACCATTAGCTTCAAAATTCATAGTAAATATGCACGAACGATTGGAGATTTACCCGTATCTGGTAAACTTGCCAAGTTAAAACTTCAAGTTCGCAAGTTCTTTTGTGACAATGTAGACTGTTCCCGTAAGATTTTTACCGAACGATTTAAAGAGCAACTTAACTCATATTCAAGACGATTTGAACGCCTCAACGAGTTAATAACCTCAATTGGGCTTGAATTGGGCGGTAATGTTGCTCAACGCATCGGTAAACTTTGTTACGTAAAAATTAGTGCTTCGACCATTCTTAGGTTAGTAATTAAATGCCCAATTCCAGCCATTCAATTGCCTAAAATCATCGGTGTAGACGATTGGGCATTCAAAAAACGATTAAAATATGGGACGATAATTGTTGATTTAGAGAAGAATGAAGTGATAGATATGTTACCTGATAGGGAGGGTAAAACCCTCACAGATTGGCTGAAACAGTATCCATCCATTGAAACCGTTAGCCGAGACCGCTCTTCAACCTATGCGAGTGCCACTACGGAAGCAGATAATAAAATCGTACAAATTGCTGATCGTTGGCATGTCTTGAAAAACCTTACTGAAGGTTTCGAAGGGTTTTTGAATACTCAGCGTGAAAGTTTGAGAGATATTTCTGCTGAATTGAGTGACCAACAACAATTAGTATTAGAAAGTTTAGTACCAGAAATTATAGAAATCGCTAAAAAAGATATTGTAATAACGGGACGATATCATGATAACTTTATAAAAATGAAGGAGTTACAACTTGAGGGAGTTAGTAAACGTAAAATCGCTAAAATGCTTAAAATGTCTCGCCATACCATTGACAGATATTGGAATCGGACATCGTTTCTTCAAAAAGTTAGCCATCAAAAGAGCAACATTCTTGATTTTGAAGACTATCTCATCAAACGATGGCAAGAAGGTGAGCAAAAAGTCAAAGTTCTGTTTGAAGAAATTAAAGAGCAAGGCTTCAAACACAGTATTAAATTGGTCTATGATTTTGTAAAGAAGTATCCAAAAACAATCATAGAGTATTTACCAAATGCAGTGAAAGTTAAATATTACTCTTCAAAACAACTCAGTATTTGGTTAAGTACTTTCCGAAAAGATTGGTCTGAAGAGTTACCAAGGGCATATTTAGCGAAATTATTGGAAGACAATCCCATTATTAAGAAAGTACGAAATACTGTTTTAAATTTTAGAAGGATGATGAAAGAGAAAGAAGGAGATAAATTGGCTGCCTGGTGCGATGAGGTCATCAATGATGAAAACGAAAATATCAAAGGATTTGCCAGAAGTATTCTAAGGGATTTTCAAGCCGTTTACCAGGGACTTGTATCAAATTGGAGTAACGGACCAGTTGAAGGTCAAGTCAACAGGCTCAAAAATATTAAGCGACAAATGTATGGTCGTGCAGGTTTTGAACTTCTCCGAAAGAGAGTGGTAATTACAAGTCAAAGGTAGCTTTTCACCAAAATTGACGAAGAACCATTTTAAACGCAATACTCATCGTAATACAGAAGTGGAAACATCTGACTGAGCAATACGAATAACATCTGCGTTATGTAACACAGATTTTGAGGGTGATGCAACAAACATGGCTTTGATAACTCTATCTGTAACTTTGGCTAAATCTAATTCAATAATTCCTTGCGGTGTTAAATCAAAATTACATTTACTTGATGAAATTTTAGCAAGAATAATATCTTGAGATACTTTAGCGATTTGAAGATTGGTTACTTCTTTATTCGTTAATACTTCCTGTGCAAAGATTGTGGTGCTGCTAATAGCCATGCCACATACTAATAGACAACTTTCTTAATTGACATTTAGGTACTTTTGTTATAAACAACTGATTATGAACGATAAGTATAAATTATTGCAAGACAATCCAAAGATTTGTAAACGTCTTTTTGGGATTA
>NZ_JAYGIN010000046.1:0-20766 GCF_034931005.1 Arcicella sp. LKC2W
ATTTGACCCAAATTAACCGCTGACGGGGTGAAAAACCGCCGTCAGGGTCTTCTTCCGTAACCCTGACGGCGGTTTTTCACCCCGTCAGCGGTTTTGCATTAATAAGTATATAGTTCCGAAATTAAAATCTGTGAGAATCTGCTTAATCAGTATAATCTGTGGTCTAATCTAATATCAGAACTCAGCCGATTTAGGTGTTCTTGGGAAAGGAATTACGTCACGGATGTTACCCATACCCGTCACGAACATTACCAAACGCTCAAATCCGATACCGAAACCTGAGTGTGGGGCTGTTCCAAACTGACGAGTTTCTAAATACCACCAAATTGTTTCTTCGTGAATACCAACAGCTTTTGAACGCTCCAATAATTTTTCGTAATTGTCTTCACGCTGAGAACCTCCGATAATTTCTCCGATACCTGGAAAAAGTACGTCCATCGCACGAACTGTCTTTCCGTCATCATCCAATTTCATGTAAAACGCCTTAATATCTTTCGGGTAATTCGTCAAGATAACAGGTTTTTTGAAGTGCTTTTCTACCAAATAACGCTCATGTTCCGACTGCAAATCAATGCCCCACTCAACAGGATATTGGAATTTACCTTCTTTATGACGTTTTGAAGATAATAAAATCTGAATTGCCTCTGTATAAGTCAATTTAACATACTCATTATCAACAACAAACTTAAGTTTTTGGATTAAATCTAACTCAGAACGTTCATCTGCTTTTTTAGATTTTTCTTCGTCTTTCAAACGATTTTCTAAGAACGCCAAATCATCCGCACAATTCTCTAAAGCATAGTTAATTACGTATTTTGTAAAGTCTTCAGCTAAAGCCATATTGTCTTCCAATTCATAGAAAGCAACTTCTGGTTCAATCATCCAAAATTCTGCTAAGTGACGAGCCGTATTTGAGTTTTCAGCACGGAAAGTTGGTCCGAAAGTATAAATTTTAGACAAAGCCATTGCTCCTAATTCACCTTCCAATTGTCCAGAAACAGTCAAATTAGTTTCTTTTCCGAAGAAATCTTCTTTGTAATTAATCGTTCCGTCTTCGTTCAACGGTGGATTTTTAGGGTCAAGGGTTGACACTCTAAACATTTCACCAGCACCTTCCGCATCAGACCCCGTAATGATTGGTGTATGCAAATAGAAGAAACCATTGTCATTAAAATATTTATGAATGGCAAAAGCTAAAGTATGACGAATACGAAGAATCGCAGAAAAAGTGTTTGTACGAGGACGCAAGTGAGCAATCTCACGCAAAAATTCCAAACTATGTTTTTTAGGTTGAAGAGGGTATTTTTCAGGGTCAGCCGTTCCATAAACGGTTACTGATTTTACCTCAACTTCTACACGTTGTCCCGAACCTTTCGATTCAATCAAAGTACCTGTCACGGCAATACATGACCCCGTAGTGATAAGTTTGAGCGAGTCTTCGTCGATAATTCCTGGTTCTGCAACTGCTTGTATATTATGAATTACAGAGCCATCATTGATATTGATAAAAATTACATTCGGTTGTACCCGTTTCGTTCTTACCCAGCCTTTTACTGTTATTTCGCTACCAACGGCAGCCTCCGCTAAAATTTGTTTTATCTGCATTATTTAGAATATTATTTATCTTTTCAAAATTACCAACAATTCTCTCAAATACCGAATATCTGTAACTTTTTCCTCTTTTTTGCGTCAAAATTTTTGAAATTATTTCCCCTAAAATAATCCTTTTTTGTGTACTTGAAATAAGAGCGTTTTTAGCTCACTTTTAGCTAAAATTCAATAAAATGCAAAATATTTAACAAATGATAATTGC
Organism: Arcicella sp. LKC2W; assembly: GCF_034931005.1. NCBI lineage: Bacteria > Pseudomonadati > Bacteroidota > Cytophagia > Cytophagales > Flectobacillaceae > Arcicella > Arcicella sp. LKC2W. Next base: position 1,814 of record NZ_JAYGIN010000046.1, read on the forward strand.
TTTTTATTTAATCTTAATTAATTGATTATTAGTTAGTTGTAAAATAATTTTATTAAATTTTAAAAAAGTATTGACAATGTGAATTTTAATTTCATAAATTTGGCAAGATATTTGTTAGAACGGTATTCAGATGTGTCTTGCACAAATACAATACCAACCTAAATTGTTCATCAGTACCTTACTGCCTTAGAATTATGCAAAAACTTTCCTTAAGTCAATCTATCCAGCAAAGACTATCTCCACAACAGATTCAGTTTATCAAGTTGTTGCAGATACCAACCTTTGAACTTGCCGCTCGTATTGAAGAAGAACTCGAAATCAATCCTGCTCTTGAGGAAGGTATGGAAATGGAAAATGACATCAAAGAACGTGATGAATATGATGACGATTTTGATGACTATGCCGATGAAGAATTTGGAGATTATAACGACCGTGATTTAGACATTGAGTCTTATCTTCATGATGATTATAGTGGTTATAAAATGCAAGGCGATGGCAATGGAGATGATGATGATAAAGAAATGCCAATTGCGATGATTTCATCTTTAACAGACCATCTTATTTCTCAATTGGGTTTTCTTCGTTTGGAAGAACAACAAGAAACAATCGGAAGACAACTGATTGGTTCAATTGAAACGGATGGTTATATCCGTCGTCCATTGCAAGCAGTTGTGAATGATTTAGCTTTTACACAAGGTGTTTATACAACGGTTGAGGATGTTGAGGTTGTGCTAAAACATATTCAGCATTTTGACCCACCAGGAATTGCAGCCCGTGATTTACAAGAATGTTTATTGTTGCAGTTGGACAGAAAAGACTTAGATGATTTAATTATCCAATACGCCATTAAAATCATTGAAGATAATTTCGACGAGTTTTCTAAAAAACATTACGATAAAATCCAGAAGCGTTTAGGCATTGATGATTCTTGCATGAAACAAGCCGTAAAAGCAATTACAAAATTAAATCCAAAGCCAGGTGCTGCCGAAGAAGATGGAACAATAATACAGTATCTTTTACCAGATTATTTATTGATGAATAATAACGGAAAATTAGAACTTTCGTTGAATTCAAAAAATGCTCCAGAATTGAGAGTAAGTCATTCTTTCCACGAAATGTTGGATACTTACGATAAATCTGATAAAAATAATCGTGTCATTAAAGAAACAGTTACGTTTATCAAGCAAAAATTGGATTCTGCTAAATGGTTTATTGATGCCATCAAACAACGTCAAAATACCTTATTGAGAACGATGAAAGCGATTTTGGACTATCAAAAAGAGTTTTTCTTGACAGGTGATGAAACAAAATTGAAACCAATGATTCTGAAAGATATTGCTACTCAAATTGAAATGGACATTTCAACGGTTTCAAGAGTTGCGAGCAGTAAATCAGTGCAAACAGAATTTGGTTTATATCCTTTAAAATACTTTTTCTCAGAAGGTATTGCAACAGATTCGGGTGAAGACGTTTCAAGTCGTGAAGTAAAAAATATCTTGAAAGAATTAATTGATAATGAGCCAAAGAAAAGCCCATTGTCAGACGATAAATTAGAAAAATATCTCAACGAAAAAGGTTATAACATCGCTCGTAGAACAGTGGCTAAATATCGAGAACAGTTAAATATTCCTGTGGCACGTTTGAGAAAACAGCTTTAGTCTTGGTTATTAGTGATTGGTTACTGGGTTATTAGAAAAATTACCAATGTTTATTTCAAAAATAAGTATTGGTAATTTTTTTTATGATTAAATTGTCAAATGAAATTCCTTACCGAGGAAACGTGTTATTTATAAGCCATACAAATTAACCGATAACCGATAACCAATAACCAATAACCGAATTTGAATACCCGATTAGCCCAAATACTTTCCGCATCGTTGCATCCTTTGTTGATGCCTACTATCATATTTGCTATTCTATTTTACATCGCTCCCGAGTGTATCCAAAACTTAGAGGAATTTAATGGCTCTGCAAAAGTGGGCATGATGAGCTTAAAAATGGGACTTTTATTGTTGATTTTCCTACAAACTTTTGTGCTACCCGTTTTTAGTATTTACGCTTTGCATCGTTTTGGTTTTGTGGGAGATTTACGCATGGAAACGTTGGCAGATAGACGAATTCCGTATTTAGTAACGGTGGCGATTTATACTTTTGTAGCCACTTTTTTTACGCTCAAACTCCATCAATTTCCTGAAGTCGCTTTGATAATCACGGGCATTGCTTTTTCAATCGGTGCAGTTGCCATTATTAGTTTGTATTGGAAAATATCAGCCCATGCCGTTGGAGCAAACGGAATGTTAGGGGCTTTGCTTGGTATTGCCATCAAATACGGAAACTACGACCTTTTTTATCCCATTTTAGCAGTTATTTTAGTAGTCGGTTTTTTGTTATCAGCACGCTTGCATCTTAATGCACACACACCGTCTCAAATAATTGCAGGGTCTATTTTAGGATTAGCGGTTAGTTTATCGGTTGTCCTTTTGATTGATTTTCTTTAAAATTTTCATATTCCATCAACAATCGAGATATGTTTAATCATTTACTTTATGAAATTAATGACGGTGTTTGTACCATTACGCTCAACCGTCCAGAGGTGTATAATGCACTCAGTCCAGCTTTAATCCAAGAAATTACACAGGCATTTACGCAAGCAGGAGAGGACTCCAATGTCCGAGTTGTCGTGCTTACAGGTTCGGGTGATAAAGCGTTTTCTTCGGGTGCAGATTTAAAAAATGGTTTAGGCGGTGCTACCAGTTTGGGCGAATCATTACGGAAAAATTATAATCCAATGATTTTATCAATCAGAAATTTAGCCAAACCTGTCATCTGTCGTTTGAATGGAATTGCGGCAGGAGCAGGTTGTTCATTAGCTTTAGCTTGTGATGTAATTATTGCTTCTGAAAGTGCCAAACTGTCACAGATATTTGTGAGCATCGGATTGATTATTGATGCAGGTTCTTCGTATTTTTTACCAAGATTAATTGGTTTACAAAAAGCCTTTGAGTTGGCATCTACAGGTAGAATTGTGGAGGCAAAGGAATGTTTGGAATTGGGTTTGGTCAATAAAGTCGTTTCGTCTTCTGAATTGGACATTGCGGTTGCTCAAACTGCCAAAATGTACGCTAAAGGTGCAACGCAAGCCATTGGATTAATCAAAAAGGTTTTGAACCAATCTTCTCATTCAACGTTAGACCAAATGTTAGAATTAGAGGCTCAAAACCAAGATATTGCAGGGAAAACCAACGACTTTGCAGAAGGTGTTACGGCATTTTTACAAAAGCGACCGACTAATTTTCAAGGGAATTAAGTTTTACAGATTCTCTGGAAATTACCCATAAATAGACCAAAGATACAAAGGATAAAAAGCCTGCGAAGTAGTAGGGAATAGCTATATTTTCTACTACGCCTTTGTACAAATATCCTGCAACCAAAGCTCCAATGCCAATACCCGCTTCGAGGGCAATGTAAGTCGTTGCAATAGCTCTTCCACGATAATCTTCATGCGATAAGTCAACCGTCCAAGCCATGAGCGTTGGCGTGTTGAATCCCCACGAAAATCCAAAAAGAATGGATGCCAACACAAATAACCAAACCGAATCAGCAAAAGCACACATGATCATGGATACAATCATAATAGCAGATGAAATCATCAAAATTGGAATACGTCCGTATTTGTCTGAACTCTTCGCAAAAAATAATCGAACCACTAAGGAAGAAATCGTATAAATGGTAAAAAATATTCCTTTGTTCGTTAAACCGACCAATTTAGTTTGGTCAGGAATAAGGGTCAACACCACACCCGAAGAAAAAGAAACGGTAAGCATTACTAAAAATGCAGGAAATACTCTTGGCTCAAAAACATCTGCCCAACCAATTTTTAATAATTTGAGTGAAAAAGGCTGTTTTTGTTCTTTGGGCAAGGTTTCTTTCATATTTAATAAAATCAAAATTGAAAAAAGAGCAAAAGCCGAAGAGGTAAAAAACATAAAATCAATCGAAGTCCAACCTACTAAATAACTACCAATAGTTGGTCCGAGCGACATTCCTGTTGCCGTAAAAATTCCCAACATTCCTTGTGCTTCACCACGTCTATCTTCTGGAATTATATCGGCTACATAAGCGGAGGTTGCGGTTGGTTTTGTTCCCGTAGAAAAACCATGAAAGAATCGAAGAAGTAAAAAACCGAAAACAGTATGTACAAATGGATAAATACCACTGCATATAAAACACACAATTGAACCAATTGCCATAATGGGAACACGCCCTACGGTATCAGTTAATTTTCCAGAAAATGGACGAGCCGCACCAGCCGTCAGGGTAAATAGAGCAATGATATATCCGATATATTCTTTTCCTCCCATGCCCTTCAAATAGTCAGGCAATTCAGGAATCATCATTTGAAAACTGGCAGAGAAAAGGAAGTTACTGACACATAGTAACCAAAATTGTGTGGTATAAATAGAAGAAGTTTTTCTCATGTGTAAAGATAGAATTTTCTACAAAACTACCGAATCACCAACTTTACAGACCTTTTATCAATGCTTTACTACTAAATCAATAATAAATATCAAAAACTTAATAATCTGTATCGTTTTGGTGTGAGTCATGTTTTAAAACAAATAAAAAAAGAGACGTGTTAGGTCTCTTTTTAATGTAAAGCATGATTTTACAAAATTTTATAAATATCAACCGAGTCAATTTTGTCTTTTAACTCTTTAATATTGATACTTGATTTGATAGCAGCGTCTTTTTTCTTCTTTTTCGCTCCTAAATCTTTCATTAAATCTTCATAAACCATTTGAGCAGGTTTTTCGCCAACGCCTTCAATGATGTTATTGGCTTTTGCCACGTTAATTGCCTGTTTTACTTGGTCGAAATAACGGTTTTCAAAGTCAAAATACTGGTCGTGAATACCGATGAAACGGTTACAAAGACTTTGAACGTAGTCTAAATTATTATTTACATGGCGAATATCTAACTCCATCTGAAGCATCTCCCCTAAATTAGTTTTACCATCTTTAGAAGAATATTTACTTTCAATTTCATTAATTCTTTTCTTCATAAAATCAGTAGAAAACTCGCCAATCATATAATTGAAATAATCATCAAGGGCTTCGTCTCCACGCATATCACGGGGATTGTAACCAATTTTTTGAGCATCTTTTTTGAATTTTTCTAATAAATCCAACTGCAAAGCCTCTAACATCGTAACGGTTTGTCCGCTTGAATTGGTATTTAATAAATTGGCTTTATCAAGCATATTATAGAACCCCGTGTAGCGTTGAAGCTCTTTTTCAAAATCCTTGATTTTATCAAAATTCACCTTTTTGTCTTGCATACCTGCGGCATAAGCAACGTTTACTGCAGCCGTTGAAAGATTCACCGCTTGCGAAGCATACGGAATTAAGCCTACTATTGGGCTGTCTTTCAAGCTTTTAAGTACGCCCATGAAACGTTCATTTTTTTGTTTTTTACTAAAAATAGCTTTGTTTTGAGCCGTTTTTAATATTACGTCTTCAAAAGAAAATCCTAATGGACCTTTTTCAACGGAACTCAATTTTTTGATATAACCTTGATAATCTTGATTGATAACTTGAGATTTTAGGTCAATAATATCATCACTCAGAATTTTATAAACTTCTGAGCTTTTTACCAAGTTTGTTTTGATTTTCTCCCACTTGGTTCTGTCGCTAAGTGATTGATTTTTAGATATATCAGTTAATGAATGACTTTGGATTTCAAGACGACTTTTAAGATTCTCATTTTCACTTTGGAGTTTTCCGAGTGTTCCCTGTATATTAATAATAAGAGAATCAGAATAGATTTGACCAAATGATGCAAGTGATGTACTAAATAAGAATAAGAAAATGACAAATAGTTTTTTCATGGAATAATACAAAGAGTTTATAGTCAAAACGTATGGTGTTGATGAATTATTGATTAAAGTTTGAATAATTTTCTTAAAACCCTGTCCCTTTTTGAATTGTATTTCCTAAATTCTTCATTTTTTGCAATTTTATCTTGGAAAAGCAACGTTTAATGCGGTAATATTCTTATAATTTTATCTTTCAAATATTCATTTAAACAAACGTCAAAATTCCATGAAAAAAAACTTATTATTTTGGATTATTATACTTCAATGCAAAGCGATTTCATTTTCTCAAAATACAATTTTAAGAGATAAAATTACTTCAATCATCAATGCTAAAAATGCAAAAGTTGGCGTGAGTATCTTAGATTTATCAAACGGAGATACCTTAACGGTCAATAAAACTCACCATTTCCCAATGCAAAGTGTCTATAAATTTCATTTGGCTTTGGCTGTTTTAGACCAAGTTGATAAAGGAAAGTTTTCGCTGAATCAGAATATTCTTGTCAAAAAATCAGATTTGTTACCCAATTTATACAGTCCAATGCGAGAGAAGTATCCAGAAGGAAATGTAAATCTTCCATTGAGTGAAATCTTAAAATATACAGTTGCTCAAAGTGATAATAGTGGCTGTGACCTATTATTTAGACTTCTTGGAGGGCCGCAAAAAGTGAATAATTACATTCATAAAATTGGGGTGAAAGAGGTTAATATTGTTGCTCCAGAAGAAGAAATGCAGAAAGATTGGCAAGTACAATATGCCAATTGGAGTACACCCATAGCCGCAACTCAATTATTGCAAAAGTTTTATCAGACGAAAATTCTATCTAAAAATAGCCAAGATTTTCTTTGGAAGACGATGGTTGAAACAACGACTGGACCTAATAAAATCAGAGGATTATTACCAAAAGAAACAGTAGTTGCTCATAAAACAGGATTTTCTGGGAAGAATGATGTAGGATTAACAGGAGCAACTAATGATATTGGAATCATCATTTTGCCCAATGGTCAAAAATTAGCCATAGCCTTATTTGTCTCCAATTCTACCGAAACAGAAATCACCAACGACCGCATCATTGCGGAGATTACGAAGGTTGTTTGGGATTATTATGTTTTTTAAAAGTCCTTAAATAAATCTTCTTTTCTAAAAATAATCCAAATAAATTTGCGAATACAAAAGATTAGCGTACCTTTGTGGAAAATTAGTACAAAAACAACATCCGCACGTCTCTGTGTTCGCTTCGTTGGCACGAAGCACTTCTTCTAAGAGTGGTTTTGTTTAGAGTTTAAAGTTCAGTTGGAAAATCAACTTATAATTTATAACTCATAACTCATAACTCCTCCAGTCGGTCTCCCAGAGCTTTAACGGATGTTCGGGCATCATTAAAGCAATTATTACAAATCAATTTAAAAAATTAGTCGCAACAACGAATGAAGCATCATGCCGATGCCTTAATTATTCTTCGTGTCGTTAGATGTGGCGAGAGAAAATCATGAGTGAAATCGTAAGATTAAGATTTGACGAACTTCCCGTGTCGGAAGATATTAAAAAAGCCGTATTGGATATGGGCTTTGAAACTGCTTCTCCTATCCAGTCGGAAGCTATCCCTTATTTATTAGAAGGTCGTGACGTTATTGGACAAGCCCAAACTGGTACTGGTAAAACAGCCGCATTTGGTATTCCAATGGTTGATAAAGTTATCCCTTTCGAAAAATATGTGCAAGGTTTGGTACTTTGCCCAACCCGTGAATTGGCTGTACAAGTAACTGAGGAAATAAAAAAATTATCAAAGTATAAAAAAGGTGTTTGGGTTACTACTGTTTATGGTGGAGATTCAATTGACCGTCAAATTAAATCGTTGAAATCAGGTGCAAATATCGTTGTGGGTACTCCAGGACGTGTTATTGACTTGATTGAAAGACGTGCTTTGAAATTAGAAAATGTAAAAATGGCAGTGCTTGATGAAGCTGACGAAATGCTCGATATGGGCTTCCGTGATGACATCGAAAGCATTTTGCAAGAAACTAACGAAGACCGTCAAACGGTATTCTTCTCGGCAACGATGTCTAAGCCTATTATGGCATTGACTTCTCGTTACCAAAATGACCCTAAATTAGTGAAAGTAGTGAAAAACGAAATTACTAATGCCAACATCGAACAATTATACTTTGATGTTAAAGGTAAGGCGAAAATGGAAGTAATGACTCGTTTAATGGATTTCTATGGTGTGAAATTGGCTTTGGTATTCTGTAACCAGAAGAAAAAAGTTGACGAAGTTGTAGAAGAATTATTATTACGTGGATATACTGCTGAAGGTTTACACGGAGACTTACGCCAAGCTCAACGTACTAACGTTATGGCTAAATTCCGCTCGGGTTTAGTAAGCGTTTTAGTGGCTACTGACGTTGCTGCTCGTGGAATTGACGTAAATGATGTGGATGCTGTATTTAATTATGACATTCCTTTAGACGAAGAATATTATGTACACCGTATCGGTCGTACTGGTCGTGCTGGAAAATCTGGTAAAGCTTACACTTTAGTAGTTGGTGCAGAACGTAACCGTTTAAGAGACATCATGAATTATACCAAAGTTAAAATTGACAAAGGTGTTATTCCATCATTCTCTGATGTAGTTGGTGTGAAAAAAGGAATGTTTATCGAAAGAGTTCAAAATGCTATTCAAGAAGATGATTTAGCTCTTTTTGGTGATGTTTATGGTTCATTGACACACGCAGGTTTCTCTAACGAACAAATTGTTGCTGCCTTAGTTAAAATGACGATGGGTGTTGCGAAAAACGAATTTGCTGACGAAAACTTAGAAGGCGAAAACGACCGTAACCGTAGAAATGATTCACGTGGTAACGACCGTTTTGCAAGCCGTGATTCACGTGGTGGTGACCGTTTTGGAAATCGTGATGCTCGTGGTGGTGACCGTAGAGAAGGTGGACGTTTCGACCGTAATGATACTCGTGGTGGTGACCGCAGAGAAGGTGGTAGTCGTTTCGACCGCAATGATTCTCGTGCTGCTGCTCCTCGTACAGGCGACCGTCAACGTTCATTTGAAGACCGTGGCCCACGTACTGATAAAGCTGGAAAACCATACCGTCAGGATGCTAACATGGTAAGAATGTTTGTAAACATCGGTTTTGATGAGAAAATTTCTCCTGCTAACATCGTAGGTGCATTTGCGGGTGAGTCTGGAATTCCAGGAAACACATTAGGGCAAATCAATATTTTTGATAAATATACATTTGTTGATGTTCCAACGGAATATGCAACTACTGTATTAAATAGAATGGAAGGTGCTTCTATCAAAGGAAAGCGTGTGAATGTTGAAATTGCTAAACCAGCATAATTAACGTATTCTTATAATACTTTTAAAAGGTCAGTATGTTCAACATACTGACCTTTTTTATTTGCCCAAAATAGTATTTTTCTTATTATACTCAAATGATTGAATGATGAAAATCTTATTATTTTGAGTATTAATACTTGTATTCATTAAAAAACTTTTAAAAATACAAGAAAGGAGAAAATGTATTTTTAGTGATGATTGAGATTCTACAATGGCTATTGTGCTTTGATATAAAATGAGCAGGAGTGTATTCCCTTTAAATGTAAGTTGTTTATAAAATAATGAGAATAAATAATAGGATTTTTTCTGTATAGGTATTTCTAATTACGTGTAGGTAAAGTATTTGTTAAAACAATTGTTGGTATATACTTTTACCAAATGATGCTGTAAAATAATAATCATATAAGGCGTAATTGAGCATCAAATATTCAAGCATTTTATCAACAACTTAAAACATTTTATTGCATGAAGAAGAAATTTTTACTTACCATGCTGTTAGTCTTTAGTGTGAGTATATTGTTTGCTCAAAAGAAGATTACAGGAAAAGTTACTACGTCGGATACTGGGTCTGAGTTGCCCGGAGTAAATGTCTCGGTGAAAGGTTCTACTCGTGGAACTACGACAAATGCAAATGGTCAATTTTCAATAGATGTTTCTCCAAACGAATCTTTATTGTTCACTTTCGTTGGCTTTAAACCAACTTCTGTAAAGGTTGGAAATGTAACAACAATCAATGTTCAATTGGATTCTGATATTTCAGAACTTACCGAAGTAGTTGTGGTTGGTTATGGTACGCAGAGTAAGAAAGTAATTACTGGAGCGGTAACGTCTGTTTCGGGTAAAGACCTTGCTACTCAGCCACTACAATCCTTTGACCAAGGTTTGCAAGGACGTGTTTCAGGGGTGAATATTACAACTCCCAACGGAGTTTTGAATAATGCTCCTGTTATTCGGGTAAGAGGTACATCTTCAATCAACCAAAGTTCATCTCCTTTAATTGTTATCGACGGAATGCCAATCAATTCGGGCGATGTTTCGTCGGGTGGTTTTACGGTAAATAACCCACTTGGAGATATTAACCCTTCGGATATTGAATCGGTTGAAATCTTGAAAGATGCTTCGGCAACTGCCATTTATGGTTCAAGAGCTGCGGCAGGTGTTATGTTGATTACCACTAAAAAAGGAAAAGATGGTAAAGCAAAATTGAGTTATGAAACTTGGATTGGTTCTACCGAAACATTCAGAAGATTCGATATGTTAAATGCCGAGCAGTTTATGTTAGTGAAAAACGAAGCAGCAAAAAATGCAGGATTAGCAGACCAATTTTTCCCGTCTTTTAACGCTGATGGTAGTACCGTGAATACCAATTGGTATGATTATGTGTATCGTAAAGGGTTTTCTCAAAGCCACAATTTAAACTTGAATGGCGGTACTAAAGATACAAAATATTCATTTTCAGTTGGTTATACAGACCAAGCTGGTATGATTAAGAAAAATTCATTCAGCCGTATGACGGGACGTATGAATGTGTCTCACCGTTTGAACGATGTTATTACTATCGGGTCGAATCTTACTTATGCAAACAGTTTTAACCAATCTCCAAATACAGGTTCAACGGGTGCATTCTCAACGGGTGGTTTAGGGCGTTTGCCATTGGTATTAGCACCCAACCTTGCACCATACAACGCTGATGGGTCGTATAATATCAATAAGGCAGGAAATAATATGGGTTTGGGTAACAACAAACAAGGACCTGGTGGATATTATAATCCATTGCCAGATTTAGATTTAAGTAAATTTACTTCTGAAAATGCTCACTTGATTGCTACTGTTTTTGCCGATGTGAAGCTGTACGATGGCTTGATTTTTAGAACTTCTTACGGAATGGATAATACGCAGGTTGAGGATATTGCATTCAGTAATCCAGTTCACGGAGAAGCAGGAGGAAGCAATGGAGCTGCTACCAATTATTATACAAATATTAAACAATGGAACTGGCAAAATTATCTGACGTATGATTTCAATCTTGGTAAGAACAATGTTACGATTGTAGCTGGAACTGAGTCTCAGAAATTTACGATTAATCGTTGGGGAGCTTCTCGAAATAATGTTTCTGACCCATTCTTTACCAGTTTTCAAGGTAGTTTTGTCAACAACGTAGCTGGTGGAAGTAACTATCAAACTCAAAATGGTTTAATGTCTTATTTCGGACGCTTCAACTATGATTTTGATAAGAAATATATCGCTTCATTTACGCTACGTCGTGATGGTTATTCAGCTTATGCAGTTGGTAACAAATGGGGTAATTTTCCAGGTGCTTCTTTAGGATGGCGTTTGTCGGAAGAAAACTTTTGGAAAAATTCTGCTATTGGAAAAACAGTGAATGAGTTTAAGTTACGTACAAGCTGGGGTCGTGTAGGAAATACAGGTGTGAGTGATTTTGCTTCATTAAGTTTATTTGGTTCTGGTTTATACGGTTCAACGCCAACTTGGGTATTTACACAAGCTGGAAATCCTAATTTGAGATGGGAGCAAAGTACAAAATTGGATATTGGTTTAAGTTACGGATTATTTAATGATAGAATTTCGGGAGAAATTAACTATTATAAAAATGATATTTCTGACTTAGTATTGGCAGAACCACAAGCTCCATCTCGTGGTGTACCTAATAATTCAATTAATACAAACGTTGGTTCAATGATTAACCAAGGTTGGGAATTTACATTGAATGCTTTGGTACTTGACAAAAAGGACTTTACATGGAATGCCAACTTTAATATCTCAACAAACTCAAATGAAGTGATTGCTTTGGCAAACAATAATGCTGATATTATTGCTTCAACGGGTGGTCTTGAAAGCTCAAATATCGTACGTGTCGGTTATCCAGTGGGTAGTGTTTTTGTAGTAGAAACCAGAGGGGTAAACCCTACGAATGGACAGCGTATTTTTGTGAATGCAGCAGGCAGAGAGGTTCAATATTCTCATCCAGGCAAATGGACGTATGTTGCTGATGGAACTACTGCTCCTCAAATTACAGGTTCAGACCGTAAAGTATGGGGAACTGCTTTCCCAACATTCTTCGGAGGTTTAGATAATACCTTCAAATATAAAGCTTTCGACTTTGGTGTATTCTTGCAATTTTCGGGTGGAAACTACATTTATAACGGTACCAAAGCGGGTCTGCGTGACCAACGTGCTTGGAATAATCATACTGATATTCTTAATCGTTGGCAAAAAGAAGGTGATGTTACCAATATCCCTCGTTTAGTTTTTGGAGATAATATCTCAAACGGCTCATCAACACCAATTTCTGAAAACGTAGAAAAGGGAGATTTTATCCGTATGCGTAATATTTCATTGGGTTATACTTTCAAAAAAGGATTATTAGAAAAAGCGAAAATTTCAAGTTTAAGGCTATACGCACAAGTACAAAACGCCTTTATCATTACGGGTTATACTGGTGCTGACCCTGAAATTTCAACAAACCGTAATTCAAATATTGCTCCTGGAGTTGACCGTAACTCTACTCCGCAAGCTCGTACTTATACGGCTGGATTATCTGTTAACTTCTAATTTTAAATTGATTCAAGATGAAAAAAAATATAAATATTGACTTTTTCAAAGTTAAAAAAGCCCTCAAATTAACGATGATTTCGGTCATCACTCTGACAGCGGCAGCTTCTTGTGATGAGAACAGTTTGTTAGAACCATCACCAATTACGTCACTTTCGGATTTAGATGCCTTTTCTACTGCTGACCGTATTTTGGCACAAGTAAACGGATTATATTCAAGTACCAAAGCTGGGCAATTGTTCGGAGGTCGCTATTATGTTTATAATGATGTTCGTGGAGAAGAATTCTTAAACGTAACTTCAAATACTGTAACAGCATTACAAACTTGGAATCATACCAATAACTCATCGTCAAATGAGCCTACCAATATGTGGAATGCTGCCTTTTTGGCAATCAACCGTTCTAATTTATTTTCTGAAGGTTTAGACAAAAATGCGAGTGTTGTTGATGCCACTTTGGCAACTCAATATAAAGCAGAAGCTCGTTTTTTAAGAGCCTTGATTTATTATGCTTTGGTAAACACTTATGCTCAGCCTTATGCAAAAGACGGTGGTGCAAGTTTGGGAGTACCGCTTCGTTTGACTGGTGAGGTTGGAAGTGGCAATAATAATTTAAAAAGAAGTACAGTAGCAGAGGTTTACGCTCAAATTATTACGGATTTGAACTTTGCCGAACAAAATTTGCCATCAACATATTCGACGGCTGCTTTGAATACTACGAGAGCTCATAAAAACAGTGCTATTGCTCTAAAAATACGTGCTTATTTAACAATGGGCAAATGGAGTGACGTGGTTACGGAGGCTAATAAAATTGTATCGACTTCTGCACCATTCAAAGCGAGTACAGGTGTAGCTAATGCTTTACAGACTTCAGTGGCTTCCGTTTTTGCCGCACCGTACACAACGGTTGAATCAATTTTTTCTTTTCCAATGGGAGACAATGATTTACCAGGTACACAAAATGGTTTAGCGAGTTATTATTTACCTTTAATTGGTATTGGTGATTTCTCATTGAACCCTTCTGGAATTGTTGGAAATGCTGCTTTTATGGCAACAGATGCACGCCGTACTAATTTTGTGAAAAATGACTTTGCAAGTGATGCAGGTCGTATCCGTTTGAATAAATATCCAACTGGACCTGTTCACAAAGATTTTGTTCCTGTTTTGCGTTATGCAGAAGTGTTGTTGAATCTTGCCGAAGCAAAAGCAAAATTAGCAGGAACAACCGTTGATGCCTCAGCTTTAGCTTTATTAAATGCCGTTAGAGGTCGTTCGACTACTGCTTATGGAGCAACAACTTTTGCCACGGGAGCAGAATTAGTTAGTGCCATTTTGACTGAAAGAAGAATAGAGTTTTTGGGTGAAGGTCTTCGTTCTATTGACTTGCAACGTAATGGTTTAGCATTACCTGCAAAGGCAAATATTGCGGCAATTCCAGTAACTTCACCTGCTTATATTTGGCCAATTCCACAGTCAGAAATTAATGTTAATAAAGACTGTGTTCCAAATCCATAATTCAGAGATTATTGTATTGAGTACCATAAAAAATGCTAACTGTTTATCGGTTAGCATTTTTTATGGTACTCAAAAATTGAATGTGATATTACCAATTTATTATGCTAAAATTAGAAGTTTTTTAAAGTTAAAAACCATAAAATTTCAAATACTCTTGTATGTTTATAGATTAAGTATAATATTTGCAATGATTAAAATCTATCAAAATGATAGACTTATAATTGGTTACGAATAACACTTTGTCAAATTATGAATAGAATAGAGCAAGTAAATTTTCTTGTCGTTCCAGGATTAGGAAGTTCTGGAATTAATCATTGGCAAACACTTTGGGAAAAACAATATCCTCATAATTTCAAAAGAGTTGAGCAGGATAGTTGGGACTTGCCCGTGTGTGATGCTTGGATAAAGAAATTGTCTGAAGAAATAAATAAACTCACCAAACCAACTTATTTGGTAGCTCATAGTTTGGGTTGTTTAACGGTTGTTCATTGGGCAAATAATTTTTCATCAGAAAAAATTAAAGGAGCATTTTTAGTAGCACCTGCTGACGCTGAATCATCGAGAAGATTGAGTTTTTTAGAGGGATTTAACCCAATACCAAGAGTGAAATTACCCTTTGAAAGTATTGTTATCGCAAGTACAACAGACCAATATGCAACCATTGAGCGTTCTGCTGAATTTGCGAATGCTTGGGGAAGTCAATTGATAAATATTGGTAAAAAAGGGCATATCAATGCTAATTCAAATATTGGTCATTGGGAGGAAGGACAACATTTACTGAACAATTTTATAACACCTTAATACACTGTTTAATAAGTTTTCTGAATAATTTTTATCCTAAAATGTTTGATTAGGGGACTTCCCGAAAGTAGAAATAATTTATTAGCCAGTGTACTTAAGCACATAGTTTTTTGAATTTTTAGTAATATGGTTTTGTTTGAATTGTATATCCTTTACCTGCTTGGGTGAAGGATATTTTTGTGGAAATACAACTTGCATTATGGTCAACTGGAATAGTTGAGCTATAATTGAAAAACATACAGAACCGCTATGAAAGCTTTACGTGTTTCGTTAATTTTCCACTTTTAAAGTTTGTTATCTTTCATAAATTCGTAAACCCCTAAAATAATCACTATGTCAAATCAAAAATCAACATTTACCCTAACCGAAGACTGGACAGTTGTCGTTTATGGTTTTCTGATTATCTTCTTATCGCTGATTGGCTTAAAAATTCCGAACCCAAGTTTTGGTTGGAAAGATTCTGCTGAATTATTTGAAAAAGTATTGACTTTAAGCAATTTAACGACCATTTTGTCTTTATTTCTAATCGTTTATGGCGTAGCAATTTTAGCCACAAAAACTTTGGGAAAGGATGTTTTAGCCACAATAAAAGGTTTTCCAATTGTTTACCTTCTCACTACTTTTGCACTCATTTTGGCAGGAAATGCTTTTTTGAAAAATTGGAATCTTGAAGCCGTAATTTTTAGTCTTTCTATTGGGTTAATCATCAGTAACTTTTTAACCGTTCCAACTTGGCTAAAAGATTCATTATCAACTGAATTGTTCGTAAAAATTGGCTTGGTAATTTTAGGAACAAGCGTAATTTTTGGAGATATTCTCAAAGCGGGTTCATTAGGATTAATACAGGCGTTATTAGTCGTGGTATCGGTTTGGTACTTTGCTTTTTGGATAGCTAAAAGAATGGGCGTTGATGAAGAAATGGCAATTATGCTTTCGAGTGCGGTGTCAATTTGTGGCGTTTCGGCAGCCATAGCCACTTCAGGAGCAATAAAAGGAGATTCTAAAAAACTATCTTATGTTATTTCATTGGTGTTAATTACGGCAATTCCGATGATTATTTTTATGCCTTTCATTGCAAAAGCTTTAAATCTTTCGGAAGAAGTTACGGGTGCGTGGTTGGGTGGAACAATTGATACGACAGGAGCCGTAATTGCTTCAGGAACTTTGGTAGGAGAGACGGCTTTGAAAATTAGCACGATTGTGAAATTCTCGCAAAATGTACTTTTAGGCTTGGCTGCTTTTGCCATTTCGGTTTATTGGACTTACACTAATAATCAATCAGAAACAGTTAAGGAGTCGAAACCAACCATGGGTATTATTTGGGAGCGTTTCCCAAAATTCGTAATTGGTTTTATTGCAGCTTCACTACTGTTTTCATTTTTTATTTCTTCCGAAACAATCAACGAAGTAAAAGGAGGTCTAAAATCGTTACAAGGACTTTGGTTTGCTCTGGCTTTCACCAGTATTGGACTTGAAACTAAGTTTTCAGATTTATTTAATGCAGAAGGGAAAAAGCCACTTTATGTATTTTTGATTGCTCAAACTTTCAATGTATTTATTACCCTTGCCATTGCGTATTTGTTGTTTGATTGATATTTTTTAGGCTTTTGAAACATAGTCAGGCTTGAAAAATTAGTTTTAAATTAACTAAGGAACTCCTCCAACAACTAAATCCAAACATAGGAACGGTCAGCACTACTGATTGATAATTAGGTTTTTACATGAGTAAGTATTGATAAATCACAAATTCATAAATTGTATAATTTGCCTTTTCGGGGCTTTAAAGGTATCTTGCAATTAAATTTTTACTGAAAATTAGATGAATAAAAACTTTACTGATGGACTCAATTTTGCCTCCAAACTTACTTTAAAACGTATTTGGAATGGCTTGAAAGTGGTATCCAGTTTTTATAATTCTAAGACTCTTGGCAAACCAACACAATGGGGATTGCCATTCAGTATTTCTTTTGAACCCACCACTTCATGTAATTTACGTTGTCCCGAATGTCCAAGTGGCTTGCGTTCATTTACTCGACCAACGGGAATGTTGGAAGGAGATTTATTCAAAAGAACGATTGATGAACTTTCAGATACGTTGTTGTATTTAATTTTTTATTTTCAAGGTGAGCCTTATTTACACCCACAATTTTTGGATTTGGTAGGATATGCCGCTAAGAAGAAAATTTATACAGCTACATCCACAAATGCCCATTATTTGACAGATGCCAACGCCAAAAAAACCGTAGAGTCTGGTTTGGATAGATTAATTATTTCGATTGATGGGACAACCCAAGAAACTTACGAACAGTATAGAATTGGGGGTAAATTAGAAAAGGTAATTGAAGGGACTCGTAATATTTTGAAGTGGAAAAAAGAATTAAAATCAAGTACGCCACACGTAGTTTTTCAGTTTTTGGTGGTTAGACCCAACGAACATCAAATAGCCGAAGTACAACAATTAGCCAAAGATTTAGGTGTAGATGAAGTTGGTTTGAAAACTGCTCAAATTTATGATTATGAACAAGGTTCAGATTTAATACCGACCATCGAAAAATACACACGGTATCGTAAACAATTGGACGGAACGTACAAAATCAAGAATAGATTTATCAATCATTGTTGGAAAATGTGGCACTCTTGTGTCATTACTTGGGATGGTTTGGTTGTTCCTTGTTGTTTCGATAAAGATGCTCATTACCGAATGGGAGACATGAAAACCCAGACTTTCAAAGAGTTATGGTTTGGGAAATCTTATCAAAATTTTAGAAAAACGCTCATTCGTTCCCGTTCCGAAATTGAAATGTGTAAAAACTGTACGGAGGGAACGCAAGTTTGGGCTTAACAATAGCACGCAGATTCGACTTGCCGTCCGCCTTGATGCTTTGCAACGCAGATTTAAGATGGATTTTTTATTTCCAATCATTTAAAAAAGGATAAAAAACAAAAATATTCTATAAAATCTGTGAAAATCTGCGTTGCGAAGTATCTGCCTCATCTGCGTGCCAATACTTATTATGAAAACAGAAATATTAAAAAGACATCAATTTCATCCCGTAGTTCCTTTTGATTTGACAAAGCAAAACGTCTATAACATCGACCTGACTGAAAATAATACCGACCTTCACGAAATTGATTTGACCAATACTGAAATATTCAATGAATATGTATTTCGTAAAATAAAGGAAGCTAACGCCGTCTGTGCAATTGGTGGTTACCTCGAAAATCGTTATATTTATCGTAGAAGTGAACATTTTCAACAAACTGAAGAACCTCGTTCTATACATTTAGGCGTAGATATTTGGGCAGAAGCTGGAACGCCTGTGTACGCACCTATGAAAGGAATTGTTCATAGTTTTGCTAATAATGACAACTTTGGGGATTATGGACCAACCATTATTTTAGAACATATTTTGGAAGGTGAGACTTTTTACACGCTTTACGGACATTTGAATTTAGAATGTTTAGAAGGACTTTACGAAGGGAAAAATATTGAAGCTGGAGATAAAATAGCTGAATTTGGTAATTTCCCCATCAATGGAAATTGGCCTCCTCATCTTCACTTTCAAGTAATGACAGATATGTTAGGCAAAAAAGGTGATTTTCCTGGTGTTTGTGAACCTTCTAAACAAGATGAATTTGCTGAAATATGTTTAGATGCCAATTTGATTTTAATGTAACACAGGTTTTAACCTGTAATCAAGTAACACAGGTTTTAACCTGTTGTCCCGTCCTGAAATAAGTTGACCAAATTTTGAACTTAAAACGTATCAAAAGATGGACAAAACCAAGAACACTGGGCAAAAATTTATTCGCTATTTCAGCGAAGAATTCAAACGGCAG
>NZ_JAYGIN010000047.1:0-20464 GCF_034931005.1 Arcicella sp. LKC2W
ATACGAGTGGCTTGAATTTAATGCTTACTTGTCATTCGATAGACTCAAAAGGAATCTAAAAACAATACTTGATAACGTAGGTAAGAAATTTAACATTCAATTTGTCTAATTACTTATGTGTGTAACTTTAATAACTATTTTGCAGAATAATTTATAATTTCCAATGTTGCGACTGAATAAAAATTTGATGTTCATAAAACAAAGAAATCCAAACCACATAGCAATTTGGATTTACAGAACTCTCAAAAATAGCAACCCTCATTTTGAGGATTGCACATTACGCTCTTTGGAATAATTAACCCCAATTTTCCAACCATCTTGATATACCATCGGTTGTTCAAATTGAAGAGAGTCTTTATTGAACCATATTTTAATAATCAAAATGGAAGAATCCTTTTCGATTTTATTTTCGCTAAGTATCTTAATATCTTTGATTTGTCCATTATGAGTTGCTTGATTGAGCATCAAGTTTACATATAATGGTGTTGCTTTGATTTGCTGATTAAAGGCTTTGGACAAATGAATTTTGAAATCGTAAGTTGTATCTTTTTTTACAATTCGATTGGCATTTCTAAAAATTTCAATGGCACATTCATTTATTCCCTTTTCATGGGGCAACGCACTTTTTTTCCCTCTAATCAAACTGAAAAGAAATAAGCAAGGTAAAATCAAGAAAAGAGAAAATATTTTTAGAAACCTTTTCATTGTTTTAGAATTTAATTTTTGCCAAAGAATTACGCATTAATTTTGCCTGATAACGAGACTCCATTTCTTGTTGTAATGGCGTTTTCTTGGTGGCATCTTCCATGAGCTTATCCCCTTTTTCTTTGTAATTAGTGGACTCATTCATTAAATTTATAGCAGCCGTTTGTGCTTGGATGCGTTCACCCGTACTCATTCTCAACCCTGATTTACTGATACTAAATCCACTCGGATTTGATGGATTTAATCCCACGCCAGGATATGTACCACTTGCCTGATTTAACTTTTGAGTGAGCTTGTATTGATAAGCATTATTAGCATCTTCTAAATCCCGATTTGCCTTTTTTATAATAGTCTCATACCCAGTTGGTTCAGCTTCTTCGATGACTCTTATAAATGCTTTTAGCCTCATAATTTCTTGTTGCAAAACTTCATCGGGCATACTCATATAAATAGCCGTCATTAATCCACCCATCGAACTACTAAAAACATCACCGCCAAAAATAGAACCAATATCAATACCATCATCCGTACTAAAAACATTATCTAAACTGAATGGCGAAGAATTATTAATCCTCATTGGTTTTCCGTTTGATTCATCTGAAACAGCATTACTCAATACAATTGATTGATGATATAATTCATCCGCTATTTTATAAAAGGCTAATGCAGTTTGAAATTTTTTCTTCTGCATGGTATTTTGTAATCCATAAATTTTTGCAAATTCATCTTTCTTGGCTTTTGCAAAATCATCATGGTTACTCGCCGACAATTCGGGAGAAGTGCCATCATAAAAAAAATCATACATCTGTTGTCCTCCTTGCTGGCTAACTTCTCCTTGGGAATTTTGAGATAAAATCTGGTCCAACTTATTCAAAAAAGTTAGTTGCTTATAGTAATCACTGAGTTTAGAACTGACAGCCTGATTTGTTTTCATAAAAATCGACAAATCATTAAATTTATACTTACCATCTTTACTTACCAGATTTTCAAATTCGCTAACATCCCTCAAAATTTCTTCCACTTCTTTCCCGAGACTCAGAATTGATTGCGTATTAGCCTGAGTTCGATTATTTATCTTATTCCCATTTTTCAGTTGAATAAGTTGATTTTTTGCTTTCTCCACTAAGTTTTTCAACTCCATCAATCGCTGGATTGCTGAAACATCAATACTTATTTGTGAAAATCCTGTTTTGGGAATCATTATCAAGCTGATAAAGATTAAGCCAATTTTTGCTAAATGTCTCATTATCAATGTGTTTTAAAAGTCAATATTCTTTTGGTCGCAATGTTATAACGGTTGCGAAAAGATTTTCAGACCCCCTTTCGGGGGCTAAAAACCATAGATTATGTATAATTATATGAGTATTTGAGTCAAATTTTAGTCATAATTCAGATTTTTAAGCCTAAATTCCTTTTATCATTTTTGTCTTGGTCGCAATGTTATACAGTTTCAGTCGCAATGTTATAAGGGCATATTTCTTCCAGTCGCAATCTTATAACGGTTAAGACCGATTGCGTTTTGGGTTAATTTTATGTGAAAGTCGCTATTCCGTAGTGGTGTATGCTCAGTTTTTTACAACAAAAAATACCTTGTAACCATCTTCAAGCATTATTTCTTGTGCTTTTTTCCGATTTGTTCCTGATGATAAAGCTCTTGATAAACCACGCCCTAAACTTTTCCCTGCATACGCAATTCCAGCGTAAGGAATGTATGAAAGAGCTTCGTTTGAAATATCATCAATGGCTTGTGTCGTGCCTTGTCTAACATCATTCCGAACAGGGTTGTCCCCGTCAAACGCCAAACCTTCCACCATATCTTGGTCAAGTGTCTTTAATTTCAAAGGAGTCGTTTGATTATTGATTTTAATAGAAGCAATTTCAAACGTAACTCTATTATTCCCTAAGTATGCCAAGCCTGTAACCAAAGTATTTCGAGGAACGAAATTTCCGTTAATAGTTGTCGCCTCTGTAATTCTGAAACTTACTCTTTTACCATTTTTAATCAACTGATTTCCATTCACAACGCCCGTAACATAATGTTCATTAACTTGTGGTTTTGCTGGTTGAACTTTTGAATCCGCATTTTTATTATCAGCTTTAACCGTGTTAAAGTAATCATCTATGTTTGCGGATTTGGTTTGTCCTTCATTTCCAATTGACTCTGTAATTGGTTCAGTAATTCTTGCTTTCGGTTTTGATTCCTCCAAAACCCAATCTTTTTTTTGTTTGGGTTTTCTGTTTTTGGAACGGTCAGCGATTTTTCTTTCTTCATAAGTCAGATTTTTATTAGTGGTAGGTATTATTTTCACTGAATCACGCTGACCAATTTCAGAGCGATTACTACTTGCTGGGGAACTGTCGATAATTTCATAAGATTTCTGCCAATCCATTGAAACAGGATTATCGTTCATTTTTTTCTTAATTGTTTCATCGGCACTATTCAAATGAGAATATTTTTTATTGACCTTAGAGCTGTCCTCCTTAAAAGATGGAATTGTTGGAACGGGTACTTCTTGCTTAACCGTAGCCATTTCCTGTCTTGCCTTTTCTATGGTAGTCCATGCGATAATAACTATTAGCACTATCCCCACTCCTATTGCTATTAAGCCTACTTTTCCTTGACTTAATAAAAATAATCGTTCTTTCAAACTAAGTTCTTCGGTCTTAATTTGTTTTTTTTCGGAAGGTTTTTCGGTTTCAAAAAACCCTTTTATTTTCTGGAAAATTTCCATGTTATTATAGCAAGTTTGCTGTTAATATTTTTTTGGCAGGAATGTTCATAGTGATTAATCTTGCACCTTTCCCCTCTCTGAAAACCACTTCTAAATAATCGTTTTCCGTTGCAGAGTATAACGGAATGGCATACATAAAACTTTCCATTCCCCCCGCCCCTATCATCATCGGTGCTTCAAATTCAAGCGGTTCAATTTCTTGTTGTTGTGGTGTTAATTGATTCCTTTTTTTCCGTTTTACATGGGTTTTATAAATGAATGAAACGTAATCAACTTGATAAATAATGGTAGATTGATTCGTAACCTCAAATTTCAAATAGGTTGCTTGTTGGTCATTGAAAATATTAACCAACTTCACAATTACATCACTATTTTTCTCCTTCATACTGATATTTCCCGATGCCTCTTTAAGCCTTTCCAGTGATAATTTGGGCGTTTTTCCCGTTTTGGGTTTACTATCTAATTCAACCTTTGGCAAAGCTCTAAAATCATAAAAAGGCTTATCTATTTTTTCACGATATGCTACATATCCTTTAAAAATTGTGCTTCCATATTGAATTAACATAGTAGATGGTTTTGCATATGGATTAGTTGCTTTGAGGAAAATAATTGAGCCATTTTCAATTTTTCCAATGTAGTCTTTATTGCCAATATCAAATAAACTGATTGACTCAGGCAAGATAACATACACGGTACTTTCACGACCCACCCAAATTGTGTCCACGTGCGATGAACCATGAGAATCCGAAGAATCTTGGGAAAATGCGGAAGAATGAAGGCAATTCAATAGCAAGATAAATAATAGATTTTTCATGTTTATTCGTGGATTTCTTCACGAGATTTTATGGGCGAATTGTAACCAATAAATGTAAAATTTTTCAACAGTAACCCAAATGGATTATCCTCAGACCGATAAGTTCGGATAATTTCAAACCGTGCCGCAATCGGTTTCATACTTCTTTCTTTTTGGTACAAGGCAATTTGTCTTGCATAAACAACCCCATTGTATGGTTCAATCGCTACATTTACTTGAATAGAATCTATTTCAAGGAGCGTTCTGGAATTATACTTACTGTAATTTTCCAAGACTTGACCACTTTTAAACCCTTCATAAATGGCTAAACCATCAGTTCTTTCAATCAACTTTAAACCGATATTAATACGGTCTTTGAAAGTCTCTGCATCGTGGGCAAACATCATTTGCATAAATGTTTTTACGTGATTTTTTGCCTCATAAATACTTGGTGTTTGCTCTGATTTGGCTATTGCCATCATTGTCCCATTGTCTGAAACCACAAATATTTTGTTATTCAACTTCTCGACCTCGTGGGAAAAAAATATGAACCACACAATATTTGAGATAAACAAAAGTGCTACCGCCAAAGCTGTAATGAACTTTAAGGCTTTGAAAGCCTCATTGAAATTTTGTGCAACACCTTTCATATTATTTTCCACCTTTTAGACGACTGTAAGTTTTATCATACCACTTGGACATCTGTTTTGCTTTTTGCTGACCATAAGCCGATGCTTGATTTCCTAAACCTAAGAAAGAACTTTTTGTACTTGCCATGAAACTATTACCACCACTACCACCAACATAATAAGTAGTCAAGGCAGGTATGCTAAAATACATCACAATAAATACCAGATTAATACAAACAACGTCCATCGTAAAAGCCGTACCATCTTGTGCATTACCTACCAATTGAATGATTTGCTTTTGCATAACAATTACTAAATTATCAATGATAGCAAGTGTAACCGTCCAAAGAGAAACCGACAGCCACACTTTAAACCAATGCGTAGCAATTCCAGTTAGCCCAGGAATACAGCTAAAAGCTAATGCCAAAGGTCCAACCGCAAACACAAAAGCGTATAAAATAGAACGTACCCTTTCTACAAAAAGCCTTACAATCATGGTTAAACCCTGTTCAATACACAGAACGATGTAAGTAATGAATGTTTTTCCATCGTTGAAGGGAAGCGTAAAGCCATCGGTAAAAAATGACTTTTCAAAAGTCGTTGAAGTCTTTGGATTTTGAGCCATTGCATCGGTAATGTTATTCAATGCTTGCATCACATCAGGTACTTTGCTAAAAGCACCTGTAATTGAATTAATGCCACTCGCAAGAATGGGCATTAATGTACTGTAATAAGCAACGAAAAATCCGACTGCAACACAACGCAAAATAGGCGAATAGTCAATACTTAAATCGCTACTCGTGAGATACGTTTTTGCGTAAGTCAAAAAGAAATGCAAAATGGTACAGCAGAGGATAATGCCCAAACATGGTTTCATAGCCATATCCGTAAGGGCAGCAGTTGTAAAACTGAGTTCATTATCTAAATCTTCCATGATAAATAGGTTCTTTGTTTAAGCAGTTTTTTTTTAATGATAGATGAACTTAATCTGTTTCAATAAATCCATTTTTGTCTTCAATGTATTGATTCACAGCAAATTGTATATTGCCGTTGTATCTCTTTTGAAGTGTTCTCAAATGTTCTCTTTCTAAGGGTTTTGAAGTTAGAACAGCATTCATTGCCTCAGACACCTCCAAAATATAAACCCTTGCATAATCTCCCTGTTTGATAAAGATTTCACGGTAATCCGTTGAAACTCTAATCGAGTTTATTTTATCAACTTCATGTTGCGTAAAACCCAAATATTGGGCTAACTTATCCACTTGTACTTTGTCCGTATGATTCAAAATAATTTGAGTTGCCGCATTTGCAATAATAGCAGAACCCACCGAAGACTTAATTATTTCATCAATCCCTTGCGTAATGATGCACATTGCACCATTATTTTTCCGAACCGTTCGATACATCGTTTCCACAAAATCCCCCATCGTATCGGATAACATTGACCATGCTTCATCCATGTAAAGATATTTTCGGTCTTTTGGAAATAATCTTATTTGGTCAAGTGCTAATTCCGTTATTAACATGGCGACAACTGGATATAACAGTTGATTAGATTTTATCTTTGCCATGTCAAAACAAATCAAGGTATTTGCCGAAATATCTTCAAATTCATCCGAGTTCAAAACGTCTTGGTATTGCCCATAAACAAATGGTTCAAGCACAATAAAAAACTCCTCAAAATCGAAAGAACGAGCAATTCTTTGATACTCCGCAGTATCTTTAAATTCACTCTGAAACCACTTCAAATATTCATAAAACCCCTTTATTGATGGTACATTAAAAGGCATTTTATCTTCAAAATATCGGTAATACATCGGAATTAATTTCACGAAAACGGAGCGTTCCGCTTGTGTAATTTCGCCTTTTGTTCCCTTCCAAATGACTGATAGCAAAGAAGTTAGAAAATTAACTTTGTCCCCTGTCATGTTATACCGACCATCCATGTCTCTATCAATAACAAAAGGATTAAATTTGATAGGACTCTCAGGGTCGTATTCAAAGTATTTTCCTTGTAAAGCGGACATCATAGAACGATAAGTACCGCCAACATCAATAATAATTTGTCTATTCTTACCTTCAAATCTTTGTATCATTAAACTGCCAATCGTAAACGATTTTCCAGAACCAGTTGGTCCTATCGTAATGGAATTTTGATTATTCAACTCCGTGTTAAAGAGATTGACTAATATAGGATTTCCCATTCTATCACACAATAATTCCCCTTTTTCAGCCGATTGATAACTTGTAATAAAGTTGTTGTAAGTAGCTGCATTATCTCCACTCATAAGTAACCAACGATAATTTTGGTAACTATTGGCAGGTGCGTTTGCCACAAATAAATTGGCGGAATCAATTGTTTCAATGAACGTTTCAGCCCCTGCCATTTGGCGAAATCCTGCCACTGTTCTTTGTATATATTCCTCCCTTTTTTCATCGGATAATGCCCAAATAATGACTGAAACATTTACAGAAACTAAGCTCTTATTCTCTGAACGCACTTCTTCCGTAAAATCGTCAATCTCTACCATCTTAATTTTGTTGTCCTGAGACATCAAGAAATCAAGGTTTCTATTCAATTTTTGCTCCATATCTAAGTTACTCAAAACCTTCTCCCTATCCTCAATCAAAATATTTGTAGATAATATGTGTGGATAATCCATTTGTAACCCTAAAGGATATACGTTATTTGTTTCAACTCCGTAATTAGATTTAACGGAATTAAAGACAACACTTCCTTGCCCAATCATTGAGATAATATTTGCCTGTCTTTCTCCAATACTAACTTTATCAGATTGAGCAGCAAAACTTCTATTAAATCCACCTTGATTTTTTTCAAAATCCAAATTAAAATATTGTTGGTAGAAATCCATCAAACACTCATTTTCCATTCGTTTACAATTGATTCCATAAATAGAAATCATATTGATAAATTCTTTGGTAGAATGTTCTGCCAAACTTACGGTTTTCAAAATATCCTCAAATGGATTTTTGATTAAACTCTCCCCCATCGCATAAAGCGTATTAAATGCGTTGGTTTGTACTTGCTCCTGTCTCCCGAAACTCAGAAATAAATAGCTTCTGTGATGCAGTATTTTCTTTTCATAAAACCGATTGACTGTTTTTTCTTCAAAATATTTTAATCCCCCTTTTTGGGGTAAATATTTCTTATGAAAATAACAATCTAATTTTTGTACAGCCGTTTTTAAAGGGAGCGATTTCAACGCATTAGCAAATGCTTGGTTGATGGAATCATATTCATTTCCCATCAACCTTTCCATTTCTACTGGCGAAACCTCAAATCCCACTCCCACCCTCCCATCCTTGAAAATCAATACGTTATCTTCAATAGAAAATATGGGTAAAATATCTTCAAATGTTTTTATCCTTTTTCTTATAGACATCTTTATTCAAAAAGTTAGGGTTTGTCATTACTATTTTCTTAGGTTGCTTTAAGTAAAAACTTATGGCTGAAATCAAAAACGAAGGGTGTTTTCTTTTCTCAGCAATTCGTACAACCACAAGCAAACCAATGACAATAATAAATCCAATAGTCGGTACAATCGGCGGTACAGTAATTACCATCCTCAACAGGCTCATAAAGACTGTGAGTGCCACAAACGAAACTATGACAATTCCCAATTCTTGAAATTTCATTCCAAGAATTTTCGTTGGCTTTTCGAGCGATTTTCTAACGTGCATCTTTTTTGAATAAGATTATCTGTTAAATGAACCACCATCACCGCCAATTAATCCAGCCAAGTCCTCAATCATGTAATTGAAGAAAAACCAAATGGCAACACCAATAATAAGGTAAATGAGATTGCGTACAGCACTTTGTGAATTGGTGATAAATCCAGATACCACTTTCACAATACCGATGATAAGAAGAATTCCGAAGATTGCATTCCCCACTAAATAAAGGGTATTCTTGATTTTAACAAGTGCCTGAGTAACACCTTGTTGTGCAGCAACATCATGGGAAGTCAATAAAATAATAAATAGCAGTAGGGCGGACATTACGACATTTCCTGACCTTACAAAAATAGCTTTTTGCATTGGGCATTAATCTTTAAATGGGTTGAACAAAACAAAATTATCCCTTGATAATCTTTACTCGTTAATAATTAGGGGTTCTTTTGTATGATGGTTTCTATGCAATTTTTTCGTAATGTTCTTAATGTAACGCTCTAATAATTATTATTATTTTGTGGAATTGTATTTTTTTTTAATATTTTTTTCTAAGTCTATTATTTACTCAATTACATTAATTTTTTATATTATATTCGTGTAAAAATTATGGCAGAAATAACAACAATTAATAACCGTACAGGTATAGAAGTTTTGAATGAATTTCAACAATTCGTTCAAAACCTTACGGCAAGCCTAAATGCTAAAAACCTTGAATTGAGGTTATTACAAGAGATTTTAGGCGGTTCAATCAGTAACATTCATAATAAAATTACGGGTAAACGTCAATGGACTTTTGAAGAATTAGAGAAGTTGATGGACTATTTAAAAGTAGATAAAGGCTCATATTATAATTATTTAGCACTTTTACACAGTATTGAGAGTAGAATCAAAGAATCTGGGTATAAAAATAATTTTATTCAAAAGAAAATGGGTATGGATGCTCAGGTTTTTTACCGTCGTCAAGCTAAACCTGAGCTTTGGACATTTGAAGAATTAACAGAATTATTTTCCATCATTGAGCGTTGAATTACTCAATGACGGAAAACTAACTATTCAGTAGCATCAAGGCTTGTTTTACTTTTTTAGCTTCACTATCTCCATCAATTAATCTTTCAATAAATTCTCCAATGGTCATTTTTTTACGAGTAGCAACCAATTTCACCAACTCTTTATAGTCAGGGTCAAGAGCGATGTAAAAACGTCCATCCCTCATGCTATCCATACGGGCTTCTTTGGCTTTACGCTTAACTTTTTTTCCCACGAGTTGAACTTGTTTCTCCCCCTCCCCTACTCCATCTTCTTGATTTTCAACAGGATTATTTTTAACAACCTCGATTTGAGGTTCTTCTATTATTGCCAATACAGGAGTTATATTTTCTGCCACAACAATTTCTTCTTCAACTTTCGGTGATACTATTTGAATAGCTTTATCATCCGTTTCTGAAAATTTCATTGCCGCATTTGCAGTCGCTAATACCTTATCTTTGGCAGCTCTTGACGGTCTTGCAAAACCTGTACTTTTATTATCTTTTGCCATTGCTTATTTCTTCTTTTTAGTTGAAATTTTTATTTCAAACTTTTTGATAAATTCATCAACAAACGGTTTAAAGTCTGCTTTTCCATCTTTAAAATCTAAGATTGATTTACTTGTGCTTATTTGTTGAAAGACCTTTTTATCCTTGATTGGCGTATCAAAAATGGTTATTCCTAAATCTTTTGCATATTCTGGAATGAAATCATTTTCTTTTCTACGACTTGATTTATTGAGAAAACCGAAAGAGTAAAATGGTAAATTTTCTTCCTTTCTGATTTCGCCTAAACTTTCCACGATGTTCATAAATACGCCAGTGGACATTGTGTCCGCAGTAGAAGCCACGAACGGTACAAGCATAGAATCACAAACCGCTAATACATCCACAATCATTTCATCGTTTCCCGTCATACGTGGCATATCTAAAAATATTAAGTCGTATGAATCGAAATGTTCCTCAATGACTGCTTCAATACTTTCTGGCGATGCTGAAATTACTTCAAATGGAAATACTTCAATACCTTGCTCACGTTCCATCGTTCTAAGGTCATTGATAGTTTGTTGAGCATCTGCATCAATAACTAATACTTTTTGGTTATAATCTATCGACAAAGCCCCTGCCAGCCAAAGCGTACAGCTCGTTTTACCGATTCCCCCTTTTTGATTTGCAATGCAAATAATTCTTGCCATGTTGAATAATTGTCTTGTTGAAAAGTAAAAATGTTTATTAGTCAATAAATAAATTAATCAACTTGTAAACAGTACAAATATACAAAAAGTAAAATTATTTAATAGTCAACTTGTTAATAATTTTATTTGTCAATTAGTGTATAATACAATTTGTAAATTCATTTAATAGTTTATAACTCAATTTATAAACAGGTTTATGAATTTACTATTTTACAAATTTAATTTTTTACAATACAATTTTATAAATTGTAAATTCGTTTAGTATTTGATTTGTTGTTTTGTTTACAAATTGTCTTTTATTTGCATTCTATTTTTTAGTATAAATAGTTGTCTTGTTATATTGTTGTTTTGTTTACAAATTTACAATTTAACTATTAGAAAATGAGCAGTTGGAGTTATTGGAAGTGATAAGGCGAAAAAAGTCGAAATTATAAATGTTAGGTAGATTAAAATAACGATAGTATAACAATAATAGGGAAGAGTTTATAAGTTATTTTATAGGTTAATTGTTTACAATACAACTTGTTTATTTGTAAACAGATAAATATCAAAGATTTTAATATTGAGGAGAAATGTTGGAGTCCTATTTTTTAGCAAGATGGAAGGATTTAACATGGTTAATCCTTTGATTATCAGCAACATAGTTGCTTGTTTTGGGTGTTTTTGTCGCTAAGTGCTTGATTATCAGATAGATTTTGGGTGCCAAAAAAATATAGAAATGGAAGAAAAAGAGACAAGAACTGTAATTAAAGTAGAAAAACCCTTGAAATTACGAATAGAGAAGCGTTCTAAGGAATTAGATATGTCGATGAAGGATTTTATAGCTAATTCTTGTTTGTATGTTCTAAGGTCAGGAATTGACCCAAGTAAGGTAGAAAAACAAGAAGGATTGGACAAAGAAATGGCTAAAATGAGAAGTCAAATTTTCGGGTTTATGAAAAAACAAGAAATTGATTTTGTCAAACCAATGGCACAAGCCATGCAAGAGGTAAGAATAAGGATAAATGAGATAGAAAACACCCAAAAAGCAATTCAATTACTTGCCTTTAAGAATAAAATTATGCAAGAAATACAACTTTCAGCAAGCTACAAATTAAGTAATAATGATGAAGATTTTATAAAAAATCTATCCCATAAAATGCAAATAATTTTTGATGAAGAAATTGAAAAATTTACAAATGAAATGAGATAATAATATGGTTACTCGAATATTGAAAACAAAAGAATCTGGAAATGTAGTATATGATAATAAAGGCAGTTCAGAAAGGTTAATAAATTATCTAAAACATGAAGCCAAAGAAAATAATTTGCCAGATATTTATTTCTTTAATCAGACAGAAATAAATATAAAAACTGACGATGTGTTACATAAAATTGATAATAATACTCATGGAGTAAAAGCAAGTGAATCAAAATTCTTTACATTGATAATTAGCCCAAGTCAAGATGAATTAAATCACATTAAAAATGATGAAAAAAAGTTGATTGAATACACCCAAAAAGTAATGGAAAACTATGGAAATAATTTCCAATTAAGTAACGATAAAAAGATTCAAAAAGATGATTTGGTATGGTTCGCAACCATCCATCAGGAACGTAAATTTTCGGGTACAGACGAAGCTGTAAAAGAGGGTTCTGCACGTTCGGGTATGCAAAAGCCAGGATTACAAACACACATTCACGTAATTGTGTCAAGGAGGGATGCAGAGCAGAAAATTACACTTTCGCCAGAAGGAAATCAGAAAAGGTTTTCAAAAGCTGATTGGACTTATAAGAACATCAAAGATTTTAATTTGATGTTTCAATATAGCCAACTCAAAAACTTAGAATTGGAAGAAAAAAAGCTGAGAGTAAGACTCGAACAGTGGACTAAAAACTATCCAGACATTGAGAAGGTCATTGAGACTGAAAAAGTTGTTAAAATAGCCAAAGAAAGAGGTTTTGAAGGTGGATTTTATAGAGATTTAAAGAAGATAGAGCAAAAACTTGAAAAGGGGGAGTTGATACTTAATCCATATCATATTTTAGCAGGTGATAAAACCAATCGGAAGGCTGAATATTTGGCTGAAAGAGTTGAAAATATCAGAACCAAATATAATTTATCTGATAAAGAATTTGATGCGGCTCAAATTGGGAAAATTGGAAAGGAAAAAAATTATAGCGATGAGTTCTATAAAAATTTACGGAGTATTGAGAAGGAAATTAAAGAGGGTAGGGGAGTACCACCAAATTATGTAGAAAAATTACAAATGTCCCAAGCATACAGCAATTCAATAAAAGATAAATTTTCATCTGAAAAAATCGACAATTTATTGAAAGATACAAACCAAGAAAAAATTATAAGTATTTCAAAAGAGGGCTTTGATATTGGTTATGAAGGAGATTCCCCCGAAGATTACGTGAGAAAAAAGAAACGAAAAAATAATATACACCGACCTTCGTTTAATTGATTTAGTTGTTTGAATATCAAAGTTTTACCAATAATAATTTTATGAATTCTCAAAACCAAATGGCGATTTATGGAATCGTTATTGCCCTATTTATTCTTGCTTTTGGCGAATATGCTTTACATTTTTGGCTTTTTACAAATCCTGCAAAATGGGTTATCATTGCTTTTAAATTCTACAAAAAAGGAGGAATTGGTATTAGAATTTTGTGTGTCATTTTGTATCCACTTTGTTTTACATTTCAAAATTCAACGCTTCAAATTAACAATGATACCCTACTCAAAAAGAACCATCGTAGAGATATAATCGGAACGATTGTCTTTGCCATTTCAGCTATTGCTTGGATATTTATTCATAAAAATCCGTACCCAATTTTTTTCTTTCCATTGTTATTTTTAGGAGTGCTGATTGGGGGAATTTTTTTAGGAAATTCACTGAAAATCAAACCCGAAAATCAGAAGAAAATCCCCAATGATAAACAACCCATAGAAAACCCTTATTCTTTTTCATTTGCAGGTTCAAATGGCTCATGGGTGAATGTACCCGACCCATTTAGAGGAATTTTAGTGATTGGGGCGGCGGGTTCGGGTAAATCGTATAGTGTTGCAGAACCTATCATTGAACAAACCGCTCAAAAGGGTTATTCAGGGATTATTTATGATTTCAAATTTCCTTCATTAACAGATTTTGCTTTTCAACAATACCAAAGGTCTGCTTCACAAATTGGATTCTATGTGATTAATTTTCAAGACCTTAACAAAAGCCACCGAGTTAATGCTCTTGACCCGAAATATATTCCAACAGCAGCTTACGCAGAAGAATATAGCACCGCCATTATTTCTAATTTAATGCCTGAGTCTATTCAAAAAAAGGATTTTTGGATTCGTTCATCAACCGCAATGCTCACCGCAACTATTTGGTATATGCGTAAACATCATCCCAAGTATTGTACTATTCCGCACGTGGTTAATTTAATTCTTTCCGAAGATTATAACGATTTAATCAACTTATTCAGACAAGATTATGAATGTGCCGCCATTGTGAGAAGCATAATTACAGCCATTGACCAAAAAGCTAATGAACAAATTTCGGGCGTTATTTCTACGCTCCAAATTGCATTGGCGAGAATTAACACCCAAGAAATTGCTTATGTGTTATCAGGTAATGATTTTAGTTTAGACCTTAATAATCCTCAAAATCCAAAATTGCTCTGTTTAGGAACAAGCCCATCTTTGGTAGAGGCTTTTGCTCCTTTGATTAGTTGTATTTGTACAGTCGCTCTTAAATCAATGAATCAACAAAACAAACACCACAGTTTTGTTTTGTTGGACGAAGCTCCAACGCTTTATATTCCTAAATTTGAGCAAATCCCTGCAACTGCACGGAGTAACAAAGTAGTTACAATTTTTATGGCTCAGGATTTATCTCAAATTGAGAAAAATTATGGAATGAAAGAGGCGGAAACTATCGTTTCTAACCTTAACAACCACTTTTACGGACGAGTAGCCAACATTAAAACTGCCGAAACGGTTAGTAAGATTATCGGGAAAGCAGACAAAATTATCAAGACTGAAAGTCAGGGGAGTAATAGACCCACAAGTTTATTTGAAACCAATCGTGGCTCAGGGTCAAGTAATCAAGGAATGTCAATTACGTTGCAGGAAAGACAGATTATTCATCCACAAGACGTTTTTAATTTACAAGTCGGAGAATTTATTGGCACAACAGTCGGGGCGACTAATCCTAATTTCTATACAAAATTGAGACGAGAAAAACTTAACGGTCGCAATCTTATAACGGTTAAAGGATTGCCTACAATTTCCAAAAACTACGATATTTTGTTGAATTTTAACTTGATAATTTCGGAATGTAAAGCGATTTTGAAAGGAATAGAGCTAAATTGATATTAAAAATCAGCCTATTTTGTTTTTCATGGCTAATTGTTTTGCTTTCATCTTCTCTTTCAATGTTTGATTTTCAATTACATTTACATTTTCAAATACAAAGTCATCGGGCAATTCAGCTTTTCTGACTTGAATTTTTGATTTCGTTTGAGGTGATTTTTCTTGGTCGAGTAAGGGAGGCAAAAAGTCATTTTTTTCAACTGAACTTTGATTTTTGCTTAATTCGTTTTCGAGTAATTGAACTCTCATTTTTGACTTTTCAGTTTCTTTTTGTCGGTTATGAATTTTAATTTTATTCTCTCTAACTGTTTTATTTTCAATGTTCTGAGTAATTTCTCTGTTTTTGTAAATATATCTCAGAGCATAGCTAAATCCAACGATTGCCAATAAGCAGAAAATCAATATGATGATGTAATTAAACATGAATAAATTTTTAAAGATAAACGGAAGATACTATTCAAAATTGTTTTAAACCTTACACTATATTTTCAATAAATGAAACTTACTCCAGACGGAAAACGGGATTGGAATTACTACAAAGACCGCATTGATTTTGTGGATTATGCAGAGCAACAAGGTTACGAAATCAATAATAAAAAGACCAGTCGTAGCTATGTGGTGATGCACCACACAACAAACGAAGATGTCATTATCATCTATAAAAATAAGAATACAGGTTATCAAGGCTACTTTAATCCTAATGATTCAAGGGATGAAGGTTCGGTGGTGGATTTTCAAAAATTTAGAAGCAATGGAGATTGGAAAGAAGTTTTTGCCAAATTAGACGGCTACTTGAATGAGTTACCGACTAATTATAATCCCAAAGTGAAAATAGAACCTATTGGTTCAGTTAATCGTGAACAAGCTATCCAACACGAATTTCGGTTTTTACCTCTGACGAATGTTAAATATTTGAATGATAGAGGATTGACGGACGAAACAATTTTTTCACCTGAGTTTCAGCATCGTATTTACAATAAACATTTTTACGAAAACCAACGAACGCACATTAATATTGCCTTTCCATTAAAAAATGAGACAGGCACAATTGCCGCAATCATTCGTAATGAATCTTATAATAAGATAGAAGAACCCAAAATGGATGCTTCTTGGATTAGTAATACCAAATACAAAGACGGTCAAACAGACCGCTTAATTATTTCAGAAAGCCCGATTGATAGCCTTTCTTTTCATCAATTGATGAAACCTAAAACGGATGAAAAGAGAGTTTATTTAGCCACCGCAGGAAATTTGAGTGAAACCCAACCACGCTTTATCCAATTGGCAATTGATACGCTCAAACCCCGACAAATCATTTTGGCAAATGATAATGATAATGCAGGAATCAAACAAAATCTAAATCTGATTGGTGCTTTGTCGCACCCAGATTCAGAACAAAGTCAGTATATCAAAACTCATTTGAATCTTGTCCAAAATACCCATGCTTTGTTACTGTTAAAGGTTAGCCATCCCAACCAAGAAGAAGGAGCAAAACTTTTAGAACATTTGAGTAATAAATTAACCGAAGAGATTAATAAACACACGCCATTAGGTTTAGAACCCGATGCCAAAGCCGTTGTAACTCAACACGCTAAGTTTGGTTCAGAGTTAGAAATACATTTTACCAATAACAGACAAAATTTAATTCGAGTTGAAAAAGCATTATTAGAAGTCAAAAATTTAGACCGTTTTATTACTGTTAAAAGACCCGTAAATAAGGATTTTAACGAAGATTTAAAATCTTCCGAAAAACACCGTTTAGAATCTTTATCAGAAGCCAAAAAAGAAGAGAAAATAATTGAGAATCAAGAGATTAAAACGCTGAAAATAAGAAGATAGATAGTATTTTTACAAGTACATATTTTTTCTTTTCAAGAAAAGATAGTATTTTTAAGGTATAAAAAAACCGTAGAACATTGCTCCCCAGCGTCATTCTACGGCATAACAAGTTTAATCAGAAGCAAAATGGTGCTTCTTAAATGCCCTGTAAAAATATGGAAAAAAGTGTTTCCATGCAAGCAGTTGAATTAAAAAATGGCTTGCATAGTTGGATTGACCAAGTTCGCCTTGATAGAAATTTATTTCTAAATTTGCCTGACATCAATCGTAGTTTCAATGATGATTCTACCTTAGCAAAAGATATTATTGTCTTTATGGCTCATCGCTATAAGGCTGATATTTTTGGCTATACTTCCTTTAATCTCAATGATTTTTGTACCACTATGAAGTACAAAAAACCTAATCTGAGTAAACTTCATCCTCTTTTTGAAGACCCAAATAATCGTCCACCGATGATTGAAGGATATGAGTTTAAATCAACTTTTGATTATGTGATGTATCAATTGGCAGCACAGAATGTTCCGCTTTCAAGTATTAAAAGTACCCAAATCCCCACTTTAAAGGCATTTAATGTTTCGTTTATTCAAATTATCAGTGACATTAAAATAGTCTATGATACACGAAGACCCCAAAACAAAATATACTCATTAAGTTTAGGTAGAGGGTTCATGGAGAATTTAATTAACTTTTATGTTTCTATCAGCTTGACAGATTATATTTCTGTTGCTTCAAACAAACACAGTGGTAGAATTCGTAATCTTTATGTTTATTTGGCAGGAATGTTACCCGTCTTGATTTACAATAAGAATACTGTTTTGACTCCTAATTTTGAAATGCTCTGTGGTATAGCAGGAATTGAGGATAAAGAACCCAAGCACAGAAAACAGCGATTGATTAAGTATTTGGAAACGATAAGAGCCAATACTTCTTTAAAGTTTGACCCTCAATTTATTGTAGGAAAAGACCAAAGACAAGCTTATACTATCAATTTGACATTTGATATGACGAATGTAAATGTAGAAAGTATTAAAAAGAATATGTATTTCAAGAAAATTTATGATTTATTTAGAGAAGCTTATGAAAAACGTTTCCCTGATAAACCAGATGATTTTGAAAATTTCCAAAACTGGCTTACTGATAGAGAAAATGACCAAGCTATTAAAGATAAAGTTATTCGAGATGCACACCGACAAACCTACATGAATTCTGAAAAAGATGTAAGCGAAGACCAACAATTGCAATTTATGATGTCAGAGTTTTTACAAAATTTAAAAAAATAATAAAAAGGAGGCATTGCCTCCTTTTTTGTTTTATAGCGACTTATCCACACAACCGTTATAAGATTGCGACTGAAAGTGATTTTACCGTTATAAGATTGCGACCCTGACTGTATCTACCGTTATAAGATTGCGACCTACCGTTATAAGATTGCGACTTTAGACTCAAAACCGTTATAAGATTGCGACTTACCGTTATAAGATTGCGACTTTTTGATGAAATATACCTATAACGTTATAAGATTGCGACCGTTGAAAATCACTCAATTATCCTATCAACTTACTCCAAATCGACTTTTTACGAAATTTACCGTTATAAGATTGCGACCATTTATTAAAAATATTTAATCTACTATATAATAATAATAGACTTAGGGGAAAAAAAGTCAGCCATAAATTTAAAATACACACATAAGATGTGTTTTTGTATTGTTTTTGTGAAAAAATACTTGTATCTTTATATCAGTTAAAACAAGTATTAATCATCTTAAAAACTCCCCATTTAAGAAAATGCAAAAGCAAACAAAAAAAACAGCTCCAACACAAACAAGTGTTAGTCAAGCTAACGAAAACGCTCAATTGAGCCGTAAGGATGTTCAGCAAATGGTAACAGATTTTGTTATCAGAAGATTAGAAGAAGGGGTAATTCCTTGGCAAATGCCATATCAGGGTTATTGCGTTCCACAGAATTACGTTTCTAAACGACCCTATCGAGGAATTAATACACTATTATTAGCATCGTTAAACTATGAAAACCCTTATTTCTTAACTTTTGACCAAGTAAAAGAATTAGGAGGAAAAGTTAAAAAAGGAGAAAAAGGTATTCCAGTCGTATTTTGGAAAATGTTGGAAAGTAATAAAGATACGCATATCAACCGACAAGGCGAAGAAGTAGCAGATAAAAAGCCGATGTTAAAACACTATCACGTTTTTAATGTGGCACAAACAGAGAACATTGAGTATAATTTCCCCAAGCCAATAGAGTTTAAAGAAAGTGATACCATTATTGCAGGAGAGAATATTTATCTTAATATGCCACAAAAGCCCCGATTAGAAACTTCAACCCGTGTACAAGCTTTTTATTCCCCTACTGGAGATTATCTACATATGCCAAGTAAACAATATTTTACCAGTAATCACGATTATTACGCTACCCTTTTCCACGAGTTAGTACATTCAACAGGACACAAAAGCCGTTTAGACTGGGAAGAGTTGGAAGGTATGAGTTTTTTTGGGGATGAAAATTATTCCAAAGAAGAACTAACCGCCGAGATAGGAGCAGCTTTTTTATGTGCAGAAATTAAAATTGATACCCTAAATGTACTAAATAGTTCAGCTTCTTACATTCAAAGTTGGTTACGGAAATTGAAGGATGATAAAACCCTGATATTGAAAGCATCTTCCAAAGCACAGAAAGCGGTAGATTTTATTTTAGGAGTCAGTTACGAAACAAAGCCAGTCAATGCTAATAAAATGCAACCCATAGTAGGCGATGAACAAGAAGTTCCATTTGTGAGCGAAGAAGTAGGAGACGATTTACCATTCTAATTGAACTAATTAAAAAGGGGATTACTCCCCTTTCATTCCAACCTTTTTAATTTTAAGAAATCATGGCGAAGAAAATAAAAGCCCTTTTTATAGATGTGGTCAAACAAACCGTTACATCCATCGAAATCAAAAATAAGTTTTCCGAGTATTACCCACTTCTTGAATGTCAAATCATTGAACCCATCTATTTAGAAAATAGTGATGTTATTTATATTGATGAAGAAGGATTATTATGTGAACAAGAAGGTTATTTTAGACTCAAAGGTTATCCACAAGTTTATGCTGGTCATGGGTTAGTAATTGGTACAGAGCTAAATAAACAAAATGAAAAGGATGATGGAAATTGTCTCTCAACCCTTCAAGATATTTTGAATCTTATCACATTTCTAAGACCCGATGAAGTTAGTGGAGACGACATTGAACCATTTTTTGATTTTATTCCCTACAATTAGATTTAGACGTATAAAGTAAATCGTTAATTTGAAAGGGGAAATAATCCCCTTTTAATACTTCAAAATTCTCTTTTTTAAATTAATTCAATTCTTAAACGATAATATTAAGTAATCTGTCATAATAAAAGTATATTTTTCATATCTTCGTCTATGCGTTATATCAAGCTCAATGAAGAAGAAATACAGCAACTCGTATCCATGGAGTTAGCCACGATTAGTCAACC
>NZ_JAYGIN010000048.1:0-17782 GCF_034931005.1 Arcicella sp. LKC2W
AGTTAGCAGTTAGCAGTTAGCAGTTAGCAGTTAGCAGTTAGCAGTTAGCAGTTAGCAGTTAGCAGTTAGCAGTAAAAAAGCCAGTTTGGGAATTATTAGTTCCCCAAACTGGCTTTTTTTATACACTATATCAGTAAAATGTTCACTGATAACTGTTCACTGATAACACTGTTTACTGTTTAAGTGTTATCACTTTTCTGGTTTTCTCAAATCCATCGGTTGAAATTCTTACAACATAAGTATCGCCATGATAATCAGGCAATTGAATCTTTTTAATTGTCGTAAATTTATCCACTTTATATTCTGAAATAAGTCTTCCGTACAGGTCATAAATTGTGATGGTTGCCCCAATTAAATCATCTATTACTTCTACGTTAATAACACCATCTGTACTTGGATTTGGAAATACACTCATTCCATCAAAACTTAAATCTCTAACATATTTCAAGACCGCTGAGTTATTTGAATAACAAACTAATTTTCCGATTGAAGCAGGAACATTTATATAAGAAATACTCGCTTGCACTTGATAGTCTCCGTCTTTTTTGGCTTTAATAATTCTGGTTTTCAAATCCGCCTGTAAGTCTCCGTTATATCTCCAAATATAGCCTTCTTCATCTCCAACACCCTGAGCGTCTAATGAGAATGTACCCACTTGCTTTATTACTGTTGGCGTTGGATTTGCCCTTGCATCAACAGAAATCGGAGCAGATGGTTGAGAGATACACGTAGTTTCTGAGTCTTCTACTTTTTCAACTCTTGCGTAATATCTACCTGTTTTTGAAGCAAAAATAGAAATATTATCTTCCCCGTTTCCTAAAAATGTGGTATCACGCCACCAAGTAGCTTTCAAGTAACTTGAAGAAACTAATCTCACTCTTGAACCATCACAAAAAGTAGTTGCACCATTAGCAGTTAATATGGGTGTGGTTGGTAATTGATAAACTCGAACTTGAACTGCCTGAGATGGCTTAGACAAACACCCAAAACTATTGATTGATTGTACCGTAACATTCCCTTCTGTATTAACTATTATCTTAGTAGTCGTTGCTCCTGTACTCCATTTAAAAGTAAGATTATTACCTCCAGCGGCACTTAATGTAACGTTTTTATCTGCACAGAACGGAATTTTACCATCTCTCGTAATGATTGGAGATTCTGGCAATGGATTAACTGTTGTTCTTATGGTATCTGATATGGCAACGGCTTTACAACCATTAGTATCTGTAACCGCAACGGCAATTGAACTGGCTTTTGTCCATGCAAATTGACGAGCCATCGACTCTACGATAGTTTGTCCATCAACTATCCAACGATAAACATTTTTAGTTCCATTGGGTGTTGTACTTGGTGTTGTTGACTGTACAATGGTACTATCTTCCTCACAGAAAATTTTTGATTTTACCACTAAAACACTTGGCTTTGTTGGTAAAGAATTGACTGTTACTTTCAATGGTTTTGAGTATGGGGCAAAACAACCAAAAACATCTCGAACTTTTACGCTAAATGAACCAGATGTACTGGTAAAAACTTCAGGTTCGGTTGAAACTTCCTTTTGGGTACTTTCATCTCGCCAAGTATATTTAGAGACATTACCGTTTGCAACCAATGCTTTCATTGTTACTCTACCACCTTCACAAACAGTTGCTGTGATAGGAAAAGGCAAAATACTCGCTGCTTGTGGTGCTTCTCTTACAGTGACAGTCACATTTTGAGAAGTATCTGACAAACAACTCTTATCACTAATAGTACGTACATAAAACTTCCCAACTTTTCCTAATGAGGTCGTTGTGAAATACTTATTTGTTGTATCAATAAGCACTGCTTTTTTATTACTAAACTCTAAATTATCTTTTGTATTTATCCATTTATAAACACCATTTGGCGAATCCGTAGAAGTGAGTGTTACGGTTGAATCTGGACAAAAAATCAGAGGACCATTAGCCGTAATATTTGGCGTAGTTGGCAGAGGATTTATTGTTATTGTCGTAACATCAGAAGCATCTTTTGATTTACAAGCCTTGAAGTTGTTTGGAAATACAGAAACTGATTTTACACTCACTTTGATAAATTCAGTTTTGGTGCTTCTCGTGGTAAGTGGTACATCTATTTGAGCATCTTTGGCATTATTAAAATCCCATTCAAAGGTAGTACCTGCTGTTGTTGAAGATGCTCTCAACGTTGTGAAATCTTTAAAACAAAACTCTGTCGGACGTAGTGCCGTAATAATAGGTTTTGCAGGCAATGGGTCAACCGCTACTACTGTTATTAACGAAGGTAATGACGTACAAGCAGGTGTTTGAGTATCGGTATAAGTTAAACTAAAACTTCCAGCACCATAAACGGTAATGCTTTGAGTTGTTTTGTTATTATTCCACAAATAAGAACCGTTTCCTTTATTATTTGAACTCAAAACGGTACTATCAAGCTCACAAATACGATAAGTTGCCCCTTTATCAATTATTGGAATTGAAGGTCTTAAATTAACCGTTATTGTCAATGGATTTGAAGCTACCGAACTACAACCATTAGCATCTAAAGCTTTAACAGTGTAAGTATTGGTGATTCTTACAATTATACCATCTGTTCCTGTTGTAGTTGTATCTCCTGTACTACTATTCCATACATTTTTATTAGCATTATAACTTGAAGTTAATCTTACGGAATTTCCTTCACAAAAAATAGTAGCTCCTGCTGCCGTAATCGTTGGTTTAGCGGGAACAACTGGGAATAATTGTAATACCACAGGAGTTGTTGAATAATCAGAAGAACAACCTACTGAGTTATCATAAGCCACTGTATATGAATATGTTCCACCAGTTGGCACATCAACACCTTTAACATCTAAAATATTAGAAGTTGTTGAACTTGTCACAAGAACATTATTACGTTGCCAATTATATTTTGCTCCTCCACTGGTGGCAGTCAAGGTTTTAAAATCTGTTCCACAAATAATATTAGGAGAAAAACTTGCTGGCGAAATAGTTGGCGTTGTAGGTTTTGGAGAAACTTTCAAAGCATAAGGCAATGATTCTGCCGATGTACAACCAGATGAATTTACCGTAGCAACAGTATAATTATAAGTATTCGGAATTGTAACATCTGTACCTGTTACTGTAATACTATTGGTTGAACCTGTAATTAAGACTCCACTCCGCTTCCAAATATAATTTGTTGCTCCAGAAGCAGTAGTTAAGACTTGCGTAGCCGTTCCACAAATAGGCGTTGTAATGGCAGGAGTTGTAATTATTGGTGCTGTTGTAGCTGGCGAAAGCGTTAAAGTAACACCTGTTGCTGAATAATCAGAAACACAACCAACAGAGTTTGTTAACGATGCCGTGAAAAGAAATGTACCAGCGGCATCATTCCCCGTTACTGTCAAGCTACTACTTGTATTTGATAAAATAAAACTTGCTCGTCTCCACGTATATGAACTTCCTCCTCCACTTGCGTTAAGTGTTTGCGTTGAAGCTCCACAAAGTACCGTTGTACCATCGTTGGCAGTAACCGTTGGGGCGGCAGGTTTTGGAGACACTTTTAAAGTAACAGGTGATGAATCATCTGAAACACATCCAGCAGAAGTTTGCACTGCTACTGTATAATCATAACTTCCTGCAACTGTTACATCAGTTCCTGTTACTGTTATTGAATTATTTGAACCGCTGCTAATGGTTGTACCTCCACGTTTCCAGAAATAAGTCGCCCCTGAAATTGCAGCCGTAGTCAAAACCTGTGTTGCCGTTCCACAAATTGGAGCAGTAACCGTTGAGGGTGAAATAACTGGCGTAGCAGGTTTAGGCAATAAAGAAATGGCTACGGGTGAACTGGTAGCAGTACAATTCGTAGTTGTATTTGTGGTTGTTACTGTAAAATTGTAAGTTCCTGCTGTTGAAACAGAGTTACCCGCAACACTTAGTGTATTAGTAGTAACTGCTGGTGAAAGAGCCGTTCCATTACGATTCCATGAATAATTTGCAACTAAACTCGATGTTAATGTTTGCGTATTAGAACCACATATTGTAGTTGGTACTGTTGAGGGAGAAATAGTTGGAGCAGTTGGAACAATATTACTCGGAATTGTAGTACTTAGTGAAGTTGTACCCGTAGCTTTTGTAATAACCACCGAATATGAACCACTCGGTTGGTTTATCGAAGCAGTTGATGCTGTAAAAGTACCTGCTGCGTTTCTCCAACTATATGCGGTAATACCCGTTGTTGGCGAAACTGATAATGTTTGAGTACCACTACCTGTACAAGTATAAGCACCGCCTACAATAGACTGCGACCATGAAAATTGTGTCGCTAATAAAGCGAAGCAGGTTAATAGAAGTATTTTTTTGAAAATATTCATCATAATAAGGTATGCTAAAAAATAGTTGGCGGGGATATTTTTTATTAGTTTCAGAATCTCTTGCTTTATTAACGAATTTTATAACGGTAAATTTTCATCTTCATTCATTATGACCGTCACCCAAAAAGACAAGGCATTGCCTTGTCTTTACTTATATCTCATTTCTTCAAATTATTAGACTTCATCGCTTTCTGTCTCAATTTCTTGAACAGGTGGTTGTGCATTTTGCAAAGTCTTCCATAATAAATCTTTTAATTCTACCAATCCTTGCTCCATAATTGAAGAGAAGAAAATATGTGGTAAACCTTCAGGAACTTGTTTCAAAATTCTCTCACGATGTTCCTCTGTCTCAACCAAATCCATTTTAGAAATTGCCAAAATTCTTTCTTTATCCAATAAAGCAGGATTATATTGTTTTAGCTCATTCAATAATACATGATACTCTTCATTGATGTCCTCTGCGGAGGCAGGTACTAAAAATAGAAGAATAGAATTTCGCTCAATATGGCGTAAAAATCTTGTTCCTAAGCCTTTACCTTCTGCTGCTCCTTCGATAATTCCAGGAATATCCGCCATTACAAATGAACGAAATCCACGATAAGACACTACTCCTAAATTGGGAACGATTGTCGTAAATGGATAATCTGCAATTTCTGGTTTTGCTGCCGACATAACCGACAAAAGCGTTGATTTTCCAGCATTTGGAAAACCTACCAAACCAACATCAGCTAATACTTTTAATTCTAAAATCACCCATTTATCCTCTCCTATTTCACCAGGTTGAGCATAATGTGGCGATTGATTTGTTGATGATTTGAAGTTGTAATTGCCTAAACCGCCACGTCCACCACGCAACAAAATAACCTCTTCATCTTGTTTGGTAACTTCAGCTATAAAATCCCCCGTTTCAGGGTCTCTTACAATTGTTCCCAAAGGTACTTCAATGATGGCATCTGCCCCTTGCGAACCAGAACGTCTTTGT
The DNA here is from genome assembly GCF_034931005.1 of Arcicella sp. LKC2W. Lineage (NCBI taxonomy): Bacteria > Pseudomonadati > Bacteroidota > Cytophagia > Cytophagales > Flectobacillaceae > Arcicella > Arcicella sp. LKC2W. The sequence continues at coordinate 5,334 of NZ_JAYGIN010000048.1, forward strand.
CCTTCGCCACCATTTCCATCTTTGGCAAAAATATGTTTTTGATATTTAAGGTGTAATAATGTCCAGTGGTCTGTGGTGCCTCTTAACACTACGTGACCGCCACGTCCACCATCGCCACCATCGGGACCACCTTTTGGAACGTGTTTTTCACGACGAAAGTGACTTGAACCACTTCCTCCATGACCAGAACGGACATTTATTTTAACGTAATCAATGAAATTTGAAGTCATGTTTTTAATATAGGTATAAGGTATAAAGTATAAGGTATGAAGTATCGTTACAATACCTATACCTCATACCTCATATCCCATACCTCCTTATAATGCGTCTATCGCTGTGCAAATATTTGAGAAAATCTCTTCGATATTTCCGATACCATTCACTTTTGAAACTTTACCTTGTGTTTCGTAATAAGGCAAAACATGAACAGTTTTCGAGAAATATTCGTCAATTCTTTTTAATAATTTATCCGCATCGTCATCAGCACGTCCAGATACTTTCTGACGTTCGGCGATACGGCTTTTAATTTCGTCTTCGTTTACTTCCAATTGAACAACACCATTTATCGTTTGTCCGTTCTTTTCTAAATAAGCGTCTAAAGCTTCCGCCTGAGCAACTGTACGAGGAAATCCGTCAAAAATAAACCCTTTTGCATCTGGATTTTTCGTCACTTCCTCTTCCAACATATCAATGGTGATAGAATCTGGCACTAACATTCCATCCGCTAAAATTTGCTTCACTCGCTTACCGAGGTCAGTATCATTCGAGATGTGCATACGGAATAAATCACCCGTAGAAATATGTACTAATTGATACTTTTCAATCAATTTAGCTGATTGTGTTCCTTTACCTGCCCCTGGAGGTCCAAACAAGACGAGATTTAACATTCGTTTTACGATTATTTTAAAATAACAATTATTGTTTTGTTCTAAGAACCACAAAGTTACAATAAGCATATCAAAATAAATAGAGAATTATGCTAAACCAAAATATCTATAAGCATTATGCACGCATACTATTTTGTATTAAATTTACAAAAAACAGAAGAATTCTAAGGTTTCATTTGTAAATTAGTGAGTTGTGAATTAGTGTTTTTTTGTTTTGCACTATGATTTTTCAGATTTATAGATTCTTCTTATAAATAATCTTATAATCCTCAAATCTAACGAATCGTAGTTCAGACAAATAATTTACTAAATCACTCATTTACTAAATCACTCATTCACTAAATCACAACTCAATCACTCAATCACTCAATCACTCAATCACTCAATCACTCAATAAAAAATATGGAAGAGCTATTTGCTACTGAAAAAACCAGAGATTTACTCCCAAGAATTAAAGCGTTTTTGGTGAAAGAAATATATCCACTCGAAACTGCCCAAAACCTAACGGAACGTTTTTCTAAGGTTGCCCAAATTTTAGATGAAAAGCGTGAATTGGTTAAACAATTGGGACTTTGGGGCTTACAACATACCATTGAAGAAGGCGGTCACGGACTTACGCTTTGCGAATTTGGGCAGGTTTCGGAAGTTTTGGCGACTACCCCTTTCGGACATTATACTTTCAATTGCCAAGCTCCTGACATTGGCAACATGGAATTAATTGGCAAATATGCTTCCCAAGCCATTAAAGACCGTTTTTTACATCCTTTGATTGAGGGAAAAATTCGCTCATGTTTTTCCATGACCGAACCCGATTACGCAGGTTCAAATCCCGTAAATATGGGAACAACCGCCGTGCGTGACGGTGACGAATACGTCATTAACGGCAGAAAATGGTTTACGTCTTCGGCAGATGGAGCGGCTTTTGCGGTGGTAATGGCGGTGACTAATCCCGATGCAACACCTCATAAAAGAGCGAGCCAAATCATTGTGCCAACCGATACGAAAGGCTTTAAATTAGAAAGAAATATCAGCATCATGGGCGACCACGAAGCTGACCATTGGGCGAGCCATGCGGAGGTAACATACACGGATGTACGTGTACCCGTGAGCAATTTGATTGCCGCCGAGGGCATGGGCTTTATGTTGGCACAAGAGCGACTTGGCCCGGGAAGAATCCACCACTGTATGCGTTGGATTGGGATTTCGGAGCGTTGTTTTGACCTCATGTGTAAGCGTGCTGCCACCCGTGATATGGGCGATGGCACGATGTTGGGCGAAAAACAAGCCGTACAATTTTGGATTGCAGAAAGTAGAGCAAATATTAATGCAGCTCGTTTAATGGTTTTACGGACGGCAGATAATATTGATAAATTTGGAGCATCGGCAGTACGAAATCAGATTTCGGAAATTAAATTTTTCTGTGCTAATGTGATGTTACAAGTGATTGACCACGCCATTCAAGTACACGGTGCGTATGGTATTACTGACGATTTATTATTATCATTTTGGTATCGCCACGAAAGAGGTGCAAGAATTTACGATGGAGCCGACGAAGTACACAAATCCGCTTTGGCAAGGTCAATTTTGGCAGGCTATGGATTGGAGACGAAGAAAAAGCGGTCTTCGGATGAGGCGGTGGTGGCGTTTAGTCGGTAGTTTTTACAAAGTCAGTCGCTCGCATCTTGCGAGTGACGACTATTATTAGGCATCTTGCCAATTAATATGATACAATCGGCTGGAAGCCTGTAAATAGTCGTCACTCGCCAGAGGCAAGCGACTGACTTTGAATTCAATTAGATTTCAAGTAGAATTAATTTCCAAAATTATCCAACTGTACTTGCTCCTTTAAAGTAAAATAAATTCGTCAAAAACACCCAAAAAACGTCCCTTGATTTGCAATCAAGGGCAATCAAACCTCACTTCCTCATCACCCTAAGCAACTCTTTTGTTATTACTTCATAACCTTTGTCAGAAGGGTGAAGCCCGTCATAAGTCATGTTGATGGCTTCTACTGGATAAGGATATTCGTCAGTTTCTGGATTAAAAGGAATATCTATAAATGATGGATATTTGTAGTCTTTGTAATTGCCTGTTTGTGGGTCTTTTAATCGCTTAAATTTTACGAGTTTCTTGTGCGATAACTTTTTGTTATTGTACAAATCTACCACATCAAAATGCTCATGCTTTCCAATTTCACTTATCGCCTCTGCAAATTGCGATAAATATTGTCCTTTTTTCTCTTTGTAAGAACCATAAGCATTGTTTTTCATATTGGCGATATACACAAAATCAACTCTCTGCATAGGCGTAATCAATATGATTTTTGCATCAGGATTTAACGCTCGTAACTTATTGATAATGATACGATAAGCCCCAAAAACCGTAGTAAAACCCATGTTATTTTCATAGTCTGCAAAAACGCCAAGCGGTTTGCCTCCCCACCAGTCGTTCGTTCCTAAAAATACCGTATAAATATCCGCTTTTTGCAAATTGAGGGTTTCTATTTTTTCAGCAATTTTACAGGCAGTCCAGCCATTATGTCCTTGATTGACAAATTCAATGTCTGGCAATTTTTCAACCACACGAGTCATATAACCTTTTGTTATTCTATTGCCCGTTTGGTCTTGATGGTCATTAAGATACGTTATGGAATCTCCGATGGCAGTCCACGAAATTTTTGGGGAAGTCATCGAACAAGTAACCACTAAAATTAGTAAGGAAAGTAAGATTTTTTTCATTTGGATATTTTGTTTTCATATACATTTCAAAACTTCATATCTACACGCCCAAAGCAGCCACCGCCGCTTTAAATTGTCTTCCTCTATCTTCGTAATTTTTGAATAAATCGAAGCTTGCACAAGCGGGCGAAAGCAAAACGACATCGCCTTCTGTTCCTAAATCGGCTGATAATTGAACGGCTTTTTGTAAACTATCTACCGAAAAAATCATGGATACTTTCTTTCCAAAAAACGCTAATAATTTCGAGTTATCCGTTCCCATACAAATGAGGGCTTTTACTTTTTCTGCTACTAATTGCTCAATTTGGCGGTAGTCGTTGCCTTTATCCACACCACCCATTATCAACACAATTGGGTCATTGTAGCTTCCTAAAGCATAAAAAACCGAATCTACATTAGTTGCTTTTGAGTCGTTTACGTATTTTACACCTTTAATTTCTCCGCATGGCTCAAGGCGATGTTCTACACTTTGGAAGGATTTTAAGCCTTCGGCAATTTGTTCATTTTCAAGTCCTAACGATTTTGAAACTAAAATTGCCGCTAAAGAATTTATCACATTATGCGAACCTTTTATGGGTAATTCAGCCTGTGGAAATTCAAAGGTTTCGTTCTTATAACTTACCTTCAACACTTCATTTTCTAAATATCCGCCTTGTGCATTAACCTCACCCCCTTGCCCCCTCTCCGTAATGAGAGGGGAATTTTGCAGTGAAATCGGCAAACGATTGATTGACAAATCATTACGCTTTGCTAATTCACCTGCTAATGCCTCACTTTCTTGATAATAAATAAAGTCATCGGCTGAGGTCGTATTTTGCAAAACTCTGAATTTAGATTCGATATAATTTTGAAATTCGTAATTATATCGGTCTAAATGGTCGGGCGTGATATTCAACAAAATGGCAACATCCGCCTTGAAATCGAAGCAATTATCCAATTGAAAACTGCTCAATTCTAATACAAAATAGTCGAAAGTATCTTCAATTACTTGCTTGGCAAAACTTTCGCCTACGTTGCCCGCAAGCCCAACGTTAAGTCCTGCATTTTTCAGAATATGGTAAGTCAAAAGTGTAGTGGTTGTTTTACCGTTACTACCCGTGATGGCCACAATTTTGGCTTTTGTATAACGTGAAGCAAACTCAATTTCGGAAATTACAGGGATTCTCAAAGAATGTAACTTCTTGATTAGCTCCACTTTATCGGGTATTCCAGGACTTTTTATAACTTCATTGGCATCTAAAATCTGGCTTTCGGTGTGTTCGCCTTCTTCGTAAGGAATTTCGTTTTGAGCCAAAATTTCTTTGTATTTATCCGACAATAATCCTTTGTCCGACAAAAAAACCTTAAACCCTTTGGCTTTTGCTAATAAAGCTGCTCCAACGCCACTTTCTCCACCACCCAAGACTACTATTTTTTTCATGATTTCGTTTCTCTAATTTTCTCTTTTGCTTCGCAAAATAAGTAATAAGTCGCTAATTTCAGTATTTACTGATAAATTGTTTTGGAAGGTTTCGTTAATCTAAACGGCTTAGAAACCTGTGTTACTCAAAGAGAAAATTTTGAAGTACCTTTACAATATGGAAAATCTTCAACAAATCTCCCCCATCCTTAGCAAGTTAGGAATTCAGTCATTAAATCAAATGCAACAAGAGGCTTACGAGTCTATTTTGCAAGAAAAAACCACTTTTCTGATTTCCCCGACGGGTTCTGGAAAAACATTAGCGTTCCTTTTGCCTTTATTGGAGTTATTAGACCCCAATAAAAATGCCATTCAATGCCTCATTCTCACGCCTTCACGAGAATTGGCGATGCAAATTGAGCAGGTGTGGAAAAGTATGGGAACGGGCATGAAAGTTAATGTTTGTTACGGCGGACATTCGATAGCTACCGAAATCCAAAATCTTAGCAATCCTCCTGCTCTTTTGGTGGGTACACCGGGGAGAGTTTTTGACCATATTACTCGCAGAAGTTTTGATACTTATCATATCAAAACTTTGATTTTAGATGAGTTTGATAAATCGTTGGATTTGGGTTTTCACGACCAAATGTCGTACATCATTGGCAACTTACCCAAACTTGACAAACGAGTTTTAGTTTCTGCAACCTACGGTATTAAAATCCCTGAATTTGTGGGATTTACTTCGCCTAAAACCTTAAATTTCACCCCTGAAAATGAAGAAAAAACGGCTTTGTCAATGAAGTTGGTTATTTCGGAAGAAAAGGACAAAGTAAATACCTTATTTGACTTGATTTGTTCACTAAATTCAGAGTCCGCCCTGATTTTCTGTAATCACCGTGATGCCGTAGAACGTACCGCTGAATTACTGAACGAAATGGGTATTTTCACAACTTTTTATCACGGTGGAATGGATCAAGATGACCGTGAACGTGCTTTGATTTTATTTAGAAATGGCAGTGTTAACTATTTGGTTACGACCGACTTAGCCGCCAGAGGTTTGGACATTCCAGAAATGAAGCACGTTATTCATTATCATTTGCCTTTGCAAGAGCATGAATTTACGCACAGAAATGGGCGTACTGCTCGTATGCACGCATCTGGAACGGCTTACATGATTTTTCATCGCAATGAATTTAGACCAAAATACATTGATGAATCTTTGGAAATTTTGGAACTTCCAGAGAAAAGCACTTTACCCAAACCTCCCGAATTTGTAACGATTTATATCAGCGGTGGCAAGAAAAATAAGCTAAACAAAGTGGATATTGTAGGATTTTTCTCTAAAAAAGGAGAACTTGAAAAAGGTGATTTAGGCTTGATTGAGGTAAAAGATTTCATGTCGTTTGTGGCGGTAAAACGCAGTATTTTCAGAACCCTTTTAGATAAAACGAGAGACGAAAAAATTAAAGGAAAAAAATATAAAGTGGAAATGGCGAGGTAGATTTTTAGGGGTTATTCGTAATCAAGATAGCACGCTGATGAGACTTGCCGTCCGCCTTGATGCTTCGCAACGCAGATTTTCACAGATTAATACAACAATACTGGTACAGTTTTGTCCAAAATTTTAATAATAAGCCTTCCACTTTCGTAACGAACTTATATTAAAAAAATCCATAAAATCTGCGATAGTATATTTGCGTCATCAGCGTGCCAAAAACCATCAATCGTAATTCAAAACGATGAAGCATTTTTTGCTACTTATCTTTTTTTGTATTTTTCAAGCCGAAGCACAAGTAAAAACACCTGTGTTACGTCATATTGATGCAAAAGAGGGTTTACCTTCCAATTTAGTTTGGGATGCCACCACCGATTCAGATGGTTTTACATGGTTCGCTACTGAAAGAGGTTTGGCTCGGTACGACGGTCATCGTTTCTTTTTTCTCAATAAATCTACCAAAAGAGTTTCCAGTATTTTTACTAATTCTCTCTGCAAACCTTATTTATTTGCTTTTTTTGAAAATGCAGGACTACTCAGAATTAATACAAAAACCTACCAAATTGACACTGTTCAAGCCAATAACTTCAATAATAACAGTCCAAACGACGATAAATACCGCAATTTATTTTTAGATAGTCAACAAAAATTGTGGTGGAGTACCGCCCAAACGGTTCAATGTTTGGACTTGAAAACCGCAAAAAAAACGGTCTATAAAATGACCCATGAGTTTTTGGGAGCAGAACTTTTAGGGCATTTTATTGAAGATAATCAACAGTCGGTTTGGATATTTGGGTACAATGGAGTTTACCGAAAAACGAAACAAAACAAGCAATTAGTTAAAATTTCCAATGAACCTTTTGCCTCAGTTACACAAGATAAAAAGGGCAACTTTTGGGCAGCCACTAATCAGGGAGATTTAGTCAAATTTGACCCAATTCAAGCCAAAATCCTCCAACGAATTCCTCTCAATAAACGAAATATCACGAGTCTTTCTTTTACCCACTATCAACAACAAAATGCCCTTTGGATTGGTCAAGCAAGTGCTTTGTCTTTATTTTTACCCGAAAAAAATCAGGTTATAAATCTTCCCGAAATACAAAAAAATGGCATTAGGATTAATGCTATCATTGAAAATAAAAAACAGCAAAAACGCTGGTTTTGCAGTAATGAGGGCATTTTTCAATGGAGTTCGGAAGAGAGTAAGATTGAGAACATTATCATTCCCGAATCTTTGGTAAAACATCCCGTAACGGTTAATTCTATCACGGCTGAAGATAGCAATACTTTTTGGTTGGGGCTTTCTCACACAGGCATTATGCGTTGGAAAAAATCGGATAATTCTTTTCAAGTTTTCAAATATCCAAATCCAGAAATTAGCACGAATGCTGTTCATATTTTACCCCAAAATCAGATTTGGACGAGTTCTTCGGAAGGTGTTTTTAGGGTAAAAAATGAGATTTTACAAGCAGTCAATTTAGTTGGCATCAATAAAAAGCCAATTAATGACATCACGCTTGATGACGAACAAAACCTTTGGGTAATGCCACAAAATTCGGCTATTGAAGTTTTTAAATTTTCGTCTTTAAAAGCCATTTCATTATGGAATAAAAACGAATACAAAAACTATTTTACCGAAAATGAATGGCATAATTTTGTTCATTCCTCAGATGGAAAAACTTGGCTAATTGGCTGGATGCCAAAAGCTTACGGCATTAATTATTTCGATAAAAAACAGCGTAAATTCGTTGAAACGACAGGGCTTTTTCAGCAACAAGACAAAACGGTGAGCGATTATTTTTATCGTGGTGCGATGGGACAAAAGCAAAGTATTTTGGTAGTTGCGGGTGGTTTCAATCGTTTAGATTTATCGGGGAAAGTTATCCAAAAAGTTCATTGTGATGATTGGTCGTCTATTTTTGAAAGTATCACTTGGACTCGCATCGGTGAGGATAAAAAGGGCATTGTTTGGGTAGGTACAAGCGAAGGTTTGTACGCATACATGGGTGGTGGAAAGAAAATTTTGAAGATTAAAACGTCCGACGGACTAATCACGAATGATATTACGCACGGTTTTTTGGTTGCTCCTGACAATTCTGTTTTGGTCGGTGGAGTCAATGGATTTAGTTTAATTTCAAGCAACTTTACGAGTGTCAAAAAAACTCATAACCAATTGATTTTGGGAAGCTTAAAGGTTTTGAATCAAGAAACGACCATTCCCGAAAATCATCAATTAACACTTGAACGAAACCAAACCAATATCAATCTTGATTTTTCAACTTTAGATTATGACTTTAATGCTACCACCAATTATCGGTATCGTCTCGGAGAAAATGCGTGGGTTGAATTGGGCAATAAACCCGAAATCAGATTCGATAATTTAAAGCCCAATCAGTATTTATTGGAAGTTCAAGCGGGTGATAATAGTGGAAATTGGTACGCCGAACCTTTCAAAATGACCATTTATTTAAAGAAAGCCTTTTATGAAACTACGGGTTTTTATGTACTGATTGTCTTATTATTAGCAGGATTTTTCTATGCTCTGTATCGTTTTCGTTATCAGCAATTACTTAAATTACAGCACGTTAGAGAAAAAATTTCAAAGGATTTACACGACGAAGTGGGTTCTACCATGAGTGGAATTAGTATTTTGGGAGCTATCATTCAACAAAAAATGCCCGATAATCCGCTGATTAAAAACTTTACGGATAGAATTGTGGAAGATTCTAAAAGAGTAGGCGATACTTTGGATGATATTGTATGGAGTGTGAAACCGCAAAATGACCAACTCGACCAACTTTTGATTAGAATGAAACGCTTTGCATCTGACCTTTTTGATGCGGAAGATATCCGTTATCAATTTGATTTGCCCGAATCTACTGAGCATATAAAATTGAGCATGGATGAGCGTTATGACCTTTATCTGATTTTTAAAGAAGCGGTTAATAATTTAACAAAATACGCAAAATGTACGGAGGTGAAGATTAAAATTGAGGTTCAAAAACATTCGCTTTTTATGCAAATTAAAGATAATGGCGTAGGTTTTAATCCAAATCAGCAAACGGAAAGGAACGGAATTAGAAATATGAGGAGCCGAACCGAAAACTTGGGTGGACGAATTAATATTCTTTCAGAAAAAGAGAAAGGCACGGATATTCAATTGGAAATTCCATTGTAACACAGGAATCTTTCCTGTGAAAATAACCATTGCAGGAAAGATTACTGTGAAAATAACCATCACAGGAAAGATTCCTGTGCTACCGTTCGCTAAAATCACACAAATATACCATTGCAAAATTTTCAGATTTAAACTTGCTTTGTGAACTCAAATCTATTGAAAACCCATAATTCCACCGAACATGATTAATGTATCCATTTATGAAGACAATCAACGTCTGAGCGATTTGTTAATGCTTTTACTTGAAAATACTGAGGGTTTTCAAGTAGTTGGCATTCATACTGACTGTACTTTGGTAGTGAATGACATGGAAAAAGAAGTTCCTGACGTAATTGTAATGGATATTGATATGCCTAATTCTAACGGTATTGAAGGGGTTTTGGCAGTAAAAAAAGTCAAACCAGCAGTGAAAGTATTGATGCACACGGTTTTTAACGATGAACGTTTGTTTGAATGTTTGCGTCACGGGGCAGATGGCTATATTTTGAAAAAAGATTCTTCTACGATGTTAGTGGCTGCCATTCGTGATTTGATGAACGGTGGAGCTCCAATGTCGCCCGAAATTGCCACTTTAGTCCTAAAAGCCTTCCGACAACCAACCACCAACGAATATCATCTTACAGAACGAGAAAAAGAGATTTTAGAATTACTAACACACGGAAATTCTTATAAAATGATTGCGGCAGAATGTTTCATTTCTACCGATACTGTTCGCCGTCATTTGCAGAATATTTATCTAAAACTACAAGTACAATCAGCCCCAGAGGCGGTTGCGAAGGCTTTACGTGAACGTTTGGTTAAGTAGTTTTTGGTGGATTGGGGATTGGTTGATTAGTTATTGGTTGATTGGTTATTAGGAAATTACTGATAATCAACTTGATATAAAAAACATCAAATCTCTAAAATGGGTATTATTTAGTCAATTCACCAATAACCAATCCACCAATTCACCAATAACCAATAACCAATCCACCAATAACCAATCCACCAATAACCAATCCACTAATAACCAATCCACTAATAACCAATCCACCAATACAAAATATCCCACAAAAGTGCCATTTACAAACGGTTTCTAATTCATGAACTTTGCTGAGCTTTAAAAACTCAAAAAATCATGAAACCCATTCTCGTCTTCCTCCTCCACATTTCAAGTATCGGTATTCCCTTTTCTCAAACCTCTGGCAATGTCCGTGTTGATGCACTCATCAAACAACAAAAACAAGCCAAATCTGGGCAGTTTTCATTTACCGTAAATGGTCAAAAATTTACCGAAAAAGTCAGTGTCATTAAATCTGAAAATACTTATGGCATTGTGGGCGATTTAATGGAAAGTACAAGACCATTAGCCATCCTATTCAAAACATTTACTTCTGGAAAATACGAACTCAATAACGATAAAAATATCATTGGCATTAATGATAAAATATATACATTGAAAGGAATCCTTGACTTAAAAGTATCTGGAAATCAAGCATCTGGCACCATATCAGGAACTCTTTTTGAGATAAATTCAAAGGGAAAACCTTCGCCTACTTCAAGTGGAAATATCTCAGGTACGTTGAGTGGTTTAGTTAATAATTTGTAGAAACGAATCATTTAATATTAACCTCTCCAAGAAAGTAAAAATCATTCTTTTTCATTACGCTTTTCAACAATTGCTAAAGAAGCTGTTTAAACTTTCGCAACTATGTCAATTCTTAATTAGATAGAATCTTATTGTCTGGGGTCGAGTTACCTCGTCTGACTATCGTCTGACTGAGTTGAACTTTACACGCAGTCAGACGATAGTCAGACGGGGTGACTAAGACGAATTATAAGTCCTATTGCTAAGAAATCTCAAAAGTTTAAACAGCTTTAAATATAAAATCATGGAAAATCAACTTTTATCAACAAAGTTCTTAACGGTCAATTACAGGAAAAAAATCCGAATCCCGATGGCAAATATCATCATGCTTGAAGCATCGGGAAATTATACCATATTTCATATTCTTAATCAGAAAAAACACTTGTATGCTAAGTGTATCAATGCTTTTGAGGAGTCACTCAAAATGGAGGGGTTTCTTCGGGTACATCGTGGCTTTATCATTAACCCCAACTATATCATAGATTATGACGAAGGCAGTAGTCTGATTTCTATGAAGTATGACTTAAAAGTTGCCGTTTCTCGAAGAAAGAAAGTCAGTCTTCGTGCGGAAGTTTTCTAAGAAAGTATTATTCCAAAAACCTAATTACCTCATCAGCAAACGATTGTGTTCCGTAAGTATTATTATGATTGCCTTTAACGGTTTTGAAAATCGCATTTTTGAAATAGGTTTGTAAAATTTTAGGGTCGCCATTATCCAAATCCTCGTCTCCGCAAATAATCATGACGGGATGATTATATTTTCCTAAATCTTGCGGAGAAGTTACGGGTTGATGTTTCTGTAAAAAGCCCAAAGCAATCGTATCAGCATTGATTGACTTTGCGTATTTTACTGCTCCTGCGGTTTCGGGGTGCAAATGGGCTTTCCCGCTAAATGCCTCCGCAAACATAATACGTCTGTCCCAATTTGGATTGGTAAAATGCTGACCAATACCTCCTAAAACCACTTTTGTTACCGCTTTATCTTTAGTCAGTAATTTTGCTCCAACAATAGATAACTTTCCTAAATAATATATAATTATTCAAAGATTTAGGTTTACAAGACCACATACGATAATCCAAACTTGTGCAATATTTTTTAGTCTGTTACGAAATGTCTCTTTTACC
>NZ_JAYGIN010000049.1:0-14607 GCF_034931005.1 Arcicella sp. LKC2W
TTAAAATGAATATTTACGTCGATGAAAGAACAATTAACAAACAAAAATTTGGACAACAACTTGGACTTTTCTAAGTTTACAAATAATCAAAAAAGTCAACCTATTTTAGGACGGGACAATACCAATTGTCCTAAATATGACAATCCACTTTCTCCTGAATAATGTTGAAGGTTAGTATTTGTGACAAAACTGACAGATGTATTAAAGGCTAAATCGCCCGTCATGGATGGGTTTCCGTCTGGATTTAAAGGCAACCAACTCATATTAGTCAGCACAAACATTGAAATCAAAAACCAAACTCCGTTTATTGTCAAAAGAGCCACTAAATGCTGTTTCCATGTCATTGGTTGCTGAGAATCAATGCCACTGATTTTGTAAAAAACCTTATCAAGTGGATTGAAAATTGGGTCGAGCCACGTATTTTCGTCATTGAAAATCTTGCCGATGTAACGACCGAGCGGTATGGCTAATGCAACGACTAACCCATACATAAAAATGATACCTAATATTTCAGTATTCATACAATTAAAATTTTTCTGGTTTGAGCAGTACGTAGCACATATAGCCGAAAACTGCGATGGCGATGATGAATAAAATGGTCATGGTTTTATATTTTTTCGAAATAATTAATTGATTTGAAGAACAGTGCGTACAGGATTATTCCCGTGAATGTTAAAATAAATGTCATCATGTTTTTAGTTTTAATTAGTTATGCCAGAATATATTCTATTATCATTCCATGACTCAAAACACTATTCCAACTACCTGATATACAATTAATTACAAAAAATTCTAAATTTTGGACATAAAAAAACCCTATCGTTTTGATAGGGTTGGGACTGTTGTTTTGATAGGGCTACGATTTATACTGAATGGAACGCAGACTGGGTTTTGAACCCAGCCTGCGTTAGTCAAGCAAGTCGATTTCCGTACAAATTATAGATTTCTCATTTACATTTTATACTCTTCCAATTTCCGATAAAGCGTCGTTAAAGCAATGTTTAACAATTTAGCCGTTTCGGTTTTATTGCCATTCGTATAATTCAAAACTTTCTGAATATGGATTTTTTCGGCAGTGGCTAAGTCAAAAGTTGAGCGTGTTTTATCTGTATTTCCACTCGAAAAGTTTTGTAAATCGAACGGTAAACTGTTCAAATCCAAGATATTATTATCGGTTAAAATAACGCTTCGCTCAATCACATTTTCAATTCTCGGATATTTCCTTTCCACGAATGTTGTTTGAGTGCTTCCAAAAATTCATCGGTAATTGACTTGATTTTTTTATTCGTTTTGTCCGAAAATAGATTCACAAAACTATTTGCCAATGCTTCAATATCAACTACTCGTTCACGTAATGCAGGCAATTTTATTTGAAAAATGGCAATTCTATAAAACAAATCTTCCCGAAAATTTCCCTGCTGAATTTCCTTTTCCAAATCTCGATTCGTAGCGGCAATTATTCGAACATTTACTTTTGTGGGTTTATTTTCTCCAACTTTGATAAATTCGCCCGTTTCCAATACTCGCAATAATTTGGCTTGTAATTCAATCGCCATTTCACCAATTTCATCCAAGAAAATCGTCCCGTTATGGGCTTCTTCAAACAATCCTTTTTGGTCTTTGGTTGCCCCCGTAAATGAACCAGCTTTATGTCCAAACATTTCACTTTCCAATAAATCCTTCCCAAAGGCCGAGCAATTTATCGCCACAAAATTTTGATTAGTCCGACTACTTTCTTGATGAATCGCTTGAGCAAAAACTTCCTTTCCTGTACCCGTTTCGCCCGTCAATAATACCGTTGTGTCGGTTTTAGCAACTTTTCGGGCTAAATCAATGGTTTGTATAATGACTTTTGATTTCCCAATAATTTTATCAAAAGAATGTCTTTCATTTAAACGTTGTTCTAATTTTTGAATTCGTTTTGCCAAATCCACTTTTTCAATAGCACGGTGCAAAAGTGGAATGATTTTATTGTTATCATCGCCTTTTGTAATGTAGTCAAAAGCTCCGTTTTTAATCGCTTGTACACCATCTGGAATATTTCCGTAGGCAGTCAAAAGGATAATTTCAACGAGTGGAAATCTATCTTTTATCTTTTTAGTAAGCTCAACCCCATTGCCATCGGGTAGTTTTACATCGCAAAGCACCACGTCAAAATCGTCTCGTTCAAGTTTATTCAATCCCGTTTTGCAGTCGCCCGCTTGTTGTACGTCAAAACCCTCCAAGCCAATAATTCTTGACAGGAGGGTTCTGATTTTTTCTTCATCGTCTATGATTAATACTTTGTTCATCTTTAAATTTAGCAACTGAGCTATTTAATCTATCAATACCATCTATTCAGTTTTAAACGATTAGATTGTAAAAAACTCGCTCAAAGCTGAACGAGTTTTTTACAATCTAATCTCAATCAACTAAGACAAGCATATTTTGAGCAATTTTAATAATATTTTCTAAATCACTCTTCTTGTTAGTTTTGGCAAATCTTTTTGAAATATTAATTATCTGAGTCGTATTTTCTTTTATGGTAGCAGTTTTAGCATTTTTTTCTGTGTAATCAAAAACTACACTTTCTTTATTTCCACTCACAATACTCTCTAAACTACTGATTGGCTCTACCAAACTATCATTTTTTGCAATTTTCTGAATAATCCCCTTATCAACTTTTTCACGTCCAGTCAAAATATCATTGCGTAATTCAACATCCAATTTATCTAAACCTTTGGCAAATTCGGCATCACGTTTTATGGTTTTGGCACTCACTTTATATTCATTTCCTAAACGTTCAGCAGTTGAAACTCCCGAAGGGTCATTTTGACCCTTCGGGGAATTTTGCTCTATTTGTTCAGATAAATTACCATCAATTTGGAGATTTTCTCCCGAAGGGTCAAAATGACCCTTCGGAGAAATTGTCTTTAAATTATTCGTTTTATCAGTTTTTTCATTGTTATAACGTAAGCCTCTAAAATACGAAATTTGCGAAGGGGATAAGTTTCTACGCCCCAATTGCAAATTTATCATATAATCTTTGGCTTCCTTTAAAGTCTGAAAGGAAAGCATATAAACCTCAAATGCAAGATTATTAGCAGTACAAATTTTATGGCGGTTATGACCATCTATAAGCACATAAACTAAATCGTCAACTTCAGTGTAAGGTAGTCCTAACTCTTTTTTAGAAGCTTGCCAAAGCTGAATTGGTGTTTGACAACCATGCTTTTTTATATTACTTTCTAATTGTTCAAATTCTTCATCTGAAAGTGGTGGTATTAGATTTTTAAGTTCGTCCAATACCGTAATATTTTGTCTGATGTTGTCGGCACTTAAAATATTACTCGATAATGCCTGCTTCGTTTTAGAAGCAAGAATATTTCTGATGTCTGTTTTCATAGGTTTATTTCACGATTTGAAGATATGAGATGTATTCATCACAAAATTCCCAATAACATTTGGCAGCCTCAGAATCGTGTGAAAACTTTGAAATAGAGTTTTGAGCAATTTGTGATTTCTGAAAGTCAATCAAATGTTTGATTTCTGCATCAAAAATTTTGATGTTTTTCACTTCCTCTTTCACATAATTTTTAATACCATCATGAACAGTATTCTTTTTTACCATCGTAAAAACCACACCATCAATTTGTAAAGCAGCATTCAAATCTTTTCGTACTTCCATAATTTTTCCCCAAATTGAATTTAAACCTTTTACGGCTGACATTTCTGGAAGTAAAGGAATTATACAACTTGTAGATGCTGCCATTGCCGAAAGTGTTAGTTTGTTGAGCGATGGCGGACAGTCAATAACGATGTAATCATACTTAGACAATAAATGAGCAATTCTATTTTTTAGGCGAAATTCTCCACCCGTTAATTCATGAAAACGCATTTCTACATTAGCCAAATCAATATCTGATGGCGATAAATCTAAATTATCATCAATTTTTACAACTGGAAATTCAACATTATCAATCAATGAATCAGCCACTTGTACTTCTGGCATATCAACACCCAAAATTTGGCTTAAATTTCCCTGAGGATCCAGGTCGATTAATAAAATCTTAAAACCTTTTTTAGCAAGAGCTTCTCCCAACGAAGCCGTCGTAGTAGTTTTACCGACTCCTCCTTTATGATTCACTACGGAAATAACACGAGCATTTTGATATAGTGTTGGTGAATAACCATACTTAGTGAGAATTGAAAACAATAATTCTAAGTGTTTTTCGGGGATTGCTCTATTTTCATTTAAAGCTCTCGTTATCGTTTGTCTGGGAATTCCAGCTTCTTTTTCGAGCGAACTAACTAATAAAGCAGGGTTGTGGCGAATGAATTTTAAAGCAAGTTCTTGTGTCATTATTAAATATTATCTACAAGGTTAAATTATACCCAAATATAATATTTTTTGGTAAAAAAATACCCTTTTTTCTCCCTTTTTTTAGCGTTATTTCAAAAAATTACTTTAAAGCGAGTTTTTTACACGTTACTACCAAGTTTATCTAATAATACAAATGCTAAAACCATAAATAAAGATAAGTACCTTAAAATGAACGATTTATATAATTAAGGCGAGTTTTTTACAAATAGTAAAGTGCAACTGATTTGATTAGAGCGAGTTTTTTACAAATTATAATGACTCTGTAAATCAGCAAGTTATCTATTAAAGCGAGTTTTTTACAAGCTCTGAATAATAAATGGATGAGCTATTAAAACACTTAAAGCGAGTTTTTTACAAAAAATGGACTGATTATTTTTAGAATTTTGCATAGTGTCCAACTTGCCCAAATATTCGTAATTACCTATAAATCATACACATACATTATTTTATCAAGGTTATGCTAAATGTCTCATTACCATAAAGCGAGTTTTTTACAAATACATTTAAAGACTAATGTGTTAATTATCAAACATTTGACGGAACTTTGTTAATGCTAAAAAAGCTAAGGCGAGTTTTTTACAAATTTCGCTTAGCTTTATATTTCAATCAAATATTTAGGTAAATAGAAACTATTAGTTAGAGTTATTTTTTACTTGGTTAAGTGTTTTTTAGCACAATTACAGAATGAACCTATTATTTTTAGTAATAATGTCCTTGATTTTTATATTTATTCAAAATAATTTGATTGATTTAGAAGCTCGTATCTCATTGATAATCAATAGCTTGCAAGCCATAAGGCGAGTTTTTTACACCTTTAAGGCGAGTTTTTTGCAAAATTCATGAACCATAAGGCGAGTTTTTTACACCTCTAAGGCGAGTTTTTTGCAAAATTTACACTAACTTTAACTTATCTATTAATCCTATTATACAGAAATGGCTCACATAGACTTAGGCGAAGAAAAATATTTAGAACATCCATATACCCCAAACAGAAAAGACAACTATTTACCGAATAAATTAGTAGTCAGTAATACTCATTTCTCAAGAGTAGAACAAAGACTATTTGAATATTTTGTAAATCAGATTGACCACGGTACAATTAATATTAATCACGGATTATTGGTAAGAATTCCAATTTCAAAGGTAAAAGAGTTTATTACTACCCGTCAGATTTTGGCTGTCACAAAATCAATGGCTCAAAAAGTGATGACCTTTTTTGATTTATCAAAGCCCAATCTTGAATTTGAGCATATTCCCTTATTTTCAAATATTAGCTATAATAAAAATAATAATGGCTTTTTAGAGTTTCGTTCAAATGCCCAATTATCACCGTATTTAGCAAGCTTAGGCACTCAATATACTCGATACGACTTCAAAACCATTCTGGAATTCAAATCAATTTACTCAACATTGATGTATAAATTGATTAAACTTCATCTTGGGCAAAATAGAACAAAATTTGTTTACAGCATTGTTGAACTAAGAAAACTCTTACAAGTTGCTGAAAACAAGTACCCTAACTTAAATGACTTCAAAAAGAATGTCTTAGAACCTGTTAAAGAAGAATTAAAAAACACCAAAGGAGTACCCATCAACTTTGAGTATGAACATTACGGAAATAAACAAAGAAACGTTACACATTTGCAATTTTCGATTCAAACAGCCTTTGAATTAAGCCAAGCTGATAAACAGGATTTCTTACAAGCCATTGAAATAAGTCCTGCTTTGGTTTTTAATAAGGTTGAAGATATTATTACGAGGAACTATAATTTTAAAGAAAATCATAAACAAATGATTCTTAGTGATAAAAACCTAAGAGACCAGTTTGTTACCCTAAATATTGAGTTTGAAAATGGACTTTATCCAAAAGTCAAAAATCGAACAGCATATATTTTAACCTGCCTTGGATTGGTAAAAAAGAAAACTGCTATTTAAAACTCCATCCGAAATTGAGTTTTAAATAGTCGCTTCAAGTATTTAGTCTTAGAGAATGTTTTGAGGACATCCTATATATTCTTTTGAATATATAAGAATCTTTTTTGATTCAGATCTGATTTATTTGAGCATTTTTGTTTCTTGGAGTGTCAGCTCTAAGAAACTTACAATTTTTGACAATTAATGAATTAATTGTAGTATCTAATGAAGAATAAATGCCTCTAAACGAGTACTTACTTCTTTATACTTTTCAATTCTTTCCCTGCAATGTCTTCCCAACGGTAAAGATAAAAAGTTTTGTTATTACTCATCGCTACAAAAAGTCCTTTTGGAAAAGCATTACCCAAAGGAATTGCAACCGTTTCAGAACCATCACTTTGCGTTGCATTTACCTCTACTACTTTCAATAATGGATGCTCATGCGAATTTCCTTTTGCTCCTTCTCTGCTAAAAACATGAAATTTATTCGCCCCCTGATCCGATACTAATAGATAGCCCGTCGTTGGGGTGAGCTGATAAATGGAAATGCCTTCATGGTCTTCTGAAAAACCTGTCTGGGCAAAAAGGGCTAATTCCTCATTTCCTTTGGACGGTTCGGTATAGTATTTACGAACCCCTACCCCTTCATCTGAATAATAGACATAGCCCAATTGGTCGTCCACGGCAATGGATTCGATTTCCTTCTTACCACTATATGTACCAAACTTACGCACGAGGGTTGCTTTCACGTCTCCTTTTCCAGTATCTTCTAATAAATACTGCCATAAATAGCCACCGTTAGTCGGGCCTGATTTACGCCCCACAATGGCATAAATAGCTCCTTGAGGATTTTTATATAAAGAAATACCCATTAAATCTCTAAATTCTGTTCCTGTTTCTCCTTCAAAAACGGGAAGCCCTCCCCCATCAATCGGTTTCATATCAGGTAAGGAAAAGATACGTAATTTATGAGTCATGCGTTCGGTCACTACGGCAATGTCCGTTTTCTTTCCTCCCAATAGAAGTCCATATTCAATATCTACGTTATTGGGGCGTTGTAGATTTTTAACTACCTTATCTTGAATGATTTTTCCTTGTAAATCAAACACATACAAAGCTCCATCTTGATTTTTATCTGTTCCCAAAATGAGACTTTTGCTCGCATCGGTTGGATTTACCCAAACGGCAGGGTCGTCGGTATCGTACTTTACGGCTTCCGTAATCACAATCGGCGAAATAACTTTTTGATTATTTACTTGAGAACTACATCCCTGAGCAAATAATAAACTCATACCTAAAAAAGGGATAATACGCATAGATAAAAAGGTTAAAAAAACACCAAGCTCTTCCAGAGTTTACCCTAAAAAGGCTTACTTTTCGACTTGGTGTTTAGGCAAAAATTAATCAAATTTACTGATGAAGGTTATTTTGTACCATAAGCACCAACGTAAGTTGCTGGGTCTGGCGATTTGTAGGTAACACCATTGATGACGATACCATCTTTAAAATTGCGAGTAAACGTAGTTAAACCTTTGCCCAATGCTGGAGAATTAGCCGATAAGTGGAAATCCCAAGTAGCTAATAAATCAGCCGTTAAGTAATCGGTACTTTTAGGATAATTCACGAATAATGGATCGTTTTCATCTGCTTTTGTTCCTTTAATTTCGTTCGTTCCCGACAAGATTTCTTTCGAATTTTGAAACTGGTCAACCGCATTTTGCGTGTAGCCATAGTAGTAATTATTCGACACTCTACTTGCTGTATCTTCTGGCAACTTAGTATCTCTCTTAATTCCGAAACGACAGTTTGCCATCAAGTTATTATACAATTTTGCACGCACACTTTGCTCTACCCAAATTGAACCACCTTTAATAGTTGGTCTTCTCCAACCTGTATTTACAATCGTATTATTGTAGGCAACCACGGTTGCTTGCGGCGTACGACCACCAGTACTTGATAATTTCAGTGCATTTGTGTTGGTGCTATACACAAAGTTAAAAGCAATATCCACTACAACACCCGACTTGATATTGAAGCCATCTCCACCACTCAAACCAGTCGTATAAAGGCTATTGTTTGCAAAAATCACACTACCGCCTTCAATATACGTAGCATCGTCACGCCAGTTACGGATGGTTGAATTTCTTACTACCAATTTTCCTGCTGCATTAGAGAACCATAATGCTGGGTCAAACTCACCACTTTCAGCTTTGTATAAACCTAATTTTACCGACGTAGATGCCTCTGTTGTTACAGCTCCACCATATTCTAAAATCACGTTGTCCAACACCATTTCTGTACAAGTTTTAGCAGCAAGAATTCCTCCCCAAAGCTGTCCAAATTTGTATTTTGCCAATTTAGCCGTTTCTGGAACAGAAAATTTGATTGGATTTGCTGATGTACCCAACGCATACAAATTCCCTTGTACAATGAATTCTGGCTTACTTGTCGTATCCATTACGATAATTACGCCCTCTTCGATGGTTAATGATTTACCGACTGGAATTATTAAATCTGAGTTCACCGTAATGATAGAACCCTTTTTCCAAGTCCCTGAAACTTCACCTGAAACACTTAGTTTTTCGGCAGGAGCAACGTCCGATGAATTACAACCTGTCATTAAAAAGGCTGCAAAAATGGATAATAGAAGTAACTTTTTCATGTTGAAAATTAATTATTAGATTAAATTAAGGAGTTATTGATTGGGTAAATAAATATCTTCCCGACCCTCACGAAAGAGTCGATTTAAGAATTACGATTTAATTACGACTTTTACAATTTGAAACGAAGCCCCACGACGAAAGAGCGTTTGTAATAATCCTGACGAATCAGTGTGCTGTTGGCGTTACGAGTATCCAGATTAATGTCGTTATTTATGGGGTTTGTATTTTTAATGACAACTCGCAAAGGAGTATCTAACAAATTATTTGCTTTAGCAAAAATCACCCAACTTGTACCGATTTTCTTTTCCAGCGAGGCATCCATTTGAATAAAGGCTTCTTGCCAAAGGTCATTATCCAAAAATTGGGAAACGGTATTGATTCGCTCGCCTGTGTAAGAGGCCGCCAACTGGGCATCCCAACCCGTTTTGGTATCTTTATAAAGCAACGTTACATTTCCAATATGAGCCGACTGTCCGTACAAAGGACGAGTTTGAGCTACATTTTTTGTATAGAGTTCCCCGTTAGCATTGCGGTCACGAATGATTTTTTGGGTAGTAATCGACGAATTGGTATAAGTATAATTTGCCTTAATTCCCCAGTTTTTAATGTATTTGATGTAATCCAGTTCCAAGCCCAAATTCGTTGCATTTCCATAATTCCCTGGTGCATAATAGACATCTTGTCCACGAGTTTCATCCACGTTGAGAGCATATTCAATGGGGTCTTTTATGAATTTATAAAAGACTCCCATCAACAATTGGTCAGACGGATTGGGTAGTAGTTCGTAGCGAATATCAAAGTTATCCGCAATAGCACGTTTTAAATCAGCATTTCCACGTTCTTGAAACTCCTCGTTTACGACTTTTCCCGGCACGATTTCAAAGAAACCTGGACGGTTAATCGAACGGAAATACGAAGCACGAAGTACCTGTTTGGCGTTTAAATTATATTTTACATTCACACTTGGTAATATATCGGTATAAATCTGATTACCCGTTGGTTTTGATTCACCTAAAGGGAAAAGCATTTCGTATCCTTGATTCGTATGTTCCAGACGTACCCCTGCAATGGTTTGTAGTTTTTCTTGTTGCAATTTTGCCATGACATATTCCGCAACAATTTGTTCTGATGCCTTATACGTTAAAGCAGAAGCCACCGAACCTCTTGGGTTATTCAAGTTCCACGTAAGGTCTTCATTAGCAGTAAAATCTTTGCCATAAAGAGCGTACAAATTACTTGGTTGAAACTGGTAGTTATTATAAAAATTGTCTCGCTTTTTGTTACGATACAAACCTCCCGTACTCAGTTCAAGACTGTTTCCCTGATACTTGGTTAGGTACACCAAATTCAAATAAGCGGCATAGTCGTTATCTGAATTATGTTCCCAACGACGAGTCATTTGAGAAGCATACGTCTTTGTTTCAACAAAGTTTTTACGAGTTCCTAAAACCGTAATTGAAGTATTATCAGGCGTAGCATTCGTGGCAGAAGAAAGCACAGCTGACCAGTCAAACGTCAATTTGTCTAATAATTTATGATTCCCTTGTAAGGTGCTATTCATAATTTGCTGCTGGGTTAAACGAGAACGAGTAGCAAAACTTAGACCTGCATTTCCCAAAACGGGGTCATGCCCACCATTGGAGAAATCCGTTGTTCTGGTTTCTCTAACCTGACTATTCTGAAGGTTCATATAAGCATTATACCACTGAAATTTATGCTTGGCATTCAGACGATAATCCAATTTCAAATGCACTCCCAAACGCTCTTGCTGATCTGAAAATTTACGTTCAGAGAGTCCCGTAATACGAGAACTCCGTTCCGTATCATAGACCGTTGAAGAGTAAAAACTACTATTGCTTCCACGGTTGGTATGCTGGTAACTCAATGCTAAAATGACCCCTAATTTGTTATGAACATAGCGATTCCCGATGGATAAGCCACCTACGATATTTGGCGATGGCTGTTGCGTTTTGACGGCCGTTGTTGCTTTTGAAAAATCGTTTGGAGTCGCATAATAAGAGCTTCCATTGATTTCATAAGGCGATTTCGTAGCAACTTGCCCTTTATTGAAACTGGCAAAACCATCATGCAAAAACAGTTCATTGTAACCCGAAGCCAAGTTTGCTTTAACTTCTAACTCCGTAGGTGCATCTTTCATCACCATGTTTACGACACCTCCCACGGCATCACCTTCCAGATTGGGCGTTAGGGTTTTGGTTACTTCCAAACGGCTCAATAAATCAGACGGGAAAATATCCAAAGGCACGTAACGATATTTGTTATCTGGACTTGGGATTTTAATTCCGTTTACCAATGTGTAATTATAACGCTTATCCATTCCTCTCAAAATAGCATACTGACCATCTCCATTACTATTACGTTCGATGGAAACTCCCGAAACACGTTGAATCAAATTGGCAACCGTTAAATCTGGTGAAATTTCAATGGCTTTTGCCGAAACGATGTTCATCAATTGATTGGCATTGCGTTCAGATTTTCGAGCTGAATTTTCAGATGATTTATCCGTAGATGCTACGACTTGGACTTCTGCTAATTCTTGAAGATTACTATTTTCTAATCGAATGGTCAGTGTTTGTAGGGACGAATTAATTACTACTTCCTCCTTAAAAGATTGATACGTTACATGACTTACCACTAAAAAGTGTTTTCCTTTCTCAAGATGTTTTAAACTGAAAGAACCATCCAAGCCAGTCATGGCGTACACGTTGCTTTTGTCGATACGCACATACGCCCCCACCAACGGCTCTCCCGAATCTTTGTCAAACACAAAGCCTTTGAGCGTATTATCTGCATGAGAACCAGCAAATAATGGGAAGGATAGTAACAAGAAAACTATTAAACTTTTATACATAATTGATTGAAATGTAAGTTGTACCCAGAAGTCTATTCATAAAAAAAGCTCCATCGGTTTGATGGGACAAAGATTATCACAGTATTCAAAAATTTCCAAATCGTTGTCGTTACAAAAAGGAAACTGCGTTACAAACACCGTTAACAAAAAAGCAACACACCAAATAAAAAATTTATAATACACTGAAAAACAGACTATTATAAATTTAAAATCGAATATTATCAAATTGTTATCGTTATTTTACCGTTACAAGTTTTGCATAAAGCTGGCTAAATTGTCTCCTTGCTCCATATTCAGTTTTTTACGAAGTCGGTAACGAACTACTCGTAAACTATCCTGAGAGATACCTAACAAAGATGCAATTTCTGACGATTTTAGGTTCATTTTCAAGAGGGCAATCAAGCGTAAATCATTGGCGGTAAGGTTTTCAGAACTGGCTTTTACTTTTTCTAAAAATGTTCCGTGAACCTGTTCAAAAATTTGTCGAAATTCGTCCCAATGTTGGTCATGGTTAAAATTATCTTGAATTTCGAGCATGATTTTCTGGATATTCTTCTGCGTATTTTTCCGATCATCCTTACTGATTTCCTCCAAACGTTGATACAGTTTTTCTAAAACCTGATTTTTCTGAATAATGTGTAGCGTATGCGTAGTCAGTTCTCTTGATTTAATTTCCAGCTCTTGTTTTAACTGTTCCTCTTCCAACTGCCTGTTTCGTAAAGCTACCTGAACGAGTTCCTGTTCTTTCTCAAAAACCTTTTGTTTCTGCTCACTCACCGAACGCTCATTTTGAATATACATCCGTTGTTTATTGATAATTACCCCTCCGAGAATTGCCAAAAGAACCATGACAATCGTGATGGCAAAGCCAATTATTTTATTGGTTTTACTGTCGTTATTCAAGCGTTCTATCTCATTATTTTTCTTTGTAATATCATAAATCACTTGCATCATGGCGATTTTCTGATTGTTCTGATCGGAATAAATATCCAAGGTCATTTTCCGACTTATCTCTAAATAAAAATAAGCACTATCGTTTCGACCAAGCAAATTATAGGTTCTGGCTAAATCACGATAAGCACTGGCTTCTTGGTATTTTTCGTGGTACTTTTTAGCAAGAGTTAGGGCCTTTTTCGAATACGTTAGACCTTCTTGAGGTTTTCCCGTTTTACGAAGTATATCGCCAATATTATTCAACACTTCAATTTTAGCTACTTCGTCATGTTGCTCATCGTTAATGGCTAAGGATTTAGAAAAATAGTATTTAGCAGAATCGTAGCGGCTTAAATCTTCAAAAATACTTCCTAAATTTTCATAAATCTTAGCGATTCCAGTTTGATTATTGATTTGTGTAAAATGCTGAATTGCTTGTTTTTGAAATGATAAGGACTGTTTATAGTTTTCCTGTTTCTCAAAAAGATGCCCAATCTTTCCGAGTGTTGTGGCGATGCCCAGATGGTCATGATGGATTTCGAAAAGGTGTAATGCTTCTTCGTAGTACTGTTTTGCTAAGACTGGATTTCGATTGAAATAATGAAGTAAACCTAAATCGTTTAGATTATTGGCTCTTAATAAATCGGCATCCGTACTTTTAAAAAGTTTATCGGCTTGCAAATAAAAATCTAAGGCTTGCGGATAATGTCCCACATGAAAGCACAAAAGCCCCATTTGTTGCAAGGCTTGGGCAGCTTCTAAGGTCTGATGATGTTCGAGAGCGTCGCTATACTTGTTTTTCAACTGCAATAAGCGTTTGCTCGGCTCTTGTTCCGACGTAAACATCGCATCTTCTAAATGTTCTTGTTGTGCAAAAAGAGGAGTATCAATAGACAGAAGTGAAAAAAGAGCAAGGAGAAAAGGGATAAAATAGTTCATGGCAAGGGCAAAATTCCAATTAAAAGAAACAAAGTTCTGCTTTGCTCGTTGGATTTAATACCTTTCATAAAAGGATAACAATTATTTAATATGACTTACAAACAGGATGATTTTTGCGACTAAAATGACTTGATAAAGGTACTTGGCATACCAAAAGGAGGGATGAAAACATCAGCTATCTTTTCAAAAAATATCGAACATCGGCCTGTAAAGAATATCCCGTAAAAAGTCTTTGCACAGGCAGAGCTGACGGAGGTAGGGAAATTGAACGAAGTGAATATGCCCGAGCAGTAGAAATAAATAAAGACAACTATATAGCTAACAAAGACTTATACGGAAAACGGCAAGAAATTAACGAACACATATTTGGAATAATCAAGCGGCAATGGGGTTTTAACCACACCAATTTGAGAGGATTAAAGAAAGTCAGTGGCGAAATGTCATTGATCATGACTGTTTACAACCTCAAAAGAGTACTCAACATACTGGGAGTGGCAAGATTAATGGAAAAACTCAAAACTTGGAAGCCCAAGTACCCAGATACAACCCAACTTAACCGAAACCAACGATTTGTAAGGCTATATATAACCCTTAGTTTTTATCCACCGAGAATGGTTGCCTAAAAATAGAATCGCTCAAAAGCTTTTAAATCGACAACGGAAGACCGGTTTTAAACCAATTTTTAGTTTTTTCACAGCCTGACGTTTTCGGACTTTGCGTTCGGGCGGGTTTCAGAGCACAAAGTTTCAATTTATTACTAAATTTAATAAGATGCACATAACTCCAAGTTTGCACGTCAGCCCGCTTCCTACAACCGATTTTTTAAGTGCCTGATTGTTAGTAATTTAAGATTGAGTTTTTTGTAGGCTCATTCCCATTTTTTTAGCCATTTTTTCTAAGTTTTTCAACTGTCTGTCCTTGTA
>NZ_JAYGIN010000050.1:0-13593 GCF_034931005.1 Arcicella sp. LKC2W
GTAGCTAAAACACGAGAAATCATAAGACCCAATCGAAGTTTACCCAGAAATCACAAGCCAAAAAAAAAGTATTTCATGAACTATAAAAGGCTGTAATTTCCCTTAACTAAACGACATTGAGTGTAGAACTATTAATTAAGATTGCCCTAATGGATTCCGTTAGGGCAACTTTGTTTTAAACTCTATTGCTTACGTTTTTAAACAGGCGGTCAACTAAAAATTTAGTTGACCGCCTGTTTGATTTTTTGAGTTTCTGTGTTTCTGTGTTTGGTTCTTCGACAAAACACCCGAAAACACGTTTTTTTTATACTAAAAGCCTTAAAAAATAATCAATTGATAAAATTATTCAATATCAATTGATTGATTGTTTTTGCAAAAAAAGCAATATAAGTGCTTGATTTTCAATAATATAAAAAATCTATTGTTAGAAATTGCATATAGTATTGTTAGAAATTGCATATAGTATTGTTAGAAATTGCATACAATTTAGATTTCGTATTGTTAGAAATTGCATATAGTATTGTTAGAAATTGCATACAATCAAAACAAGAAAGTTAATACTAATTATTAGGACTATTTTTTATATCTAACAATTATAATTATCTTTAGATATAAAAACAATTGCTATGAATCCACAAAAAGAAAACCCTATTAATAATTCATTATTGAGAGTTAGTAATATTCTTAATCTTACACGTCATGAATTTACTCTTATTGAAAAACACATTTATTTAACAGTCATAGCTAACCTAAAAGAAGCACAGGGGTTTAACTTGAATTTGGACAATGAAATGGAAGTATTACAGGTAGTAATATCACCATTAGAGCTTAAAGAGACGAATAGAAATAGAATAAAAGAGGCTCTTGACAAAATCGTTTCTCGAAAGATTTTCTTTGATAATTCGACAAAGAATGATGAATACTTTGGTTACATTGTACCTATATTTTATGCTAATTACAAAGCTAAAAACAAGAGTAATAGCCAAATTACTATTCAAATAGCACCAGCAGCTAAAAAGCTATTTTTAGAATTAGCAAATGGTTATACCACAATGGATTTAAAGGCTATTATGAGTTTAACAAGTAGTCATGCTATTAGAATATATGAACTTTTAAGTCAGTATAAAAATCAAGGCTCTTGGACTATATCAATTGAAGAATTACGAGACTTATTAGGGCTTAGCACTACACAATATAAAAACTTTAGATTATTTGAAATTTACATTCTTGAATACTGTCAAAAAGAATTATTAGAGCATTGTGGAATTTCATTCGATTGGGAAATTGCAGAGAAACAACGAAAAAAGATAACGGCACTTACTTTTACTATCAGAAGCAAAGAACAACTTGAAAAAATTGTTCTCAAGCAAGAAATCAAGCAAACCATTGATTTTATTAAGCAACTAAGTCCAAAAGAAATATCAGAAAAGTATCATCTTATTTCTACTTTATATCAATTAACCCCAATCCAAATTGATTATATCGTATCGAACAGAGACGTTTTTAATGAGTTCATCAGGTTAGATATTATCATTGAGGACATGATTACGAAAGGAAAACCACCCCGAAATAGGACGGCATATTTAGCCAAATCTTTGGGACTGGACAAGATAAAATTTAAAACAGACCCTAAAAGCAAACCCCTATAAACCTAAATCTGATTGAACTAACCTTAAAAGGTAGTCTTTTAAGGTTAGTCCTTCTTTGAATACATGGTTTTTCAGAGCAGGGTAAATATCCATTGGCACATCAATGGTAATGCGTTTAGTGGTATTGGTTGTTGGCTCATGTATTCGTTGAGTTGCCGCTTCCACTAACTCAAGATTTTTCTCCTTTTTCTCTACCGATACTTTAGGAGATAAAAGGCTTTCGCCTAAAGTGCTTCTTAATGACTTCATATTGCTATTTTATGAGTGTAATAATCTCGTTGTATAATGCTGATATTTCCATTTTGGCTTTCTCGTCTTTATGCTCTAAAACGCCTATTCCCTGTACCACAGATTCGATATAAGCAGTTCTATCTTTAAGATGATTTGAGATAACAGGAATTTTTGTTTCTTCCAATACTGATTTAAACTCCTTCCCAAAATTGGTACTTGGTTTATATCTATTCAAGATAAAGTAGGCAGGAATATCTTGCTCCAATTGCTCCTTCGCTGACTCATATCGCTCAATAAATTGTTCCGTAGCCCATATATCTAAACCACTTGGAAGGATAGGTATGAGTACCAAGTCTGCAAGCATGATAATCTTGCTTGTAACTTTAGATAAAGAAGGTGTACCATCAATAAGCACTATCTCATAATCTCTATTTAGTGCCTTAACCGATTGGCTCAATGAATCATCAGATTGGACAAAAACAGGGATATGAGGGAGTGTCTCAGGGCGTAAAATTGCCCATCGTTCAGAGCTTCTATTGGTATCAGTATCTACAATACAAACCTTGTAACCACCATGAGCAAAACAGACTGCTAAATTTTGAGTAATAGTGGATTTTCCTACCCCACCCTTTAAAGAAGTTATTGAAATTATCATTATGCAAATTATCATAAATACTGCAAAACTGCAATACGGTTTGCAGTTTTGCAGTAAAACCGTATTGCAGTTTTGCAGTATTGCAGTAAATACGGTTTGCAGTATTTACTGCAATACTGCAAAATTAGTTGTAAAAAAGTCGGTCAAATTGTAGGTTATATAATCGGTAAAAGTTACCCAAATTTGTAATGATACACCCCTGTAACGTGTCCTGTAACGTTACAAAGAAGCGTTACGCAACGTTACAGAGGCATTTTTTACCAATTTCTATTGGTATCGAGTTTTCTTACATTCCGCTACTCTTTTGTCAATCTTGATTGAAATATCAGCATCGTGTTCAAATTCATTGCCTCCTTTGAAGTCTCCACTTTTAGTTGATTGCAGAATACAAATAAAACCTTTATCGGGGTGCAAGCCTCTCAACTTACGTAAGTCCTCAGGCGTTATGCTCATGTGGTTGATGCTATCAATCACCACAAACTTATAGGGGGATTGAGTAAGAAGATATTGCAACGAATCTATATCCTTTGCATCGCCTAAATAAATATTCTCCATATCAAAATGGTTAATCTTATTTTGAAGAGAAAGAGAAGAACCTTCTTCTGAAGAGTTGAATAAAACTGTTCCAAAATGATGAGCTAAGTATTCTGATAATTCAAGCGTAAAATAACTTTTCCCTTGCCCAGGCTTTCCATAAACCATCATGCAAAAATTGGCTTCTGGAGTACCCATTAAGTCTTTCAATTTACCCGAAAAAGGCAAGGTTTTGAACTTCTTACTTTTTAGACTTTCAAGTGAAGTAGCTTTTTGACTGCTCACTTCTTCAAAAGGCACATACTCACCTTCTGTAATAATTTTATCATATCGGGCGATTTGCTTTTGAATGGCATCACGTTCAATTTTTAGCAATTTCTCCTTATCCTTTGATACTAATATCTCTTGGTTAAGAGATGAAACTTCTAACGCTTTCGCTTCTGCTTTTGCTAACTTTTGAATTTTCTCTGAACCAAAATAAGTAAGAACAGCCAAAGCTCCTCCTGCAACAATGCCAAGGATAGTGGTAGGGATAAGCAAAATCCAAAAAAGCGTTCTCTTGATGGCATTTCCTTTCTTAGTTTGAAAAGCCATATAAGTATATCCGCCAGCCAAAACGATTAAACCGCCAAGAATTGCTCCTGCTATTTTGGCAGTTCCACCACTTAAACGATAGATGTCCGATTCTAAGGTTTCTTTATGGCGTTGAAGTTCGAGCGTATGCTCTACACAATCGCTATGCTCTTTGGTTATTCGCACATAAGCAGGATTAGGAATATACTCAGTAATCCCAATTGCTGAAAAATCAGAAATATTTTCATGGGATACTTTTGTTTCATCTGCTGATGATTCTTTTTTGAAAGAAGATTCTTCCGACTTTTTAGATTGATGCAAAAAAGAAGGCTCTTCCATTTCATTACGTTGGCGGAAGGCTTTTGTGCGACAAGCACCTGAGCAGTATTCGTGGGTTTCACTGCGTTTCTGAAAAATGCTGCCACAAGCGGGACAGACTTTTTTTGACAATTTTGACATAATATTTTTTGTATTTAGTGGGTGGTTAAATAAGTCACAAGACTATATCATACCATTACGGGATAAAACCGATTCATGGATGGATAATACAGGAAGACTTATTCAGGTTGAAAATAAATGATTTAATAATCAGCAGTACAACAATTTGTATGCCTTTTTTCATTTAGGGGGTACAATCTTCAAACTATTATGGAGATAAAATAGTTCCTCAAAAAACTAACGTATAAAAATATACGCAAAAACCTCTCAAAAAAGGCTAAAATGTCACCTGTAACGTTACCAAGAAGCGTTACGTAACGTTACGGGGGTTATTTTCCCCTTTGTAATGATTAAAAATAGTTTCCGATAATTGAATCTTATCAGAAACTAAAACCCAATATTACTGTTCTAAATTTCGCTCGTACCAACTCCCAAAATACTTATTGGCAAGTTTCGGATTTTTGCTCCCAAACTCTTCAACCAATCGTTTATACTCTTTGAGTCGCTCGTCATCGCTTGCACGAAAACTAAAATAAAAAGCAACCAACATAGTCACCGCTAACATTCCCCAATAAGAGAAAAATGTTTTCTTTGACGTAAACCCGTAGAACTCCCCTCGAATGGGAATACTCTTGGGAAAACTGTTCAGCGTTTGACGTACATTTCTTTCAACCAATTGTATTTGTTCCAATGTATCCACAGGATTAGGTACTCTTTGGCTGAGATGTTCGGCAATGGCTTTAGAATCAATTGTCCAACGGGGTGGTTGATTTAAGGACTTTTGTAGCAACTGTTTTAATTCTTCATGGCTCTTGCGGAGAGAGGTTATTTCTTCAAAAGGGTCTGTCATCGGTGAGATATGCCTCTATGGCGGTTTTGTTCTTGTTGTTTCTTTTCAGCTAATTCTTTTTCTACTTTATTGAGAGCTGCCTTACTAAATTCATAATTGAATTTGAGTTTTGCCATTTCCTGCTCTAAACGCTCTCGCTCAAGTTTAGCAGCAGTCTTTTCTTGCTCAAACTTCTCTCGCTCCTGCTGTAACTGCTGTTCCAATAATTGCTTTTGAATTTGTAAATCAGGAAGACTTGATTTTAACGCTTTGGCTTCCTTTGTTTCTTCCTGTAAATTGTTCAAACTCTTAACCGCTCCGTAATAAGTCTTCATATCCGAGTGCTTGACTTTACTTCCCTCAATACCTCGCTCCAATCCAAAACATTCCATCGCCCTGGCATAATCAGTTTGCAAAGCTCGCAAAGTTCGGGGCGTAAAAACTTCCTTTGCGGATAGGCGGTTATCTTCGGTCAAAGGTACAATGATGGCGTGAAGGTGTGGCGTTTTCTCGTCCTGATGCAAAGTAAGTGCTACTACATTTTTCCCATAACGTTCTTCTAAAAACGTCATGTTCTTGGCTAACCATTCACCGCCACGAATATCTAAAGCAAGACCATTTGCGTCTCGCTCAAAGAAATCTGCTGATGCCGTTAAAATCATCTCAACTGCTCGCACTGCATCAGGTTTCACTTTTCGCTTTACACCTGCTGCTTCAATGCGTTGGGTCGCTATATCCCAAATACTTTTTCGCTCTAAATTGATATATTCTTGGTTTAAATGCTGACGCTCTTGGTCGGCATTTAAAACCTCTCGCTCTCGATAATTGTGTTGTGTCTTTCCTGTGGCTGAACCACTACTTTTACACTTGGATATGCGACAGATTGCTTTGCTCATGTTATATGCGGTTGGTAGCCGTCTGCAAGACCCCACGACCAATTTTGAGGATGAACAAACGAAGTGAGTGCATTCTCAAAATTGGTATAGTGGGCTATACTAATTTTTTAAATTATCACCACACGAAAATAACCCCTTTTAACCAACTTTAAAAGAATACTCAATTTATTTTAATTAATGGTTTACCATTGTTAAAATCGGTAATTTTAAAAACGAATAAAGTGTCTCTCAAAAAGAAGACTCTTTATCAAAATAGGTGGTGTTATGCTTTTCCCAAATGGATTCCATTTGGGAAAATTTGTTTAACAATCTATCTATCTCTAATAATCCTTTTATAGGTCGGCATATTTAATCTGTAACGTATCATGTAACGTTACATACAAGCGTTACGTAACGTTACAATACCGTTTTTAGCGTTAATACATCGGCTATTTTTGTTCAGAGTTAATAGATTATTTTTTTAAGTATTCATTTGAAAATAGCTTTTCAAATGAATATTTTGTGCCAACTTTATCCATACTATATCTCAACCTTACCCCTACTTTATCCATACTATATCCCTACATATCATGTAGGAAAATGACTGAGTTTCTGATACGAAATGAACAGTCTTATCATCTTCACCATTGTTGTATTAATATCTGATTATAGATAAATTCATTACGTAGAATTACCCTATTTTTTCAGAAAATAGAGTAATTCTTTGGTCAATTAAAAAAGTCAGTTTAACATTGCTTTGAATTTGAATAAAAAAGAGAAACAACATATTATTAGCGTTTAGCTTACAGTTCCTGTGTTTTGAAAATCTGGTAAATTTTCTTTAAAATTTTGTGAAACAGGTGTCTTAGCGATACGCTCACGTGATGCGTGGGCGTTGCTTTGCATTGTTTTCACAGGTTTACCAGAGCCTCAAAACACAAGCGAGCAACGACACGCTATTTTTATTGATTTTCAAATTCAATACCTAACCGCCCCCTATTAAATTATCAACTTATAAAACCGATTAATGATGTTAAATCTCTACAAAGTATGTCTGTATTTAAGTCTCTTTTTTATTCTTAACCTACAAACCATTGCTCAATCAATTAAAAAAGACTCTGTGGAGTTAAATAATAATTTGAGTGCTGCAACAGATGGATATAAGAAGTTTATCCCGAATTTTTCTCCACTTTCTCCTAATGCGGCTTCTTTTCAAAAGTATGGAGACTATCAAGTAAATTTTAGTAGCGGTGTTCCTGATATTAATATTCCTCTTTATACCGTCCAAGAGGGTAATTTAAGTGTACCTATTACTTTACGGTATCATGCAAGCGGTCATACCATGAGTGATTTTTCTTCATGGGTTGGTTGGGGAATGAATCTTGATGCAGGTACTTCCCTTAATCGCTCTATTTTAGGGGGAATGGCGGATGACCAAGCAACAACGGGAAATTATTTAACTAATCCGATTATTACTCGTAACCTATGTAGTAGTTCACAAGACTTCACTTTTTTGAATGTTGCACAAGGGGGAAATGCAGACTTAGAACCTGATTTATTTACTTATTCGGCAGCAGGAGTAAGTGGAAAGTTTATGTTGGGACAAAATGGTACGAAACCCTTTTTAATGCCTTGGCAAGCGGTTGACATTTCCTATCAAACGGCTTCTGATGGCGTTATTCAGACTTTTAAAATCAAGAATATGGAAGGTCATATTTATGATTTTGGAGCAAATACGGATGGCACAGGAGCAAGTGAACAACAAAATGTTTATCCTGATGGTTCATCTTCGGGTGTGACAGAAGCAGGTATCGTTTCTTGGCATTTAGCAGGAATTAGTTCTCCCAATAATAGTGATGCTATCAAATTTCAATATCAATCTGGCGGAACAATTCAGCAAACCTATCAATCTTGGTCGGCTTCCGTTAATTATGATGAAAGTAATAACCCTACTGCTCAATCTGTTGCTCCAATACCAAGTCGCCAAATTAAAGAGATTAAAAGTCAGAATATTTACAAAATTATTACCAGTAATGGAGAGGTAGAATTTGAGCAATCAACGACAAACGAAACTCGATTAGACCAACCCGAGAGCCGTTATTTAAAACAAATAAAAGTTTATGCCTATGAAGGAACAAGCAAGAACTTAATCAAAAGAATTGTTTTCAATTATAGCTATTTTAAAGATAGAACAAATGCCAATGGTCGTTTGAAATTAGATAGTTTGCAGATTTATGGAACAACGCTCACAGACCCACAAGTTTATAAATTCGATTATACCACCAATACTTATTCTTGGAAATATCCAACGGGTAATGTAACTGCCGAAGCTGATTGGAGTAAACAAGATTATTTTGGTTATTTTAATAATAAAAATAATAATCACCTTTTTGATATTGCTACTTATAATGGTGGACTTACGCCTGTTACCATTTTAAATGGTACGGCTGATAGAAGTACAGATGAAACTTATTTAAAAGAAGGGCTTATTGCTAAAATAACATATCCCACAGGAGGTTATACGACTTTTGATTTTGAAGCCAATCGTTATAAAAATAATTCCATAGAAGTATTAGGAGGTGGTTTGAGAGTTAAATCCATTAAAAATTATACTAATGTAGGCTCGTTAGCTTCCATGAAGCGGTATGAGTATGCCAGTGAAGTTGGCTCAGGGATTGGAAGGTTAAGTTCTTTGTGGTCTTTCCCTTCTTCAGCTTCGGTAGGAGAAATGAGATATATTTCACCAACAAGCTATCTTAATAAGATGGTTTATTTGGGGACAAATGGACTTTCTGAAATGAGTAGCCATGACGGTACACCTGTCTATTATACCAATGTCAAGGAATATTCAGAAGAATCTACTGCTACCAATAAGAATGGTTACAATGAATACAGTTTCTCTTATGAACCTGATATTATTGTCAATACCCAATATGCTTTAATTAGGGATATTGAGCCTTGGAAAAGAGGTCTTTTACTAAAAAAAGATGTTAGAGCATCCGATAATAGCCTTTTAGCAAGAACCATTCATCAATATAGCTCTTACAAGGAACAGTTTATTACCAATATGGGGAAAGTGCTGTTAAGCAATCAATCCAATACGACTTGTCCTTCATGTACCTCTGGAATGCCCTATGGTTTCGATAACTACGGAGGAACACCTTGCTCTTATCCTAAATTAATTTACCTAACTGGAACAAACAAAACAGGCAGACAAGAAATTTCTCAAAAAATAGAAAGGCATTATAAAGGCAGTGACTCCTTAGAGGTCATTACCAATTATACTTATGATGCAAGCAACTATTTACAAGTCACCCAAAGCACTACAAACACTTCTAAAAATGAAATATTAAGCACTCAGTACAAATACCCTTATCATTACAACTATGAGCCGTATTTGACGATGAAAGCTAAAAATATGCTTAACCCTGTCATTGAAGAAACTACTCTGTTAGATAATGTTCAAATTGCTTGGCGTTTTAGTGATTATTCAACCACAGGCTCATATCAAAACCTTTTGAAAGTAAGAGTAAAAATAGGGGTAGGCACAGAACAAACGCTCATTAATTTTAATACCTATAATTCAAGAGGGCATCTCACCCAATATCAAGAAAAAAATGGAATAACTACCAATATTACTTACTATGGCACAAGCAGTATTGGTAAAATTGATTTAGTGCAATCTATTAGTGTGGGAGGGGGCAGTACAGGGACAATTTTACAAAGAAGTAATAGTTATGATTATCAACCTTTGGTTGGACTTAAATCACAAACTGACCTTAATAACTATACGACCAGTTTCAGCTATGACAACTTTCAGCGTTTACAAAATATCAAAGACCCTCTTTCTTTTTTATTAGAGGATAATTATTATCACTATCAAAAACAAACGGCTTTAACTTCTTTAGGAATTAGCCCTGATAATGGGAGTAATTTTAGGGTTAGTCGTAAAGCGATTGTTGCACAAACTGGAAATTCTTTGGTTAGTTCAGTAGATAGTACCCAAACACAAATTTTATTCGTGGACGGCTTAGGCAAAGAAACGCAACGTATTTTATGGAAAGCAAGCCCTAATAAAAGTCAAGATATTTTATCTTCTACCTTATTGTATGATGCTTATAATCGAAATGATAAAGCTATTTTACCAACTCCTTCTAATATCAATACAGGGCAATATGTAGGAGTTGCTCAAAACCTTGCCAAAAGCTTTTATGAAAATGATAGTATTCCTTTCTCTCAAAGTATTTTTGAAGCCAGCCCTTTAAATCGTTTATGGAAACAATTTGGAGCAGGACAAAATTGGAGAGTTGCTGACAAATTCAATTTATATCAATACTTATTGGCAGGTGAGGGTATTTCACGTTTTGACATTGGTAGTAATGGAGCTATTAATTGTACCACTTATACCGCCAGTTCTCTCTTTAATGATTGTATTGCCAGTGAAAGAGGTATTCAAACCTATGACTTAAAAGACAAACAAGGTCGAGTTACTCATAAATTTCAACAAGTAGAAGCCAACACCTTTAACTTTGCCGTCACCGCTTTTGTCTATAATAATTTAGGATTTTTATCTTATGTAATTCCCCCTGAGATTTATAAACAATTAGGGACTGCTTCAGGGCAAATTCCTTCCTTTACAGAAAATAGTGACCTGTTCAAAGAAGGTATTTATGGGTATCATTATGACGACTTAGGGCGACTTATTTCCAAACATATTTCGGGGAGTGATTGGACAGAAATGGTCTATGATAAAAACGATAGATTAGTCATGTTTGCC
This sequence comes from Arcicella sp. LKC2W, assembly GCF_034931005.1. Lineage (NCBI taxonomy): Bacteria > Pseudomonadati > Bacteroidota > Cytophagia > Cytophagales > Flectobacillaceae > Arcicella > Arcicella sp. LKC2W. The sequence goes on from NZ_JAYGIN010000050.1 coordinate 10,562, forward strand.
GATTCTACGGATAAAGCCAACGGCTATTGGCAATTTTTGCAATATGATGCTTTAGGAAAAGTTATTAGAAAAGGCATTAAAACTGGCTCAGGCTCTGTTACCCGAAACACATTGCAAACGGCTTTTGATGCGGTTACAACGACTTATGAACAAACAGGAACGGATTTGTTAGGCTATACCAATCAATCTTTCCCATCGGCTTATAAACCCATAGAAGCCAACGTTAAATACGTATATTACTATGATGATTATACTTTTAATACCGATGTTAATTATTCTTTTCAATCTGCCAATGCTTTTCATGCTCAGGGCTTAACCAAAGGACTGCAAACGGGAACACTCATTAGGAATTTAGAAACAAACGACTGGTACAAGTCTTTGAACTATTACGATTACAAAGGACGTGTCATTCAGCAGTTTAGTCAAAATCATTTAGGAGGCATTGACCGAACAGACTATCAGTATCGTTTCAATGGGGAAATGCTTAAAATGAGAATGACTCATAAGAAAACGGGAGCGAGTGATTTAGTGGAGCTTTACCAATATGCTTATGACCATTTGGGTCGCAAGACTTCTTTTTCACATAATAGTAAAGTAGTCGCTAAGTATGAGTATGATGCCATTGGCAGATTACAAACTAAAAGATTCTCCCCTGCGGGAACTGCTCAAACATCATCTAAAACAGGTAATTGGACTGACCAAAGCATTTGGCAGTCGGGAAACTTACCCTTAGTGAGTGATAACGTAACTATTAACCAAGGGCATACAATAACCATTCCTTCGGGTGAAATCGCCTCGGCAGGAATACTCAATGATAAAGGTACACTTAAAAACTTTGGTACGCTTAATTTTGGCAAGAATAACACGGCAGATTTGTATGCTTTAACGTATCAAAGTCACATAAGAGGGGGATTAAAAGGCATAAACTTAGATGCCAATGGCAATCTGACTAATACGCTTTTTAGTTTCAAGTTGGCTTATGAAGAAGGTACAAGCGGATACTATGATAACAATATTAGAAATCAGTTTTGGAAGTCTTCCATTGATGGAATTAAAAGAGCCTACGAATATACTTACGATGGAGCTTCACGATTAACTGCCGCAGGATATGCCAGTGACAAAGCCTATGAAAGTTTTGCCTTAAACTCGGTTGCTTATGATTTGAATGGCAATATTAAAAGTCTATCAAGAAACGGAGCAACTAATACGGCTCAAAGCACATTTGGCAATGTAGATAACCTTACCTATACCTATCAAGCTAATTCCAATAAATTGCTAAATGTACAAGATGCCACTACTGGAAATACAGATGTAGGCGATTTTAGAGACGGGAATATTAGCTCAAACGATTATGATTATTACATAGATGGTAGTTTGAAAAAGGATTTGAATAAGGGAATAGATAGTATCAAATACAACTATCTCAAATTAGTAAAACGGATAAAGTTTAGCAATGGCACTTGGGTAAACTATCAGTATGATGCCAATGGTAAAAAAATCAAAAAGATTACTTCACAAGGGATAACCACCGATTATGTTGCCAATAAGATTTATGAGAGTGGTAGCCTTTACCAAATTTCAGAAGACGAAGGAAGAATTGTCAATGGTGTGTATGAGTATAATATCACCGACCACAATAACGATTTAAGAATTGCTTTTAAAGATTCCGCAGGGATTGCCACACCAACCCAAAGTATTTTTTATGACCCTTGGGGGCTTTCCATGAAAGGGATGGCAATTACACGAAATCCTGCTAACTTTAATAAATTTCAGTTTCTCAATCGGGAAACGCAATTTGAGACGGGGTACATTGATTTAATTCACCGACAATTTGACCCACAGACGGGGCGTTTTATCTCACAAGACCCTGTTATTGAGGGACAAGAGCATTTATCGCTTTATCAATATGGTTGGAATAATCCAATTCTTAAATCTGACCCCAATGGACTTGAACCTTGTTGTGGTGGAGCGGTAGATTTTGTGATGGGTTTTACCCACGCATTTAATGAAGATGTTTCGCCTGTAACTACAAAATTGGTTAATTCAGAAGGTGGGCGTAATTATTCAAGTGGAGCGGAATTAGGTCATAGAGCTGCTATGTTAGTAGGAGCGATTGAAATAGGCTTAGGAGGTGGAGCTGTGGGAGGTGCTGCTTATGCAACTGTTACCACCGCAGGAGTTGCCGCCCCTGTTGCCGCAGAAGTGGCAGTTGGTGGCTCTGCCGCAATTGCTCATGGTGTTTCGACAATTAAAAATGCTGAAAGAAATCTAAATTCGGAGGGAAAATATTCTGATTTAAAAGAGCCTCGTAAAGTAGGTGATGGTTTAAACACTACATCGGCTCAAAGAAAAAGAATCTTAGAAGAAAATAAAAAGAATAATGGTGGTGTTCTAAAGAGTGATGGAGATGGAAGAGTATTAAGTTCTCCTAAACAAAGTAAAAAAGGGGAGAAAATGGATATGAATCAAGCAGAGGTTGACCATATAAAACCTCGTTCAAAAGGAGGTTCTAATAGTAATTCAAATCAAAGAGTAATTTCAAAAGAAGAAAATTTAAAAAAGGGAAATAGAGAAAATTAAAAGTATGAAACAATTTCAGGATGATTTAGACACGGCTGTAATCACTACAAAATATGTATTAGAGAATGGCTCTCCTATACTATTTGTCAACCATTATGATGATGGTTTTTGGGAGTTTTTAGGTAGCGAAGAAAATCTGTCAGATGAAGATTTCAAAGTTGTATCATTAGAGGAAATCTTAAATATAGACTCTTCTATTACTGAAATTTCTGATTTACCTTATGAGAGAAGAGCATATAGAGAGACTAAAAATGACACTTGGAATATCATAGATGAGTAGCTTTCCTGACCCTTACGATATATTTTAATATTTAAAGACAATAAGTGTAGAACCAATGTCGTTTAGTTAAGAAAAAATGACTGGTTTGATGAAGTGGTTTAATTGTATTTATTTTGTAGGAAAATGTCTGACCTCCTTACGACTTTTCCTTCGATTACCGCATCCATTTCAA
>NZ_JAYGIN010000051.1:0-12310 GCF_034931005.1 Arcicella sp. LKC2W
TCCATACATAACTATCAGCCGTTTCGGTTACTTTCAATGTTCCAACTGTTCCTGCACAAATTGTTGCACTTGATACTGTAATCGTTGGTATTGGTTTCACTTCCACCGTTGTCGTGGCTGTTGCCGTACATCCGTTTGTTGTGATTGTTACCGTGTACGTTCCTGCTTTAGATACTGATACTTCTTGCGTTGTCGCTGAGAAGTTGTTATCGCCACTCCATACATAACTATCAGCCGTTTCGGTTACTTTCAATGTTCCAACTGTTCCTGCACAAATTGATGTTGATGGTACAGTTACCGTTGGTACAGCTTTAACTGTTACACTTGTCGTTGCTGTGCCTGTACATCCACCATTTCCTGATACCAAGACTGCGTAAGTATAAACTCCTGCCGTTGTTGGTGCGGTTACTGATGGATTTTGTTCGGTTGAACTAAAGCCTGCTCCTGTCCATGCGTAAGTATTTCCAGAACCTCCTGTTACATTCAACTTATATCCATTGCCTAAACATACTGCTGGTACTTGGTCAATTACTGGATTTGGATTTGTGTTCTCAACTACCGAAGTCGTTGCCGATGCACTACATCCATTTGTTGTAATGGTTACCGTGTATGTTCCTGCTTTAGATACTGATACTTCTTGCGTTGTCGCTGAGAAGTTGTTATCTCCGCTCCATACATAACTATCAGCCGTTTCGGTTACTTTCAATGTTCCAACTGTTCCTGCACAAATTGTTGCACTTGATACTGTAATCGTTGGTATTGCTTTTACTTCCACCGTTGTCGTCGCTACTGCCGTACATCCGTTTGTTGTGATTGTTACTGTGTATGTTCCTGCTTTAGATACTGACACTTCTTGCGTTGTCGCTGAGAAGTTGTTATCTCCACTCCATACATAACTATCAGCCGTTTCGGTTACTTTCAATGTTCCAACTGTTCCTGCACAAATTGTTGCACTTGATACTGTTACCGTTGGTAAAGCTTTAACCGTTACGCTTGTCGTTGCTGTGCCTGTACATCCACCTGTTCCTGATACCAACACTGAGTAAGTATAAACTCCTGCTGTTGTTGGTGCCGTCACCGATGGACTTTGTTCGGTTGAACTAAAGCCTGCTCCTGTCCATGCGTAAGTATTTCCTGCTCCACCTGTTACATTCAGTTTATAACCATTGCCTAAACATACTGCTGGAACTTGGTCAATTACTGGATTTGGATTCGTGTTCTCAACTACCGAAGTCGTTGCTGAAGCACTACATCCATTTGTTGTAATGGTTACCGTGTATGTTCCTGCTTTAGATACTGATACTTCTTGCGTTGTCGCTGAGAAGTTGTTATCTCCGCTCCATACATAACTATCAGCCGTTTCGGTTACTTTCAATGTTCCAACTGTTCCTGCACAAATTGTTGCACTTGATACTGTAATCGTTGGTATTGATTTCACTTCTACCGTTGTTGTCGCTGTTGCTACACATCCTGCTATTACGCCTGATACTGTATAAACTCCACCTTTCGTTACTGATAACTCTGCACTGGTCGTTGTAAATCCACCATCTACATTACTCCAAGCATAAACATCTGCTCCACTTGCTACTAATTTACCAACTGTTCCTGCACAAATTGAAGCACTTGAAACTACTAAGGTTGGATTAGCTTTAACCGTTACACTGGTCGTTGCTGTGCCTGTACATCCGCCAACTCCTTCTACTGTTACGAAGTAAGTATAAGTTGTTGCCGTTGTTGGTTTAGGACTTACAGTTGGATTTTGTTCTGTTGAAGTAAATCCATTTGAACCACTCCAAGTAAACTTATTACCTGTACTACCGCTTACGTTCAAGACAATATCGCTTCCTAAACAAATTGGTGCAATTGGCTCAATCGTCGGTGTTGGTTTGTCGTTCAATGTTACACTTGTCGTTGCCATTGCAGTACATCCTTTATCAGAAGTTACTAAGACACTAAATGTTCCTGTATTAGTAGCACTTGCGTTAGCTATTTCCAATGTTGCCGATGTACTTGTAAATCCACCTGGAGCAGTCCATAAATATGTTCCGCCACCCGTTGCCGTTAAAGTAACATTTGAGCTTGCACAAACCGAAGTTGGTGGTGTTACTGTTGGCGTTGGTAATTCATTTACGATTACCGATGCCGTTGCGATAGCAGTACATCCATTTGCATCTGTTACAAGCACTTGGTAAGTTCCTGCATCGCCTGTTACTGCACTTGCATTTACTAATGGTGATTGTGTCGATGCGGTGAATGTTCCACCTACTTTAGTCCAAGCATAAGTTGTAAATTCTGGAGAAACCGATAATTTGATTTCTTTTCCTAAACAAACTTCTGCTCCTGTTGCCGTTGCTGTTGGTAAAGCATTGACAATTACTGATGTCGTTGCTGTGCCTGTACATCCGCCATTTCCTGCTACTGTTACGGTATAAGTAAATGTTCCTACTTTCGTTGAGCTAATTACTGGTTCTCTTACCGTTGAAGTAAAGTTATCACCTGACCAAGTGTAAGTTGCACCTGTCGTTTCTGTTACGCTCAACTTAATATCTCCACCTAAACAAACTGCGGTATTTGAAGTCGCAATTGGGTTTGGATTCGTATTAATTTTCACCTCTGTCGTTGCGGTTGCTACACATCCTTTTGCATTAGTTACTGTTACTGTGTAAACTCCTGCATTGTCTGTTACTGCATTTGCAATTGAAGCATCTGCCGTTGTTGCTGTGAAGTTATTTGCTCCACTCCATGCGTAGTTTACACCACCAGCTGCTTGCAAGTTAATCGTTGTTCCGACACAAACTGGACCATTGTTACTTGCCGTTGGCGTTGGTAATTCATTTACGATTACTGCCGCTGTTGCGATGGCTGTACATCCATTTGCATCTGTTACTTTCACTTGGTAAGTTCCTGCATCAGTTGTTACTGCACTTGCATTTACTAATGGTGATTGTGTCGATGCGGTGAATGTTCCGCCTACTTTAGTCCAAGCATAAGTTGTAAATTCTGGAGAAACCGATAATTTGATTTCTTTTCCTAAACAAACCTCTGCTCCTGTTGCCGTTGCTGTTGGTAAAGCATTGACAATTACTGATGTCGTTGCTGTGCCTGTACATCCGCCATTTCCTGCTACTGTTACGGTATAAGTAAATGTTCCTGCTTTCGTTGAGCTAATTACTGGTTCTCTTACCGTTGAAGTAAAGTTATCACCTAACCAAGTGTAAGTTGCACCTGTCGTTTCTGTTACGCTCAACTTAATATCTCCACCTAAACAAACTGCGGTATTTGAAGTCGCAATTGGGTTTGGATTCGTATTAATTTTTACCTCTGTGGTTGCTACCGCTACACATCCTTTTGCATTAGTTACTGTTACTGTGTAAACTCCTGCATTGTCTGTTACTGCATTTGCAATTGAAGCATCTGCCGTTGTTGCTGTGAAGTTATTTGCTCCACTCCATGCGTAGCTTACACCACCAGTTGCTTGCAAGTTAATCGTTGTTCCGACACAAACTGGACCATTGTTACTTGCCGTTGGCGTTGGTAATTCATTTACGATTACTGCCGCCGTTGCGATAGCAGTACATCCATTTGCATCTGTTACAAGCACTTGGTAAGTTCCTGCATCAGTTGTTACTGCACTTGCATTTACTAATGGTGATTGTGTCGATGCGGTGAATGTTCCACCTACTTTAGTCCAAGCATAAGTTGTAAATTCTGGAGAAACCGATAATTTGATTTCTTTTCCTAAACAAACCTCTGCTCCTGTTGCCGTTGCTGTTGGTAAAGCATTGACAATTACTGATGTCGTTGCTGTGCCTGTACATCCGCCAACTCCTTCTACTGTTACAAAGTAAGTATAAGTTGTTGCCGTTGTTGGTTTAGGACTTACCGTTGGATTTTGTTCTGTTGAAGTAAATCCGTTTGAACCACTCCAAGTAAACTTATTACCTGTACTACCGCTTACGTTCAAGACAATATCGTTTCCTAAACAAATTGGTGCAATTGGCGTAATCGTTGGATTTGGATTCGTGTTCACTTTCACTTCAGTTGTTGCCGTTGCGGTACAACCTCCTGCGTTAGTGCCAATTACGGTATAAATACCTGCTTGCGTTACCGATAACTCAGCACTTGTGGTTGTGAAGGTTTCTGGACCAGACCATGCGTAACTTACACCACCAGTTGCGACTAACTTACCTGTTGTTCCTGCACAAATTTCAATTGTTGGAACTGTAATCGTTGGTAATGCTTTCACTTCTACCGTTGTTGTGGCTGTTGCTACACATCCTGCTATTACGCCTGATACGGTATAAACTCCACCTTTCGTTACTGATAACTCTGCACTGGTCGTTGTAAATCCACCATCTACATTACTCCAAGCATAAACATCTGCTCCACTTGCTACTAATTTACCAACTGTTCCTGCACAAATTGAAGCACTTGAAACTACTAAGGTTGGATTAGCTTTAACCGTTACACTGGTCGTTGCTGTGCCTGTACATCCGCCAACTCCTTCTACTGTTACGAAGTAAGTATAAGTTGTTGCCGTTGTTGGTTTAGGACTTACCATTGGATTTTGTTCTGTTGAAGTAAATCCATTTGAACCACTCCAAGTAAACTTATTACCTGCTACTCCGCTTACGTTCAAGACAATATCACTACCCAGACAAATTGGTGCAATTGGCTCAATCGTTGGATTTGGATTTGTATTCACTTTCACTTCAGTCGTTGCCGTTGCCACACATCCTTTAGCATTCGTTACAGTTACTGTGTAAATTCCTGCATTAGCTGTTACTGCGTTTGCAATTGAAGCATCTGCCGTTGTTGCTGTGAAACCTGGTCCAGACCATGCGTAATTTACACCACCCGTTGCTTTCAGGTTAATCGTTGTTCCGACACAAACTTCACCGTTATTACTTGCCGTTGGCGTTGGTAATTCATTTACGATTACTGCCGTCGTTGCGATAGCCGTACATCCGTTTGCATTCGTTACAAGCACTTGGTAAGTTCCTGCATCGCCTGTTACTGCACTTGCATTTACTAATGGTGATTGTGTCGTTGCGGTGAATGTTCCGCCTACTTTAGTCCAAGCATAAGTTGTAAATCCAGCCGTTGCAGTCAAGTTAATTGGTTTGCCTACACAAACTTCTGCTCCTGTTGCAGTTGTTGTTGGTAGAGCGTTCACAATTACATTCGCCGTTGCAGTTGCGGTACACTGAGTTCCATTGGTAATAGTCACTGTGTAAACTCCTGCATCGTTTGCGGTTGCGTTAGCAATAGTTGGCTCTGCTAAAGTTGACGTAAAGCCTTTGCCATTCGTCCAAGCATAATCTCCACCACCTACTGCTTTCAACGTGATTGTATTTCCTGCACAAACTTCTGCACCTACTGCGGTTGCCGTTGGTAAAGCATTTACGACAACCGTTGCCGACGCTACTGCTGTACAACCATTAGCATCTTCAACTTTTACAGTATAAGTTCCTGCGTCAGTTGCTGTTGCTTTCGCTATCGTTGGATTTTGAATATTACTTGTAAATCCTGTTGTACTTGTCCAAGCGTATTTCGTTGCATTTGTATTCGCAACTAAATTCACATCATTTCCTACACAAACCGTTACGTTAGCGACCGTTACTGTTGGTACTGCATTTACTACTACTGATGTTGTAGCGGTTTGCGTACAATTGTCAGATGATGTAACTGTTACCGTATAAACACCTGCATGGTTTGTAGTTGCTGTTACGATTGGTTCTGCCTGAGTTGATGCGTAACCATTTGGTCCAGACCAAGCATACGATTTACCACCAGTTGCTTTTAAGTTCAATGGAGAACCAACACAAACTGGAGAGTTAGACGTTGCCGTAGCATTTGGTAACGGATTTACAATTACTGCTACCATTGCTGTTCCTGTACATCCTCCTACACCTGTTACAGTTACCGTATAAGTTACTGTGCCTGCTGCTGTTGGTTTGTTCGTTGGATTTTGTTCTGTTGAAGTAAATCCATTTGAACCAATCCATGAATAAGTTCCTGTTGCTCCTGTTACCTCTAAATTCACTGTTTCGTTGAAACAAATTGGTGAATTAGCTTTTGCTACTGGAGCAGGATTTGTATTCACTTTCACTTCAGTCGTTGCCGTTGCCACACATCCTTTAGCATTCGTTACAGTTACTGTGTAAATTCCTGCATTAGCTGTTACTGCATTTGCAATTGAAGCATCTGCCGTTGTTGCCGTGAAGTTATTTACGCCACTCCATGCGTAGTTTACACCACCAGTTGCTTTCAAGTTAATCGTTGTTCCGACACAAACTTCACCGTTATTACTTGCCGTTGGCGTTGGTAATTCATTTACGATTACTGCCGTCGTTGCGATAGCCGTACATCCGTTTGCATTCGTTACAAGCACTTGGTAAGTTCCTGCATCGCCTGTTACTGCACTTGCATTTACTAATGGTGATTGTGTCGTTGCGGTGAATATTCCACCTACTTTAGTCCAAGCATAAGTTGTAAATCCAGCCGTTGCAGTCAAGTTAATTGGTTTGCCTACACAAACCTCTGCTCCTGTTGCTGTTGCCGTTGGTAAAGCATTCACTACTACATTTACAGTTGTCGTGATTGAACAGCTATTGCCATTCATAACCACTACTGTGTAAACTCCTCCGTTATTAACGCTTGCCGAAGCAATTTCTGGTTTTTGCGAAGTTGAAGTAAATCCTGAACCTGCTGGGCCTGTCCATGAATAAGACGTTCCGTTCGTTAATACTTCAAGTGTCAATTTGTTATTTAAACATACTGGACTATTTGAAGTTGCCGTTGCCGTTGGTAAAGCATTTACCACTACTACTGCGGTTGCCGTTGCCGTTGCTGAACATCCATTTTTAGAAGTCATTGTTACCATGTAAGTTCCTGCATCCGTTGCACTTGCATTTACGGCAATTACTGGATTTTGTTCTGTACTGGTGAATGTTCCTCCTACTTTCGTCCAAGAATATGTCGCATCTACTAATGGACTTGAAATATTCGTTGAAGTCACTTGAATTGTCTCATTTAAGCAAACCGTTCTACCTGTTGCCGTTGCTTTTGGAGCTGGGCAGTTAATACCTGCATCTACCGTTGTTATATCTTGACCAGCCGTTAATGTGATGGTTGTGGTTTTACCAGTTGCATCAGCATCACTGTCTTTGTCATCTGTTGTTGCATCTTTTGTAGAGAATACATAACCTGTTGGTAATGTGCTAAACTCTACTCTATAATCATTTGGTGCAAGGTCAGTGAATTTGTAGTTTCCATTTGCATCAGTGGTAGTTGTTCCGACTAAGTTATTGTCTTTGTCGTACAATTTCACAGTTACATCTTTCACACCTGCTTCACCTGCATCTTGGATTCCGTCACGGTTAGTATCGTACCAAACGAAGTCACCTAATGAACCTGGTTTGTACAAGCCGAAGTCAACTGTCAAGTTAGAGTTATTATCAATATCTCCATCATTGATTGGCTCACCGAAGTTCGTTAATGTGATTGCATTCGATTGAATAACTTGACCCGTTGCAGTCGTTCCGTTATCGTCATCATTAACATTATTGTCTGGGTCTTGAGCTGGTTCGTAAGTTCCAGTTGTTGAGCCATTTGTTCCTGTCGATGATTTATAACCCGTTGGAGCGGTAATTTGTACAATGTAATCCCCTGGTTCAAGATTAGTAAATAAATACTTACCTGCCACTGTGTTTTGAGAAGCAACTGCTGCTCCGTCGGTTGTTCCGTCTGCTTTCGCTTTGAACAATTCAACTTTCACACCGTCGATTCCTGTTTCACCTGCATCTACTTTACCGTTGTTATTTACATCATTCCAAACATAATCTCCTAATTTCAAGCACTTATCAACTACTACGGTTGTCGTTGTCGTTGCAGTACATCCGTTTGCATCTTTCACGCTTACGGTATAAACACCTGCGTTAGCTGTTGTAGCGGTTGCGATGCTTGGTTCACGTAAACTTGATGTGAATGAAAGTGGACCAGACCATGAATAAGTACCATTTACAAATTCATTTACTGACAATTTCAATTCATTTCCAGCACACACTGGCGTGTTGCTACTTGCTGTTGCCGTTGGTAAAACATTTACCGTAACATTGGCAATCGCTCTTGCGGTACATCCATTTGCATCTGTCACTAATACGGTATAAGCTCCACTTCTATCTGGTTGTGCATTGGCAATACTTGGATTCTGCTCGCTTGAAGTATAATTGTTTGGTCCACTCCATGCGTAAGTTGATACCGTGTTGCCTGTACCTGTTACCGTTGCTCCTGATTTCAAGAGAACTGTTTCATTCGCACAAACTACATTGCCACTTGCTGTTGCGACTGGATTAACCAATACACTTACACTTACTACTGCAGTCGCTGAACAATTATTACCATTACCTACTACTAATACGTAGTTCCCTGCATTGGCTCCAATTGCATTGGCAATACTTGGATTTTGTAAGCTACTCGCAAAACCTGCTGGGCCACTCCAAGTATAAGAAGTGTTTCCTGCTTCACCGCCTACTAATTCTATCGTTGAACCTGTACAAACTGTGTTGTCTTTTACAATGGCTGTCGCTACTGGGTTACCATTTACTACCAATACCACTTCTTTACGATTCGCTGAAGCGGTTTCGCAGAAGGCTCCAACATTCGATTTACAACTTACATAATATTTGTAAGTCCCGATGCTTGGGGTGAAAGTTAAAGCAGTTACTACGGTTCCTGTTGGCGTGCCTGAGTACCATACTGCATCTTCATTCGTGCCACAAGTTCCACTTAAACTTACTGTTTCACCTAAACAAATAACGCCTTTGCTAACTTTTCCATCACTCGGTGCCACTGGGATTGCATTCACCGTTACCGTTACTTTCTTACGATTCGTTGCTCCTGTCTCACAACCTGTTGTTGTGTTCTTACAAGCTACGTAGTAATTGTGAACTCCTATGCTTGGTACTAAACTCAAACTTGTTAATAAAGCTCCTGATTCATCATACCATTTAGCGATCTCGCCACTGCCACAAGTACCACTCAAAGTAATCTGCTCGCCATCACAAACAACGCCTTTGCTAACACTTGGTGTAACAGGGGCTGATGGTAAAGTATTCACAACTACATTGACTGTCATTGCTATTGAACAATTATTACCATTCGTTACGGTCACCGTGTAAACGCCTGCATTCGCTAAGGTTGCACTAACAATACTTGGATTCTGTTGAGTCGAACTGAAACTTGGTCCACTCCACAAGAAACTACCACTTCCCTCAGCAGTCAAGTTAATGGCTTCTGTCTCACAAACTATCGCTCCCGTTGCACTTACTGTTGGCAATGGATTTACTAATACCGCTACCGTTGCCATCGTCGTTGCTTCACAACTATTGTTCGCCGTCACAGTTACAGTATAAGTTCCTGTATTAGTCAATACTGCACTCGCAATTACTGGCTCTTGTACATTTGAAGTATAACCATTTGGCCCTTTCCAAGCGTAAGATTTACCACCTACTTGCGTCGCATCCAAAGTCAAAGTAAACTTGATTGGCTGTTTCTCACAGTATGCTGTATTGTCCGTCGCAATTACTTTGATGACTGCTGCTGGACAATTAATTCCTGCATCTACCGTGCTGTTGTATGAACCTGCTACGCTGATTACAATTGGCGAAGTTCTACCTGTCGTTAAATCTGCATCACTGTCTTTAGCATCATCGCCACCAGCATTTTGTGGTGAGAATACATAGCTCGCTGGAAGACTGCTCTTCACAAATTCTACCGTGTAAGTGCTTAAACCTAAGTTCTCAAATTTGTAGTTTCCGTTTACATCCGTTGTAGTCGTTGCTACTAAAGTTGTTCCGTCATACAAATTAACACTTACACCACTTACTCCTGTCTCACCTGCATCTTGGATACCATCACGATTCTTATCAAAGAATACTAAGTCGCCTAAACTACTTGGTTTGTAAAGTCCGAAGTCAACCGTTAAGTTACTGTTGTTATCGGTATCACCATCGTTAGTTGGTTCGGTTGTATTATCTAAAGTGATATACTGACTACGAATCGTTTGTCCTGATACTAAACTTCCATTATCATCATTGTTTACATCTTTAGTACCTCCCAATTCTGGACTTACTCCTGGTTCGAATGGCCCTGTTAACGAACCATTTTTACCTGTTGAGCTTTGGTATCCTGTTGGGGCTACAATTTCAACAAGATAACTATCTGGGTCTAAGTTGTTGAAGATGTATTTTCCAGTAGCATCAGTGGTCGTCGTTAAGATTGACGTTCCATCCGCTACATTGTCTTTATTGCTATCTCTATATAATTTAACACTTACGCCAGAAATACCTGCTTCGCCTGCATCGACGGTGCCATTGTTATTCTTATCATCCCAAACTAAATCTCCTAATTTCAAGCATTTTTCAATCACTACATTCACCGTAGCTGTACTTGTGCAACCCGTTGAGTTAGTAACTGTCACCGTGTAAACGCCTGCTTGACTGCCGTCAGTTTTTACTACAATCGCAGGATTTGCTCCTGTGGCTGTATAACCTGATGGGCCATTCCATGCGTAAGTGCCTACGCCTGTCGCTGATAAATTTAACGTGGCTCCTGTACATACTGGTGAATTGCTACTTGCTGTTGCCGTTGGTAAGATATTTACCGTAACTCCTGCTGTTGCTCTCGCTGTACATCCATTTGCATCTGTTACTAATACGGTATAAGCTCCACTTCTATCTGGTTGTGCATTGGCAATACTTGGATTCTGCTCGCTTGAAGTATAATTGTTTGGTCCACTCCATGCGTAAGTTGATACCGTGTTGCCTGTACCTGTTACCGTTGCTCCTGATTTTAGGAGAACTGTTTCATTCGCACAAACTACATTACCACTTGCTGTCGCTACTGGATTAACCAATACACTTACACTTACTACTGCAGTCGCTGAACAATTATTACCATTACCTACTACTAATACGTAGTTCCCTGCATTCGATGCAATTGCATTCGCAATGCTTGGATTTTGTAAGCTACTCGCAAAACCTGCTGGTCCACTCCAAGTATAAGAAGTATTACCTGTTTCACCACCTACTAATTCTATCGTTGAACCTGTACAAACTGTGTTATCTTTTACACTCGCTGTCGCTACTGGGTTACCATTCACGATTACGATTACTTCTTTACGATTCGCTGAAGCGGTTTCGCAATATGCTCCCGTTGTTGATTTACAACTTGCGTAATATTTATACGTTCCTGTGGCAGTTGGTGTAATTGTTAAGTTCGTTAGGATTTTACCTGTTGGTGTTCCTAAGTACCATACTGCTACTTCGTTTGTTCCACAAGTTCCGCTCAAATTGAACGTTTCACCCAAACAGATAACGCCTTTATTTGATTTTGCATCCGTTGGTGCAGTTGGTACTTTGTCAACTACTACGGTTACTTTCGCACGATTTGTTCCTGCGGTTTCACAACCTGTTGCATCACTTTTACATCCTACATAGTAATTATATGTTCCTACTGGACTTGGTACAAAAGTCAAAGTTGTTAACGCTGCTCCTGAAGCATCGTACCATTTTGCAGTTTGACCTGTTCCACAAGTGGCTGATAATGAAATCGTCTCGCCATCACAAATAACGCCTTTATCAGATTTTGCATCCGTTGGTGCAGTTGGAATTGGATTCACAACTACTGTTACTTTCTTACGTTGTCCTGCTGTCGTTTCACAATCTGTCGAGTTTGATTTACAACCTACATAATAATTGTATGTTCCTACTGGACTTGGTGCGAATGTTAAAGAAGTTAAAGCTACTCCTGTTTCGTCGTACCATTTCGCTGTTTGACCAGTTCCGCAAGTTCCACTTAATGTGATTGTTTCACCAATACAAATGGCTCCTTTATCAGATTTTGCATCTGTTGGTGCCGTTGGAATCGTATTTACAATTACTGTTACTTTCGCACGGTCTGTTCCTGCTGTTTCACATCCTGTTGCATCATCTTTACAACCTACATAATAATTGTACGTGCCTACTGGACTTGGTGCGAATGTTAAAGTTGTTAAACTTGCTCCTGCTGCATCATACCATTTCGCAGTTTTGTTTGCTCCACAACTTGCACTTAATGTAATTGTCTCGCCAACACAAATTGCTGATTTATCAGATTTCGCATCTATTGGTGCAGTTGGAATTGGATTTACAACTACCGTTACTTTTGCACGATTTGTTCCTGCGGTTTCACATCCTGTTACATCATCTTTACAACCTACATAGTAGTTATATGTTCCTACTGGACTTGGGGCAAAAGTTAATGTTGT
>NZ_JAYGIN010000052.1:0-10713 GCF_034931005.1 Arcicella sp. LKC2W
AGCTAAAACACGAGAAATCATAAGACCCAATCGAAGTTTACCCAGAAATCACAAGCCAAAAAAAAAGTATTTCATGAACTATAAAAGGCTGTAATTTCCCTTAACTAAACGACATTGGTGGTAAATGTGACAGATACCATTATGAATTTAATATAATACTGCTAACTGTAAACTGTAAACTGCCACCTGTTTACTGATTACTGCCAATCGCCAATTGACTACTTAAAAATTCACTTTTATGACCCCACAACAAGAAAAGTTGTTGAATATCTACTTTAATAAACTCCAACAAAAAGTAATAAACACCAACGAAACCATCAAAAACAACATCCTTCAATTTATTGAAACGTATTCAACTCTAAACTTGAATGGATTGTTAGAAAATAATGATTACAAAATCATTTACCCCATTCGTAATGCTTTGGACTTCATCGCTGGCGTTCGTATAAAGCCAAGCGATAATTATGGCGAAAAAGTCAATCAAGCCTTTGAAAAATTAACACTCTTTGATTGGAAAGCAAGCGAGAACTTGGTCTTTTGTAATTTGCTCTTATCCGAAGGAAAACTGCCTGTGCTACTTGATAAGTTAGCCGAAAATTTGGCGATGTATCCCGTCGAAGAAATTCAAGTAAACAAAGACTTGCCTAACGACTTTTACGAATCTATTCTCTTAATTTCAGATACTCATCTTAACATTTTAAAACAACAAAATACAGATATTAATCATATTCAGGTTAATCCGTCATTGCGTTTTAGAGCTAAATCTGCCATTAATCATCTCCAAGCAACGCAGCTAATAAATCAAGAGCAAGTCAATCCAAATTCGCAGAGAGATAATGAAATTAGTAGTAGTGAAGTAGAAAGTTTGGATACAAATTCATCAAAAACACCTCTTGAAAATCAAACCACCAGTGAAGAAATCGTTAGTGATGATATTGGAACAAGTAATTATCCCCAAGCCGTTGAAGCTGCGGCAGCAAAACTTTTAGATGCCCTCAATGATGGAGCAAAAAAGAAAGATAGGTATCATTCTTTATCCATTGCTAAAATTCGCATTGAAAACAAAGAACAAAAGCTGGTTGACAACCTATATTTTCTTCAGGCAAAAGATAGCGAAAACCAAGAAATAGCCAATGTCATTGATAAAGATGGGAAGCCTATTTCTTCTGCTAATTGGCGAAAAACCGCTATGGTTGATGCCGATATTCAGGAATATATCCAAGATTTAGGAAAGGCTATTCAACAGACAAATATTCATCAGTTACTCAGCACTATTTTTGACATTGCCAGCCATGCCCCTGATAAAAATGCCTTTCTTCAGGGCATTAGAAATGAAAAGGCTTTAGAAAGTAGCGATGGTAAATTTGTCATGCAACAACTCTTCCAAATCCATCAAGAGGACAGTAGAGATATTCGTTTATCAAAATTTGAAACATGGTTTAACCAATATAAAATCACAGAAAATAGCAAAACTTATGATGCCGAGCCTACATTACCAAATAATCTTAGAGAATTACCTCAAAGAGAACCAGCCAACCCAGTTCAATCAACTATTGATGAACAACCAATTGGAGAGCCACATCAACCAGAAGGTAGAGCAGTTTATGAGCCAAGTGGAACAAGCAGTCCAGCAAGGACAGACAGAAAACTTAGCCCTCGAATTACACTGGAACAGTCTAATCGAAATGTAGAAAAATTCTATTTAGAAAATACCGAAAACAAGTTTAACACCGCTAAAAAGTTAGCAGATAATTTAGCGGCTTTAGAAATGTTAAACGAGTTAATGACCCATCAGCGAAGCCCCACCCATGAAGAAAGATTAATTTTGTCTCAATACGTTGGCTTTGGTGGACTCAAAGATATTGTCTTAAATCCCGAAAATGAGGGTAGCTGGGGTGAATCCAATCAAGCCTACCGTGAAGCCATTCGTAGTATTAGGGCTGTCCTTACCCAATTAGAAGAACAAGGCTTTTCAGGTTTATTAGCATCTGTTCAAAGCACGATTCTCGATGCCTTTTATACTTCCGATACGGTCATCAAAGGGATTTATGAGGGTTTGAATCATTTAGGTTTTGAAAAAGGAACAATCCTTGAACCTTCCGCTGGTACGGGGAATTTCATTGGCTTTATGCCTACTGCTATGCGTGAGCAGTCCCGTATCACCCAAGTTGAAATTGATAGTATCTCTTCACTAATTAACCAATACTTGTATGCTGATACTAAGGTTATCAATAAACCTTTGCAAGCGGCTGGGCTAAAAAATAGAGCTTATGATTTAGTCATTTCTAATATTCCTTTTGGTGATTCAAGGGTATATGATAGTGGATTCAAAGGAGAATTATCTTCTTTTCAGAATCGCATTCATAACTATTTCACCGTAAAAGCTTTACAGCTTGCCAAAGAAGGGGCAATTGTGGCTTTAGTGGCATCCAAAAAGGTTTTAGATTCTCCCGGGAATAAACCCGTTCGACAGTACATCGAAGAAAATGGTAATTTCTTGGGAGCAGTTCGCTTGCCACACAAAACTTTTGATAATGCCAATACCCAAGTCAATGCTGACATTATCTTCATTCAAAAGACCGCTAAGAAATTAGCGGAAGACATCACTCCTATTATTCGTGATTCCATTCGGGTGGATACTTTCGCAAAAGATGGAACACCAGCACATTACGAGATGAACGAATATTTTGTCAAAAATCCACAAAATATTTTAGGAGAAGTGCGTCTGGGCGGTATGTATGACCAAAATGATTATAAGGTCTTAGGCGGTTTAGAGGAAATTAATTTAGCCGAAATCATCACGCAGACGCTCGAAAAAGCCAAACCAACCTTAATTCCGCTGTCTATTACTGAAAAGCAAGAAGATAATACCGTTCAACTTACTTATCTTAATGAAGTATTTGCGGATTTAAAATACGGTGCAATTGGTTTATTGGATAATCAACTTTTCAAGAAAACGCAGTCAGGCGAATTTATTGAGCTAAAGCCCAATGAACCTATTAAAAAAATCAAGGATTATTTGGCTTTAAAAGAAAGCCTGATAGCCTTAATTAATGCTGAATATAGTGGCGTGAATAGTTCGGAGGTTGAGCAAATACGGGACAATACTCGAAATTTTCATCAGCATTTTATTGCTACTTATGGTACTTATAATGATTCTCTCAAAAAGATTGCCCGCTTAGATGAGGATTATTATAATGTGTTATCGCTGATTGATAACAAAGGGAAAGAAGCGGACATTTTACATTTTCCAACCATTGTTCCTTTAAAAAAAGTGGGCAATGCTACCGACATTCAGGATGCCATTACTATTTCTCTCTACGAACAGAATAAAATAGACCTTCCTTTTATCGCTCAATTACTCGAAAAATCAGTTGAGGAAATCATTGAAGAAAGTGTCGGTTTAATCTTTTATGACCCCACTTTAAATGATTATGTCCATCGAGACGAATATCTCTCAGGCAATGTAAAAGCAAAGGCTGCCATTATTAAAGCCGAAATTGAAAAGGGTAATCATCAGTATGCCCTTCATTTAGAAGAACTCGAAAAAATAATGCCCAAAGATATTCCTGCCAATCTCATTGAAGTAAGCATTGGGGCAAGATGGGTAGGAATTAATCATTATAATCAGTTTATCCAAGAGCTTTTACAAGTCAATGGCGACCAGCTCCAACTCCATTATAACAGAGCTTTAGATAGTTATGAAATCATTGGCGAAAACTCTAATACGCTCACTAAAGGCATTTTTTCGACTAAACGGCTAAGGGATACTACCATTATTGAAAATGCTTTCAGTATGGAATTGCCCATCGTGAGGGATAAAGTTTCGTCTAATCCTGACCGTTATGTGGTCAATAAGGAAGAAACCGCCATTGCTGCGGAGAAGGTAGCTTTGGTTAAGGAGAAATTTGGTGCATGGATTTGGAAAAGCCCTCAGCGGAGAGAAGAACTTGGCAAAGTCTATAATGACCGATTTAATACCACGGTGCTTCGTAAATACGATGGAACGAATCTGAATTTTGAAGGGATTAATGGAGTCAATTTATATGCCCATCAAAAAGATGCAGTTTGGCGATTACTCCAAAATAATGGCGGTATCATTGACCATATTGTTGGTGGCGGAAAAACTTTTATTATGGTGGCGGCAACCATGAAAATGAAACAACTTTCCATTGCTCAAAAGCCCATGATTATCGCTTTAAAATCTACTGTTCCCCAGATTGTAGATGCTTATAAAAAAGCCTATCCATTAGCCAATATCTTAGCTCCTACCGAAAGTGATTTCAAGAAAGAAAATCGTTTGGCTCTTTTTTCTAAGATTGCCCTAAATGATTGGGATTGCGTGATTATGACGCACGATAATTTTAATACCATTCCGCAAAGTGCCTTTTATGAAAGGCAACAAACCGAGCTGGAACTAACAGAATTAAAAAACCAAATCGACGAAATTGAATCTGATAGTTCACTTGACCACAAAACCAGAAAAACACTTATCAATCGGGTGATTAGTCAGGTTAAAAAGGTAGAAGCCCGTTTAGAAAAACTCTTAGATAGAACCAAAGATAATACCCTTGATTTTCAGCAAATGGGTATTGACCACATCATGGTGGATGAATCTCAGCAGTTTAAAAACCTTACTTATACCAGTAAAATCCGTAATGTAGCGGGTATGTCTAAACAGGAAGGTTCAAAACGTGCCTTTAATTTGTTAGTGGCGATTCGTTCTTTGCAGGATAAATTCGGCGGAGATAAAGGAACGACTTTTCTGTCGGGTACGCCCATTTCTAATTCTTTGGTGGAAATGTATTTGCTCTTTAAATACCTCCGTCCCAATAAAATGGAGGAATTGGGCTTTAATACCTTTGACCAATGGGCGACCAACTTTGCCGTTCCCAAAACGGATATTGAATTTTCGATTACGGGAGAATTTAAACCTAAAACTCGCTTCTCTGAATTTATCAATGTGCCTGAGTTAGCCATTCTTTACACCGAAATTGCCGACATCAGAAATGATGACAATTTGGTTTTGAATAAACCTGCCATGCTTGGGAAGGGCTATCAAGTGAAAGCCTTAACCATGAATGAAATTCAAAAGGATTTTGGACAACGGATTATCGAGTTTGCGAAAACCAAAAATGGACATATCTTGGGAATTGGTAAATTATCGGAAGGTCAAGAAAATGCCTATATGCTCTTAGCGACCAATTTAGCCAATAAAATGTCTATTGATATGCGTTTGATTGACCCAAGTATTGACTATGACCCGAGTGGAAAAGTGGGTACTTTGGTAAAAACTGTTAGAGAACATTATCTGCAATCGGAAGCTCACAAAGGAACGCAATTAATCTTTTCGGATACGGGAACGCCTAAAAACAAATCAAGTTTTGGGACTTTGATGCTCGATTATTTAATGGATGAAGTGGGCGTGGATGCTGAGGTGCTAAAAAGTGTTTTTGGTGAGTATAATGGCGATAATTACAAGTTCCCTTCGGAAGATAAAATTCGGAAGAAATTAGCCGATGAACTGCTCATGGACGATAGCCAAATTGATGAATTATATGAATTAGCCAAGACTTCTGAGCCGTTCAATTTGTACGATGAAATTAAATTACGTTTGGTGGAAAGTGGGATTCCTGCCCATGAAGTGGTCTTTATCCACGATTATAATACTGCTCAGAAAAAAGATAAGCTCTTCAATCAAGTCAATGCGGGTGAGATTCGGGTGGTTTTAGGCTCTACCCAAAAATTAGGAACTGGGGTCAATGTACAAGAACGCATTGTGGCTTTACACCATATTGATGCTCCGTGGCGACCTTCCGATATGGAGCAAAGAAATGGTCGGGGTTTACGTCAGGGAAATAGAATCTCGGCGGAATTTTACAACAATGAATTGCCTATTTATACGTACTGCTCGGAACTGAGTTTAGATACTTTCAAATATCAATTACTTCATACCAAAGATTTCTTAATCAAGCAGATTAAAAATGATTCGATTGACCCTTCGATGCGAGTAATTCGGGAGAGTGAAGGCGATGCCGATGGTGGTCAGAACTTTGGCGAAATCTTAGCGAATCTTTCAGGGAATACGGATATTTTAGAGAAAATCAAGTTAGAAGGACTGGTTCAAAAATTAGAAAAATCTAAAAAATCTTTTGAATCTGAAATTTATGATGCCCTTGAAAATATCCAAAAAACAGAAACCTTAATTCCTGAAAACAAACGTAATATTGAAAGAACGAAACAAGATATTGAACAAGCTCAGTCAATCCCTACCGTGACCATTGAAACGGAAGATGGCAGAGTTCTCAATAGAATTAAGTTTGAAGACCAAGCACTTGGTGGGCAGGTGCAAGCCAATAGAAAGGACTTTGGGGAATATCTCAATCAGATGATTATCAATGCCGTTTATCAACAACCCAATTACGTTAAAATTCCCGTGACAAATATTTTTGGGTTTGAGATTCAAGCAGAAAAAAAGGATTATGGCTTTGTGGAAACGCATTTATACCTCAAAGGGAAATCTGGAGCAATGTATTCTTTTAATAATAGTGTCATTGCGGGGGTATTGCTCAATAACTTAGAAAAGACTTTAATGAATTTTGAGCATTTGCTCAATGCGCAGATTCAAACGCTTCAACGCAATGAACTGAAACTCATTGACTATCAAGAACTCTCAAACCGAACTTGGAACAAAGATGCTGAACTTTTAGACGCAAAGGATAAATTAAAGGCGATTATCCAACGATTGAATAATTTGGATAGTGATTCTGTGACTAATGAATTAAGCAAAGATGAGCTGACGAAAGAGCAATTAAATCCTTTACCTAAAACAGACGGTGCTAAGCAAAACAATACCGCTGAAGTTGAAATTGATTGGTTTAATCTCCCTTTTGACAAATTACCTTTAGCGACTACCCATTTCCCCGATGAAAGTGGCGAAAAGCGTTTATTTATGGATTTACCCAAAGGCAATGAACGCTCTTTTATAGCCATTGAAAATGATTTTGTCTTGGTATTACCGCCCACAAAATCGCATGATTATCGAATGTTTGATTTACCTAAACTTAGCCGTGAAGACTGCGAAACTATCAATCAAAAAGGGAAATATACTTATCAAATTTATCCAAGAGCTTATGCTGAACAGTTTATTACCAAAAGCATTAAAGATGAATTGGGTTTAGTTAATCTGTTGCCACAAAAAGAGGAACAAGGAGTAGATAAACCACAAGAAAATAATCAGGAAAAAGGTAAAAACATTCTTTTGACCAAAGACTTTTCAAAGATTATTTCAACTTCAACGCAAGATAAAAATCAAAACAATACCAAAAATCTAAACAAATAGTATTTTATGAATTATACAAAGTTAGTAATCGTAGAAAGTCCTAATAAAATCAAGAAAATACAAGCCTTGTTGGGAGATGATTTTAAAGTCATGGCATCGGTCGGACACATTAGAGGTTTACCTCTCAATACTTTAGGCGTACATCGGGATAAAAACTATCAATTGGATTATCAAATTGATGAGGATAAAAAGAAAGTCATTGCCTCCATAGTCGCTGAAACAAAAAAGGTCGGTAGAAACCATGTGCTTTTAGCCACTGACCCTGACCGTGAAGGGGAAGCTATCGCTTTCCATTTAGCCGAAATCTTGGGTATCTCGAAAGACCAAGCTTGTAGAATTATGTTTCATGAATTAACCCAGAAGGCGATTCAAACGGCAATTCAACAACCTACTCAATTAAATTTCACGCTGATTAAAGCTCAGGAAGCAAGAAGAGCCATTGACCGTTTGGCGGGTTTTGAGGTTTCGGATATGCTTAATAAAAAACTAACTCGCCTCACAAAAGATGCTTATTCGGCTGGAAGGGTACAATCTCCTGCTCTAAAATTAATTGTTGAAAGAGAAAAAGCGATTGAAGGTTTTTCTTCTCAACCCAAATTTGGAATCAAGGCTCGCTTTCTCACAAAAATTAGTCATGAGGTTTTCAATCGGGATAAATTGCTGGCTTCATATACGGGTCAGGAGCTTTCTAAAGAGGATATTATTTGCTATTTCCAAAGTATTGCTCAGCGTACCTTTAGGATTGCTAACATTGAAAAAATTACAAATTTTAGAAACCCATCTCCCCCATTTACCACGTCAACTTTACAACAAGATGCCATTAAAAAATTCAAATGGGGAGCTAAAAAAGTGATGGAAGTCGCTCAGCAACTCTTTGAGCAGGGACATATTACGTATATGCGAACCGATAGCCCCAATTTAAGTGAAGAAGCTATTTGGGAAATTGAACAACAACTCATCAAGGTTGGTAAAACTAATACTTTTCAAAAAAACATTTACAAAGCAAAAACGAATGCTCAGGAAGCTCACGAAGCCATTAGACCTACCCATTTTGAGCAAAGAACCGCAGGAGAAAACCAAGACCAACAGCAGTTATATACTCTCATTTATCTGCGAGCGATAGCATCTCAAATGATTCCTGCTCAGTATGTAAATGATAAAATCACCATCACTGACATAACTGATGGAAAGCTGTTTATTTCCAATAAAAAAACCTTAGTGGAAGCAGGTTTTTTAGCGATGTATAGCGATTTAGACGATGATTCGGAAGAAGATACTGAAAATGAAGGAGGTACGATTCATGGTAAAATTGCCATTGGTGATGAATTAGATTTTTTTGAAATGACCAGTAAAGGTAATTACACCAATCCGCCTAAACGTTTTGACGAAGCAGGACTGGTAAAAGAATTAGAAAAGCGGGGTATTGGTCGCCCTTCTACCTACGCTACCATTCTTAATCAAGTCATTGCCGTTAAACAGTATGCAGTTGTTAATACCATTCCGCCACTCATTCAACAGGTGGAAGTAATTCAACTTAATCACGAGTATCAAATAAAAACACTTACTGAAAAACAAAGTGTTGGCGGCGACAAAAACAAATTGATTCCTTCTGAGCGGGGTATCGCCATCATTGAGTTCTTAGAAAATCATTTCAAGCAAATGATGAATTATGAGTTCACCGCCGACATCGAAGAGCAGTTAGACTTAATTACCGAAGGAAAATCCAATTATTTAACTGTCATGCAAAACTTTGATGCCAAACACACGCAAAGTATTCAACATTGTCAAAACCTCACAGAGATTGGTGGTACTCAGCGGAAAACGACTTTTATAGGGAACATAGACGGAAAACCCCTGAGTTATGGTAAAACTGAAAAAGGGGCTTATCTGCTTTTTGAAAATGCTTTTTACAATTTAACGGACGATACCATACCCGATGTTTCGCAAGCTCAGCAAATTATCAATCAGATAAATCAGGAGCGAAAACTCAAAATTATTCATCAGGTCAAAGACTTAGTCGTTAAAAATGGACAATATGGTTTTTATATCGAAGATAAAAAAGGAAATAAAGCTCCACTAAAAATGGAAGTTGAAGCCATTAAGCAATTAGATTATCAAACACTCAGCGACAAACTAAAAGCTCATATCTCATGGAAAAAGAACAAAAAATAAAAAGAATGCCTCTCTTGGATGCGATGCGGGGCTATTTCATTCTTTGGATTGGGATTTTTAATACCATCAATGTACTCAACGTCATTTATCCCAATCTTTATTACTCGGGTATTTTACTGCTCATTAACGATAAAGGTTGGTTTTGTCTGAGTGCCATCTTTGGATATAGTTGTGGCTTACTTTTCAAAAAAGAGGATAAAGGAGCTAAGATTTTCTTTCAGAGAATGCTCGTACTTTTTGCGTTGGGACTTTGCAATAGTTTTCTCTATTATGGAGATATTTTAAAAGATTATGCTGCTATCGGAATGCTGTTATACGCATTTAGAAATGTCTTGATTAAACATCAAAAAATGGTCTTGCTGACTACTTTAATCTGCACTATCATCGCCATTTGTACGGTTGATAATGACATGGTTAAGGTCGGTAAGGTAAGTGACTTTATCCAATCACAAAATGTATTTTTAGCTAATTTTAAATACAGTATTTATCTTAATATTCATGCTAAGTATTATCTCATCGTGTATCATTTAGAGATGTTTCTTTTGATACTCATCGGGTTTTACACCAGTTTTTCGGGCATTAAAGCTACTTATCTTTGGGTATTTGAAAAGGCGGCTTCAAACTTTAGACTGTACTTGGGTTTAGACATTTTGATGCTCGTCCTTTTTATTTTAACGGGGTCAAATATCATTTACTTTAGCCATATTCTGTTTTTCGCTTTATGGTATATGACAGGTTTTTACTTACTCATTAAACCAAAAACATGGTTACATAACTTGCTTTCAAGCATTGGACAAAAAACGCTTAGTATTTATGTTTGTCAGAATGTAATTTTATGCTCGTTTTGGATGGCGTTTCCAATCTTGAAAGAATACGGATTGATAATTAACTCGCTTATTTTCTTGGGTTTACAAATAGTTATATTAAGTATTTTTGTTCGTTCTCATGACAAAATGAATATTGTAGAAAAGTTTTGGAGAAAGGTGGCGGGGAAGTTGTAATTGTTATTGAAAATGATACCTTTGTCCAAATAAAATGACTTTAGATATTATGTTGTTTCCAAGACAATAAAGATTATAGGTGTAGAACCAATGTCGTTTAGTTAAGAAAAAATGACTGGTTTGATGAAGTGGTTTAATTGTATTTATTTTGTAGGAAAATGTCTGACCTCCTTACGACTTTTCCTTCGATTACCGCAT
>NZ_JAYGIN010000053.1:0-8893 GCF_034931005.1 Arcicella sp. LKC2W
TCTTTTACCTCTACATTGGTCGCTACATTTGGACCTTCGTTGGTTACTGAAATTGTGTAAGTTACATCGGTATTGACACTTGGGTTTGTATTCGATACCGTTTTGGTCAAACTTAAATCCGCTTGTTGAGGGATTAAAACGGCATCATCGGTATCATCTTGACCGTCTTCTGTTCCCGTTCCCACTTGTGAATCTGGGTCGAATTGGTCGCTCTTTGAGACTTCTGCCTTATTGGTAATACTCTGATTACCAGTCACTTTTGCAATGAATGTTAATACTTTGGGATTACCTACCGTTATACTCGCAATCGCTCCTGTCAGTGTTCCATTTGTGTTAGTAAAATCTGTACTTGAAACAAATTGTAATCCCGATGGCAGAATATCCAATACTTCTACATTCGTTGCCGTTGAAGGTCCTGCATTCGTAACGGTTATCGTATAAATTACATTATCTCCCACATTGGGTGCGGCAGGCGTTCCTGTGGCAGGCATTCCTGCGGCAGGCGTGCCTGTGGTGCTTGAAACAGATTTTGTTAAACTCAAATCTGCTTGTTGTCCGCCAATCAAAACACCGCCTGTATCATCCTGACCGTCTTCTGTGCCTGTATTAACTTGACTATCTGAATCGTATTGGTCACTTTTTGAAACTTCTGCTTTATTTAAAATTGCTCCACTTTGTGTTACTTTCGCTTGGAAAGTTAAAGTTGCTTCGCCACCTGAGGTGATACTTGCGATGTTATTTGATAGCAATGTATTTGACGACAGACTAAAGTCTGTGCTACTTACAAATTGTAAACCAACTGGCAAAATATCTTTTACCTGTACATTGGTCGCATTGTCAGGGCCTGCATTTTTTACTTTTATTGTGTAAGTTATCGTTTCGCCTACGTTGGGATTGGTTTTAGAAACTAATTTCTCTACACTTAAATCGGCTATTTTGGGCGTTAAAATCGCATCATCGGTATCATCCTGACCATCTTCTGTACCTGTATTTATCTGTGAATTTGGGTCGAATTGGTCGCTTTTACTGATTTCTGCTTTGTTGGTAATACTTTGATTACCAATTACTTTCGCTACAAAACTTAATGTTTTTATCCCAACTGACAAACTCGACATTTGACTCGTTAAAGTGCTTCCTGATAATTGAAAATCACTTGAACTTACAAAACTTAGTCCCGCTGGTAACACGTCTTTTACTTCTACATTCGTTGCAATACTTGGCCCTGCATTCGTTACTACAATCGTGTAAATTACGTTTTCACCTACGTTGGGCGTGGTATTATTTACGGTTTTCGTCAAACTCAAATCCGATTGTTGTCCGCCAATTAAAACACCCCCTGTATCATCTTGACCGTCTAAAGTACCTGTATTGGGTTGTGAATCTGAATCAAATTGGTCACTTTTTGAAACTTCAGCTCGGTTTAAAATACTGCCTGATTGCGTTACTTTCGCTACAAAACTTAAACTTCTGGTTGCTCCCAATGGAATATTCGCAATTGTGCCTGTCAGCGTTCCTGCATTGTTCACTAAATCAATGGAACTTACAAATTGTAAACCCGCTGGCAACACGTCTTTTACCTCTACATTGGTCGCTACATTTGGGCCTTCGTTGGTTACTGAAATTGTGTAAGTAATGTTTTCGCCAACACTTGGATTGGTTTTACTAACCGTTTTTAATAAACTTAAATCGGCAATTTGAGGGATTAAAACAGCATCATCGGTATCATCTTGACCGTCTTCTGTTCCCGTTCCCACTTGTGAATCTGGGTCGAATTGGTCGCTCTTTGAAATCTCTGCCTTGTTGGTAATACTTTGATTACCAGTCACTTTTGCAATGAATGTTAATACTTTGGGATTACCTACCGTTATACTCGTAATCGCTCCTGTCAGTGTTCCATTTGTGTTAGTGAAATCTGTACTTGAAACAAATTGTAATCCCGATGGCAGAATATCCAACACTTCTATATTCGTTGCCGTTGAAGGCCCTGCATTCGTAACGGTTATCGTATAAATTACATTATCTCCCACATTGGGTGCGGCAGGCGTTCCTGTGGCAGGCATTCCTGCGGCAGGCGTGCCTGTGGTGGTTGAAACAGATTTTGTTAAACTTAAATCTGATTGTTGTCCGCCAATTAAAACACCCCCTGTGTCATCTTGACCGTCTTCTGTGCCTGTATTCGGTTGTGAATCAATGTCATAAACATCGGATTTACTAACTTCTGCTTTATTTAAAATTGCTCCGCTTTGTGTTACTTTCGCTTGGAAGGTTAAAGTTGCTTCGCCGCCTGAGGTGATACTTGCGATATTGTTTGATAGCAATATATTTGACGACAGACTAAAGTCTGTGCTACTTACAAATTGTAAACCAACTGGCAAAATATCTTTAACCTGTACATTCGTTGCATTGTCAGGGCCTGCATTTTTTACTTTTATCGTGTAAGTTATCGTTTCGCCTACGTTGGGATTCGTTTTAGAAACTAATTTCTCTACACTTAAATCGGCTATTTTGGGTGTTAAAATTGCATCGTCAGTATCATCTTGACCATCTTCTGTACCTGTATTTATCTGTGAATTTGGGTCGAATTGGTCGCTTTTACTGATTTCTGCTTTGTTGGTAATACTTTGACTACCAATTACTTTTGCTACAAAAATTAATGATTTTGTTCCAACTGATAAACTCGTAATTTGACTCGTTAAAGTGCTTCCTGATAATTGAAAATCACTTGAACTTACAAATTGTAATCCCGCTGGCAATACGTCTTTTACTTCTACATTCGTCGCAATACTTGGCCCTGCATTCGTTACTACAATCGTGTAAATTACATTTTCGCCTACGTTGGGCGTAGGATTATTTACGGTTTTTTGAAGTGATAAATCCGATTGTTGTCCGCCAATTAAAACACCACCTGTATCATCTTGACCGTCTAAAGTGCCTGTGTTAGGTTGTGAATCTGAATCGTATTGGTCAGATTTACTTATTTCTGCTCGGTTTAAAATACTGCCTGATTGCGTTACTTTGGCGATGAATGATAATGAGCGAGTTGCTCCCAATGGGATATTCGCAATTGTGCCTGTTAGCGTTCCTGCATTGTTAATTAAATCTGAAGATGATATAAATTGTAAACCTGCTGGCAACACGTCTTTTACCTCAACATTGGTCGCAACATTTGGACCTTCGTTGGTTACTGAAATTGTGTAAGTTACATCGGTATTGACACTTGGGTTTGTATTCGATACCGTTTTGGTCAAACTTAAATCCGCTTGTTGAGGGATTAAAACGGCATCATCGGTATCATCTTGACCGTCTTCTGTTCCCGTTCCCACTTGTGAATCTGGGTCGAATTGGTCGCTCTTTGAGATTTCTGCTTTGTTGGTAATACTTTGATTACCTGTCACTTTTGCAATGAATGTTAATACTTTGGGATTACCTACCGTTATACTCGTAATCGCTCCTGTCAGTGTTCCATTTATGTTAACAAAGTCACTTGAACTTACAAATTGTAATCCTGCTGGCAGAATATCTAAAACTTCTACATTCGTTGCCGTTGAAGGTCCTGCATTCGTAACGGTTATCGTATAAATTACATTATCTCCCACATTGGGGGAGGCAGGCGTTCCTGTGGTGCTTGAAACAGATTTTGTTAAACTTAAATCCGCTTGCTGACCGCCAATTAATACCCCACCTGTGTCATCCTGACCGTCTTCTGTGCCTGTATTCGGTTGTGAATCAATGTCATAAACATCGGATTTACTAACTTCTGCTTTATTTAAAATTGCTCCGCTTTGTGTTACTTTCGCTTGGAAAGTTAAAGTTGCTTCGCCACCTGAGGTGATACTTCCCATGTTGTTTGATAGCAATATATTTGACGACAGACTAAAGTCTGCGGCAGGCGTTCCTGTGCTACTTACAAATTGTAAACCCGTTGGTAAAATATCTTTAACCTGTACATTGGTCGCATTATCAGGGCCTGCATTTTTTACTTTTATTGTGTAAGTTATCGTTTCACCTACGTTGGGATTCGTTTTAGAAACTAATTTCTCTACACTTAAATCGGCTATTTTGGGTGTTAAAATCGCATCATCGGTATCATCTTGTCCATCTTCTGTACCTGTATTTATCTGTGAATCTGGGTCAAATTGGTCGCTTTTACTGATTTCTGCTTTGTTGGTAATACTTTGACTACCAATCACTTTTGCTACAAAACTTAATGATTTTGTTCCAACTGACAAACTCGTAATCTGACTCGTTAAAGTGCTTCCTGATAATTGAAAATCACTTGAACTTACAAAACTTAGTCCCGCTGGTAACACGTCTTTTACTTCTACATTCGTTGCAATACTTGGCCCTGCATTCGTGACAATAATCGTGTAAATTACGTTTTCGCCTACGTTGGGCGTAGGATTATTTACGGTTTTTTGAAGTGATAAATCTGATTGTTGTCCGCCAATTAAGACACCGCCTGTATCATCTTGACCGTCTAAAGTGCCTGTGTTGGGTTGTGAATCTGAATCAAATTGGTCAGATTTACTTACTTCAGCTCGGTTTAAAATACTGCCTGATTGCGTTACTTTCGCTACAAAACTTAAACTTCTGGTTGCTCCCAATGGAATATTCGCAATTGTGCCTGTAAGCGTTCCTGCATTGTTCACTAAATCTGAAGATGATATAAATTGTAAACCTGCTGGCAATACGTCTTTTACCTCTACATTGGTCGCTACATTTGGACCTTCGTTGGTTACTGAAATTGTGTAAGTGATGTTTTCACCAACACTTGGATTGGTTTTACTTACTGTTTTTAATAAACTTAAATCGGCAATTTGAGGGATTAAAACGGCATCATCTGTATCATCTTGACCGTCTTCTGTTCCCGTTCCCACTTGTGAATCTGGGTCGAATTGGTCGCTCTTTGAGATTTCTGCCTTATTGGTAATACTTTGATTACCAGTCACTTTTGCAATGAATATTAATACTTTGGGCGTTCCAACTGGAAGGTTTAAAACTTGCCCTGTTAATGTTCCACTCGTGTTAACAAAGTCACTTGAACTTACAAATTGTAATCCTGCTGGCAGAATATCCAACACTTCTATATTCGTTGCCGTTGAAGGTCCTGCATTATTTACGGTAATGGTATAAATTACATTATCTCCCACATTGGGTGCGGCAGGCGTTCCTGTGGTGTTTGAAACAGATTTTGTTAAACTTAAATCTGCTTGTTGTCCGCCAATTAAAACACCACCTGTGTCATCTTGACCGTCTTCTGTGCCTGTATTAACTTGACTATCTGAATCGTATTGGTCACTTTTTGAAACTTCTGCTTTATTTAAAATTGCTCCACTTTGTGTTACTTTCGCTTGGAAGGTTAAAGTTGCTTCGCCACCTGAGGTGATACTTGCGATGTTATTTGATAGCAATGTATTTGACGACAGACTAAAGTCTGTGCTACTTACAAATTGCAATCCCGTTGGTAAAATATCTTTTACCTGTACATTAGTCGCATTATCAGGGCCTGCATTTTTTACTTTTATCGTGTAAGTTATCGTTTCGCCTACGTTGGGATTGGTTTTAGAAGCTAATTTTTCTACACTTAAATCGGCTATTTGGGGTGTTAAAATCGCATCGTCGGTATCATCCTGACCATCTTCTGTACCTGTATTTATCTGCGAATCTGGGTCGAATTGGTCGCTTTTACTGATTTCTGCTTTGTTGGTAATACTTTGATTACCAATTACTTTTGCTACAAAACTTAATGTTTTTGTTCCAACTGACAAACTCGTAATCTGACTCGTTAAAGTGCTTCCTGATAATTGAAAATCACTTGAACTTACAAATTGTAATCCCGCTGGCAATACGTCTTTTACTTCAACATTCGTCGCAATACTTGGCCCTGCATTCGTGACTACAATCGTATAAATTACGTTTTCGCCTACGTTGGGCGTAGGATTATTTACGGTTTTCGTCAAACTCAAATCTGATTGTTGTCCGCCAATTAAGACACCGCCTGTATCATCTTGACCGTCTAAAGTGCCTGTGTTGGGTTGTGAATCTGAATCAAATTGGTCACTTTTTGAAACTTCCGCTCGGTTTAAAATACTGCCTGATTGCGTTACTTTGGCGATGAATGAGAGTGAGCGAGTTGCTCCCAATGGGATATTCGCAATTGTGCCTGTCAGCGTTCCTGCATTGTTAATTAAATCTGAAGATGATATAAATTGTAAGCCCGCTGGCAACACGTCTTTTACCTCTACATTGGTCGCTACATTTGGGCCTTCGTTGGTTACTGAAATTGTGTAAGTGATGTTTTCCCCAACGCTTGGATTGGTTTTACTTACTGTTTTTAATAAACTTAAATCGGCTTGTTGAGGGATTAAAACAGCATCATCGGTATCATCCTGACCGTCTTCCGTTCCCGTTCCCACTTGTGAATCTGGGTCGAATTGGTCGCTCTTTGAGATTTCTGCTTTGTTGGTAATACTTTGATTACCAGTTACTTTTGCAATGAATGTTAATACTTTGGGATTACCTACCGTTATACTCGCAATCGCTCCTGTTAACGTTCCACTCGTGTTAACAAAGTCACTTGAACTTACAAATTGTAAACCTGCAGGCAGAATATCTAAAACTTCTACATTCGTTGCCGAACTTGGTCCTGCATTATTTACGGTAATGGTATAAATTACATTATCTCCCACATTGGGGGCGGCAGGCGTTCCTGTGGTGCTTGAAACAGATTTTGTTAAACTTAAATCTGCTTGTTGTCCACCAATTAAAACACCACCTGTATCATCCTGACCGTCTTCTGTGCCTGTATTAACTTGACTATCCGAATCGTATTGGTCACTTTTTGAAACTTCTGCTTTATTTAAAATTGCTCCGCTTTGTGTTACTTTCGCTTGGAAGGTTAAAGTTGCTTCGCCACCTGAGGTGATACTTGCGATATTATTTGATAGCAATATATTTGACGACAGACTAAAGTCTGTGCTACTTACAAATTGTAAACCAACTGGTAAAATATCTTTTACCTGTACATTGGTCGCATTATCAGGGCCTGCATTTTTTACTTTTATTGTGTAAATAATCGTTTCGCCTACGTTGGGATTCGTTTTAGAAACTAATTTCTCTACACTTAAATCGGCTATTTTGGGTGTTAAAATCGCATCATCGGTATCATCCTGACTATCTTCTGTACCTGTATTTATCTGTGAATCTGGGTCGAATTGGTCGCTTTTACTGATTTCGGCTTTGTTGGTAATACTTTGATTACCAATTACTTTTGCTACAAAACTTAATGTTTTTGTCCCAACTGATAAACTCGTAATTTGACTCGTTAAAGTGCTTCCTGATAACTGAAAATCACTTGATGAAATAAATTGTAATCCCGCTGGTAACACGTCTTTTACTTCTACATTCGTCGCAATACTTGGTCCTGCATTCGTTACAATAATCGTGTAAATTACGTTTTCGCCTACGTTGGGCGTAGGATTATTTACGGTTTTTTGAAGTGATAAATCTGATTGTTGTCCGCCAATTAAGACACCGCCTGTATCATCTTGACCGTCTAAAGTGCCTGTGTTGGGTTGTGAATCTGAATCAAATTGATCAGATTTACTTACTTCTGCTCGGTTTAAAATACTGCCTGATTGCGTTACTTTGGCGATGAATGAGAGTGAGCGAGTTGCTCCCAATGGAATATTCGCAATTGTGCCTGTCAGCGTTCCTGCATTGTTTATTAAATCTGAAGATGATACAAATTGTAAGCCCGCTGGCAATACGTCTTTTACCTCAACATTGGTCGCTACATTTGGACCTTCGTTCGTTACTGAAATCGTGTAAGTGATGTTTTCACCAACACTTGGATTGGTTTTACTTACCGTTTTTAATAAACTTAAATCGGCTTGTTGAGGGATTAAAACGGCATCATCGATATCATCCTGACCGTCTTCCGTTCCCGTTCCCACTTGTGAATCTGGGTCGAATTGGTCGCTCTTTGAGATTTCTGCTTTGTTGGTAATACTTTGATTACCAGTTACTTTTGCAATGAATGTTAATACTTTGGGATTACCTACCGTTATACTCGCAATCGCTCCTGTCAGTGTTCCATTTGTGTTAGTGAAATCTGTACTTGAAACAAATTGTAATCCCGATGGCAGAATATCCAACACTTCTACATTCGTTGCCGAACTTGGTCCTGCATTATTTACGGTTATCGTATAAATTACATTATCTCCCACATTGGGTGTGGCAGGCATTCCTGCGGCAGGCGTGCCTGTAGTGGTTGAAACAGATTTTATCAAACTCAAATCTGATTGTTGTCCGCCAATTAATACTCCACCTGTGTCATCTTGACCGTCTTCTGTGCCTGTATTCGGTTGTGAATCAATGTCATAAACATCGGATTTACTAACTTCTGCTTTATTTAAAATCGCTCCGCTTTGTGTTACTTTCGCTTGGAAGGTTAAAGTTGCTTCGCCACCTGAGGTGATACTTGCAATGTTGTTTGATAACAATATATTTGACGACAGACTAAAGTCTGCGGCAGGCGTTCCTGTGCTACTTACAAATTGTAAACCCGTTGGTAAAATATCTTTTATCTGTACATTGGTCGCATTATCAGGGCCTGCATTTTTTACTTTTATTGTGTAAGTTATCGTTTCGCCTACGTTGGGATTCGTTTTAGAAACCAATTTCTCTACACTTAAATCGGCTATTTTGGGCGTTAAAATCGCATCATCGGTATCATCCTGACCATCTTCTGTACCTGTATTTATCTGTGAATTTGGGTCGAATTGGTCGCTTTTACTGATTTCTGCTTTGTTGGTAATACTTTGACTACCAATTACTTTTGCTACAAAACTCAATGATTTTGTCCCAACTGACAAACTCGTAATTTGACTCG
>NZ_JAYGIN010000054.1:0-6338 GCF_034931005.1 Arcicella sp. LKC2W
GAAAAACCGCCGTCAGGGTCTTCTTCCGTAACCCTGACGGCGGTTTTTCACCCCGTCAGCGGTTTTGCATTAATAAGTATATAGTTCCGTAAATATTTACTTGATTTATGAGTCGCAAAGGTGCTTTCTGAATTACAAAACAAAGTTAAGTGTTTTGTTAGGTACTATGCAATACATAATACCTTAAATTTTCTTAAAATCGGGATAAATGGTTGTTTTATTTGATGAATGGTGTGTCATTTTCAATAAGATGCAGAAAAAATAAAAAGGTTGCATCATTGTACAACGATTTTCCAAAATTGAGAGTAATTATGTAAAGATGGTTTGTGTAATTTGTTAATAGATTTTACGATTTTGGAAAATCGTCGTACATTTTTCAAAATATTTTTTCCATCAAAAATACCACGTTCCCTAATTTTAGCATAGCCTAAAATTTTTCCGACTTGGAAAAGTGATATTTATGGATATAGTTTGCGTATATCTGTAAGCGTTCAAATGCTTGCAAATGTGAAAAAACAACCATAGCTTTCGGAAAATCTATTTAATAAAGCCACAAATCGTTATCATTAATATTCTTGGAAAAGTGTAAATACAGTTGAATGTCCTTAAGGCATCAGTCTCATAAAACTTATATGACCAAACTTTATCAAATGGTTTAGCGTACGGCTTATTGACTTCCTTAAAGATTTAAGACATAAGATTATTATATCATGCAAAATCTTCTTTCACGTTTAAATATTTCCGCCGTTAATCATGGCACGAGTACGGGATTAAAATCTTGGTCTGCCGAAGGAGCAACTTTATTAGAATCTCATTCGCCTGTTGATGGAAAACTGATTGCTAAAGTTTCCGTTACTACGCACGACGATTATCAGCAGGTATTAGATTTGGCAACGGAAGCCTTCAAAACTTGGCGAAATGTACCTGCTCCTCGACGTGGGGAAATCGTCCGACAAATGGGTGATGCTTTTCGCCATAATAAAGAGGCTTTGGGGCAATTGGTTTCTTACGAAATGGGCAAAAGTTTACAAGAAGGTTTGGGCGAAGTACAAGAAATTATTGACATTTGCGATTTTGCCGTTGGACTTTCTCGCCAATTGTACGGACTCACCATGCACTCTGAACGTCCCGAACACAGAATGTACGAACAATATCATCCTTTAGGAGTGGTCGGTATTATTTCAGCGTTCAATTTTCCCGTAGCCGTTTGGTCTTGGAATGCCATGATTGCTTGGGTTTGTGGCGATGTATGTGTTTGGAAACCATCCGAAAAAACACCATTGACGGCCATTGCTTGTCAGAATATTATTCAAGATGTTTTACAGAAAAATGAAATTTCAGAAGGCGTATCTTGTTTGATTTCAGGAGATTATCAAGTAGGAGAGTGGCTCACTTCTGATAAGCGAATTCCTCTGATTTCTGCGACGGGTTCTACTCGCATGGGGAAAATTGTGGGTGCAACCGTTGCCTCTCGCATGGGACGTAGTTTATTGGAATTAGGTGGAAATAATGCCATTATTATTACTGAAAATGCCGATTTAAACATCGCTATTCCAGCCGTAGTTTTTGGAGCAGTTGGTACGGCAGGACAACGTTGTACTTCTACTCGCCGATTAATTATTCACGAATCTATTTATGAAACAGTAAAAGAACGTTTAGTAAAAGCCTACGGACAATTACGCATTGGCAATCCTCTGGATGAAACCAATCACGTTGGTCCTTTAATTGACCATAAAGCAGTAATTGCGTATGTTTCGGCGGCTCATGAAGTAAAAGAAGAAGGTGGTGAAATGTTGGTTGAAGAAGAAATTTTGGAAGGAAAAGGCTTTGAATCGGGTTGTTATGTGAAGCCTTGTATTGGCGAAGTTGAACCACATTTCAAAATTGTAAAGCAAGAAACTTTTGCTCCAATTTTGTATATGATGAAATACAAAACAGTGGATGAAGCCATTGCAATTCAGAATAATGTACCACAAGGATTATCGTCTTCAATTTTTACTTTAAATATGCGAGAAGCGGAGCAGTTTTTATCAGTCAATGGCTCAGATTGTGGTATCGCCAATGTAAATATAGGAACGTCTGGAGCAGAAATTGGCGGAGCATTTGGAGGGGAAAAAGAAACAGGCGGAGGAAGAGAATCTGGCTCAGATGCTTGGAAAGCCTATATGAGAAGACAAACCAATACGATAAATTACGGTAAACAACTGCCTTTGGCTCAGGGAATTAAATTTGATTTTTAATTGACACGAATATTAGAACACAGATTTAACGGATTGGACGGATTTACACAGATTTTAAAGAAATTTTGGTAAGATAAATCGTTTGTATTTCAATAATTTTATCTGTGTAAATCTGCTAAATCCGTATAATCCGTGGTCTGATTTTAAGGCTCATAATCTTTATTATAATCCATTCTCAACAAATGAAAACACAGGAAACCATCACAAAATCCCTCATGGAGAAGCTCTGGGAGGGTTATTGCCAACGAGTTACTTATGCCAAACAATATTCAGAAATGGTACTTGCACAAGGCGGGAATGTTGTGAATGACCACTGTGCATTCAGAACTTTCAATACGCATACAGGCGGACAACCTGCGGGTATTCGTGCCATTGAAGAAGTCTTGGAATCTTTGGGTTACGAGAAGATTTCACCGTATAGTTTTCCTTCAAAACACTTAAACTCGTTTCATTATCAACATCCAACAAATATCAATTTCCCTAAGTTTTTTGTAACGCAATTGGAAGTAAAAGAGTTGTCGGAGGAAGCCCAAAACTTGATAAATGAAGCCGTAAAAGACACGCCTGATTTATTAGCTGGTGAGCCTCGACAATTGTTGGCAACGCTTAAACAAAACAAAGAACTTATCAGTGCGGAAGCGGATAGACTGCTGGATGCTTTGGTAAATTTCTTTGCTCGCCCGTGGAAACCTGTTAAAAAAGACACCATTTTGGCTTTGAATAATGAGTCGCAGTTTGCTTCGTGGACTTTGTTGCACGGAAATTCAGTCAACCATTTTACGGCATATATCAATTATCAAAATGTACCTGCTTGGGGAGATATTGAGCAAACAATGGAAGTTTTAAAAGAGGCTGGCATTCCGATAAAACCCGAAATTGAAGGTGCAAAAGGCTCTAAGTTACGTCAAAGTTCTACCCAAGCGATTGATGAAGATTGCCCTGTCATTGATGCCGATGGTTCCGAAACTACCCTTCGTTGGTCGTATGCTTATTATGAATTAGCCGAACGTGGTTATCTTGAAAATGACGGTCAAAGAATTTGGTTTGATGGCTTTTTAGGTGAACAAGCTACGAATCTTTTTGAAATGACTAAACGTTAAAATATAATATGGCACGCAGATTACGCAGATGCCTATCTGCAACGCAGATTTATGCAGATTTTTAAAAATGACTTTTTCGATTTTTCAATAATACTATATTCAAATAAAAAAATCAGCGAAAATCTGCGTTGCGAAGCATCAGCGTCATCAGCGTGCCATAATCTCTCCCCACAAAATCATGAAATCAATCTTAGTAATTGGAATGGGCAAAGTCGGCTCATTGGTAGCTACGCTTTTGTCTAAACGTTTTGAAATTAAAGGTTTAGACAAGCAAAACCCTGCCTCAGAATTGCCTTTTGAGGTTATCAAAGGCGATGTTTCGGATAAAGTTTTACTGGAAAAACTGATTCCTCAATTCGATGCCGTGGTGTCGTGTATGCCTTATAATTTGAATTTGACGATTGCTCAAATTGCCTACGAATCGGGGAAACATTATTTTGATTTAACCGAAGATGTTCCCACAACTACCGCCATCAGAGAAATGGCTGCGAAGGGAAGTAAGGCCGTTTTAGCTCCACAATGCGGACTTGCTCCTGGATTAATTGGCATCGTGGGAGCGGATTTAGCTAATCGTTTTACAAAGCTTCGTGATATAGAATTGCGAGTTGGAGCGTTGCCAAAATACCCGAATGGATTGTTGGGCTATTCCTTCACGTGGTCGCCTGCGGGAGTAATTAACGAATATTTGAATGATTGCGAGGTGATTCATAATGGCGAAAAAAAATTAGTTTCTGCTCTCGACGGTTTGGAATACATAAACATTGAAGGCAACGAATTTGAGGCTTTTAGCACTTCAGGAGGACTTGGTACGATGTGTGAAACTTATGAAGGACGAGTGGATACGCTCAATTACAAAACAATTCGTTATCCTGGGCATGGCAAATTGATGAAGTTTTTGTTGTACGAATTAATCCTAAAAAATCGGAGAGAATTGATTGAGGAAATTTTGACCGAAGCCAAACCTCCCGTGCAGGAAGACGTAGTATATGTGTATGCGGTAGTGGAAGGATGGAAAAATCAGTCTTTGGAAAGAGAAGAGTTTTATCGTGCTTATTCTCCCAAAATGATTGATGGTAAACATTGGAGAGCCATTTCTTGGACAACGGCAGCCTCTATTGTAGCAGTTGTTGAAATGGTAGCAGACGGGAAATTACCACAAACGGGTTTTATCAAACAAGAAGAAATTGACTTTACAAAGTTCTTGGAAACGGAAACGGGGAAATTTTTCTTGTGATGATGGATAGACCACAGATTAGACGAAATTAACAGATTTTATTTCGGAACTATCTACAATTTGTCGGAAGACAAAATTAGACCACTGATAGAACAGATAAAACAGATTTACACTGATTTTCTTTAAATTTATCCGTGTAAATCCGTTGAATCAGTAAAATCTGTGGTCTAATTTTATTCTGCGACAAATTGTAGATAGTTCCGTTTTATTTTTAACTCTGTCTAATCTGTGGTCTATCATTTTATTGCATAACAAGATTTGCACTCATCCTCAGTAGTTGTTCAGTCTCAATAATTATTTTAGAATTTTTGGGAATGTTAACCTGCGTATTGACCACACATTCACCACCTGCAATGGGTTTTATCGTGATGATGGTATTCAGTAAAGAACTTGATGGAGGAACGGTATTATTGCTCCAATTTGAAGGGTCTGTCCAATTTCCATTGCCAATAAAATCGTATAAAACAGTATCATCAGCTTGAACTCGGAAAACATTTCCATTAAAAGAGGTCACAAATAATTCTCCATCTTCTGTTTCTCCAAAATCCGTAATAGTGTTTGGCGATATGTTTTGAGACGAAATATTGTAGCTATAAGTCAACGAATCAAACTTGATTTTATATAATTTCCCTGAATAAAAATCAACGCCAAAGTAGTACCCTTTCATTGAATTAAATATTTCTCCACGATAAACTGTTCCGCCAACAATGGATGAACCAGCAGTTGGATACGTCATAACAGGAAATCTATAATTGGTAATAGCTCCGCAATCTGTTGTATTGTAAGGATTATTGCCTTCGTAACATCGCCAACCATAATTTGTGGCTAAAGAATCTCGGTGACTGCGGTTGATTTCCTCAAAAGCATTTTGCCCCACATCACCAATCCACATATCACCCGTAAGTCGGTCAAAATTCCATCGAAAGGGATTTCTCAACCCATACGCTAAAACCTCATTACCAAAAGGATTTCCTGATGGAATGCTGTAAAATGGTGCTGTTTCAGAAGTATTTACATTGAAACGGAGTATTTTACCAAGTAGCACATTTGTATTTTGAGCATTATTATCAGGGTCGCCACCACTGCCACCATCACCCGTAGAAAGATACAAATAACCGTCCTTCCCAAAGCGTAAAGTTCCGCCGTTATGATTGCTATAAGTATGATGAGGAATAGTAATAATGACTTTTTTAGAAGAAATATTTGCCACATTTACGTCGTTACTGACCTGATAACGAGCTACTTCCAAATCTCCCGAAATATTAGTGTAATAAACAAAAAAGAGTCCATTGGTTTTATATTGCGGATGAAAACACATACTTAATAAGCCTTGTTCTCCGCCAGATTGGATATTTGTTACGGTCAAAAAAGTGCCTAAAGCATTGAAATTTTTATCAAAAACTTTAATAACTCCCGCTTTTTGAGGAATAAAAATTCTCCTTGTTCCATCACCTGCATTGACAAATTGCATGGGTTGCGAAAGTCCCGTAATCACTGATTTTAAGGAAATATTGGGTTGAGCAAAAAAAGGAAAACTCAATAATAGTAAAGCAAAAAGAAAGAAAATCTTTTTCATATCAATGATGTGTTTTGAAATTCAATCAAATATACGAAGCTTGATTGGCAATAGATTTTCCGATTACTCATTAGACTTCTTGCGAAAGTCCTTTAAGGTGAAAGCCAGCACCTTTTTGGCTACAAATTAGGTAAATTTTTCAACCGTAGCTCTGCTATGCTTTCAAAATTTACCTAATTTTCGCTCAA
>NZ_JAYGIN010000055.1:0-5929 GCF_034931005.1 Arcicella sp. LKC2W
CACGCTCGTGTCGAGAAACCCATAGACATCTTTTCATCAATCTAACTCCGCTACCGCAGGTTACGTTCAACATAGCGTTCATTGTTGGCACTGCGTACCCAACGAACGCTTAGTTGTTGAACGCTTAGTTGTTGGCGGTAGGCATATTTCGATTCGTAAGGGCAATAGTTTTAGCGAGTCGTAAAAGCCTCAGTTACTTAACGAAGAGTTTTTATGTCTGAGAATCTTGAAATTTAACTTCGTAAAATTCACACTTTTTAAGTTCTATTCCTCTAATTAGAATGGCTATGATTAAAATTATTCATCATTGCTATTTTTATTCCAAGAAAGGAAGCCTCGGATATTCATAATTAAAAAGATGATGTTACCTAACCCAATTCCAAAACTATTCATCAATACAAAGCCAAGAAATATGAACAAAGCATTAGAGATTGAAAAAATGATGAATCCGTATTTATTTTTATTACCTAACAAATAAACAGCTAAAAGGCTTAAAGACATTGCTAACCAATCTAACGTGTAATATTTTAAAAAAACTTCCATTGTTTTAATTTAATTTGTGTGAACTACGTTCAAACCCGTCCGAATATGTGTCCGCAAGCGAAAATGTTGCTCGAAATATCTAACCAACTGTCCACAAAGTGAAAAACCCAACTTAAAAATGTTACTCAAAATGTCCAATAAACTGTCCACAAAGCGAAAAATACAGCTTAAAAATATCGCTCGAAATGTCCAACCAACTGTCCATGAAGCAACAAAACCAACTTAATAATGTTGCCTGAAATGCCCAACCAACTGTCCAATAAGCAACAAAATAAACTTAATAATGTCGCCTGAAATGTCTAACCAACTGTCCACGAAGCAACAAAACTAACTTAATAATGTCGCCCAAAATCGCTCTAAACTGTCAGTTGGTAGATTTTTTATGCTTACCGCTAACGTTTTGGGGCTTGGCGAAGGTGGGGTTAAAAAGCACTAAAGCCCAAATTTAGTACAGAAGTTAATAGAAAGTACAAATGTTGAGCATTTGTACTAAAGCCCCACTTTTGCCAAACCCTTGTTGAACTAAACCTCTGGTAGCTTTTGCCCCTCAAGTTCTATCTTTGCATAAATTACAAACTATTTTTAAGATGACAAAAAAAGAACGTTGATGAATTACGAGTTGATAAACTGATTCATCGTGCAAAAGTAGAAGTAGCTGATTTTGAAGCTCTTCTTTATCGTTTCGAGCGTAATATTTCTATTTTAGGTAGAAGTAAAAGTACCTTTGAGAACTATGCTCGCCATGTTGCTGCCATTGCCCTTCACTATGGGCAAATCCCTACCTTGTTAGACCAAGAACAAATACATGAATACTAGTATATGCTTCAAAAGCGGTCTAAAACCCCTTCCCAAACGTATTTTAAACACACGGTTTACGGACTTCGTTTTCTACTGAAAACGGAAGGTTTGCCATATTCTTATTTTCATCTTCCTGAGATTAAAAGGGAAAAGAAACTGCCCGTGGTACTCAGTAAAGCAGAAGTTTGGTCTATGCTCAAGCATTGTCCACTGCTCAAACATCGCATTTTGATTGGCTTGCTTTACGGTTGCGGTCTTCGCTGTCTTGAAGTGCGAAGTATTCGTTTAGCCGATTTAGACTTTGACCGAAAGAATTTGAAAGTTGT
Organism: Arcicella sp. LKC2W; assembly: GCF_034931005.1. Classification (NCBI taxonomy): domain Bacteria; kingdom Pseudomonadati; phylum Bacteroidota; class Cytophagia; order Cytophagales; family Flectobacillaceae; genus Arcicella; species Arcicella sp. LKC2W. The sequence goes on from NZ_JAYGIN010000055.1 coordinate 1,668, forward strand.
TCAAGGCAATCGGTACGCCGAATCGAGGTAAGAAAGACCGATACGTCCCACTTTCAGACCATTTGATTCGTGGTTTAAAGAAGTACATTTCAGCCGAACAACCTACTGAATACCTTTTTGGAGGACAAATTAACGGTAGAGCGGGCGGTGAGTTCGACAGTAGATATTCTCAGAAAGGAGTCCAGTGACTGGGCGTCCCCGGGCTGTAAAAGAGGCTGCCAAGCGAGCTGGAGTTTTGAAGAACGTCCACGTGCATACGCTTCGTCATAGTTTTGCGACTCATTTATTGGAGGACGGTCTTGATATTATTACGTTGAAGGATTTATTGGGTCACGAGAATATTGAGACGACGATGGAGTATTTGCACATTGCACAAAATGGTCGAGTAAAACCATTCAGTCCTTTAGATACACTCTTCAAGGAATGCAGCCCGAATACGAAGTAGCTCAAGTACTTCAACGTTTAGGGAAAAGTGTTTCTAATTTGGGTTTAAACACATGGCAATTACGTACACTTTGGGCAATTGAACGTTGTAGAACTGCTGCTTTAGGTGGTCATATAGATGCTTGCGATAGCTGCGGAAATATTAGTATTAGCTATAATTCTTGTCGGAACAGACATTGCAATAAGTGCCAAGGACATAAAAAAGAGGAATGGATACATCGGACCGCCGAAGCGGGCAAGGGAATCCGACTTATTGCCTGTTCCATATTTCCATGTGGTCTTTACTTTACCTCAAGAGTTAAACCCATTAGCCTTATACCAAACGAAAGAGGTTTATGATAGTTTATTTCAGGCTTCTTGGCAAACCATAGAGACTTTTGGCAAAAAGAAGGGCGTTCAAATGGGGATGATTTCGGTTTTGCATACGTGGGCGGTCCGACGTTTCGGGCAGAATTTGAGTTTGCACCCTCACGTCCACTGCATCGTGCCAGGTGGTGGAGTGGATGGAACGGGTAATTGGCAATCTATTCGTAGTGACGGTAAGTTTTTGTTTCCAGTAAAAGCTTTGAGTAAGATGTTCAGCGCTAAATATGTGGGGATTTTATCGCAAAAGATAAAACTGGATAAAGAGCTTCGTGAATCACTATTCAAGAAGGATTGGGTGGTATATGCGAAACGCCCTTTTGGCTCGCCAAAGTCGGTGGTGGAATATTTGGGACGTTATACGCACAAGGTTGCCATCAGCAATCACCGCTTAAAATCTATTGATGAAGAACGAGTTACTTTTTCTTATAAGGATTACCGCAGTCAAGGCGAAAAGAAAGTAATGAGTTTGACTCATCAGGAATTTATTCGTCGTTTTGCTCAACATATTTTGCCCAAACGTTTCGTGAGAATCCGCCACTATGGGATACTTAGCAGTACATGGAAGCGAGAAAAGTTTAAGCAGATACAGGCGAATTTTAACATAAAGCCTGCGGAGAAACAGGTTTATCAAACCCTCAACAGAAAATGTAGATGTTGTAAAACAGGAAATTTAGTAACGATAGCGGTTTTTGACCAACGAGGTCCACCAACATTTTATTTGGGCGATTGCCAAAATGAAAGCAACCATAAGGGTTAATTTATGGGTAAGGGAATTTGTATGCCTATAAAATTGAAAATGGCTCTCTCAATCTTCTAAAGCCTTAAAAAGCAAAAAAGCAGGCAAAACCTGCTCTTCCAAATATCTTCAAGTCGAACGACAACTCCATAAAAGAAACCACCGAAGCCGACCGCTACCAAAGGTTAAGTTCAACATCGCCTTCATCGCATGGCTTTCAGCCACGACGAATGCTTAGTTATTGGGTGCTGTGCTTTTTGTCTAACGATGAATACCATACTTTTTTTCTCGTGCTTTAAAAGCTTCTCTACCACCTTCAAGTTTTAATAATTTGTCACGATTTGCAGTATTTTCTATGGTTGTTGAAGTTAAGTTAGTGTAAATACTTGCATTGGGTATTTCCAGAATATGAATCAATTCAGAATCTCCATTTATAACGAAATTTGAATTATGAGTTGCAAAAATTATTTGTCTATCAATTTTTTTAGTTTTAATTAAATGTACTAAATAATCCGCAATAAGTCTATTGTCCAAATGTGCTTCTGGTTCGTCAATTACTAATGGCTTTACCCCAGTCATTAAAAGCGTTACAATAACGGCTGTACATCTTTGACCAAACGAACAATTTTGTAGTTCTTTATTCCCATAAAAGCCTTTTATTAGAGCATATTTTGATACATTATTAAAATGCTTATTAATCAGTAGTTTATAAATGACGAAATTAATTTGAGAAGCAAAAATATCTAAAACAATTTTTACATAGTTGTTTGCTCTTCTAATTTGATGTAATTCTATTTCTGTATCTAATTTTCCGACAAAAGTTTTATAGTCTAATTTTAATAATTCATCATTTGGGTCAATGAGAAATAAAACGTCTTTAACATTTTGTGATGAAGTACCTGAAATATGGAATTTAGAAAATGTGTCATAAAATTCCGAAAATAAGCTATTTTGGTATTCTTCTTTATTAAATTCATATGAAAAGTTTATATTTAATACATTTTCATTATCAATTTGAAGTTTGTTGTTTACCAACAAAAGATTGCTATTTATTAAGTCGAGATAATTCGTTTTTAATTCAGATATTTTTGTGATTCGAGTATTATTCTCTTTGAAATTCTCTGTAATTCTATCAATTTTTAGAGTTGTTGCTTCAATTTCAACATTAATTCTTGAAAGATTTTCATTCGCTTTTTGAGAGTCTTTTATAATTTCTTCGCTTGTACCTTTCTCTTGAAAAAAGCCTCTTAATTTATCATTTTCAATTATAAATTCTTTTGTAAGCTCATCAATTTTTAATTTGATAGAATCAAATTCTTTAATTTTAACAGTTAATTCTGTATCAATCAATTTGAATTCTTCTAACCCTTGAATTAAATCAATTATAGATTCAATTCGACTTTCAAATTCATTCTCAGTTTTTTTAATTGAAGTTTCGAGTAGAATATTTTTCAAAGAGTTAATTAACTTTTCGTATCTTGTACTACTACTTTCAATCGCATTTATTTCTTTTCTAATTTCACTTATTCTCGCTGTTATTATTTTGTAACGTTCATCATTTACTGAATCAATTACGTTTTTAGTTGTAGCACTTTCCTTTTGCTTCTCCTTCAAAATACTTCGATTGTTTTCTAAACTAAATAATAGTTTTATACTTTCGTCAATCAATGTAATAATTGCTTCAAATTCATTGTCTAATGGATAAAATCCAGATTCAGTTTCTTTAATTCGTTCATTAAAAATTAGGTTTGTAAGTTCATTTCCTTCTGCCAATTTTTCAATTTTGCCTTGGCTAACGAATTCAATTTCATTAGTTCCTTTAATTTGAATTAGATTCTTTGAGTCATTTTCAATGTCATATTTTTTGTCATCAATTATTAAATTATTTTCTCTAAAAAAATCAGTTTTTTCATTAAGTCTCTCTCCTAACAAGTTAATTATTGTACTTTTTCCAGTCCCTCTTCCACCAACCAAACAAGTAAAATAGCTACTAAAAAATATTTCTTGCTTTAAGTTATTTAAGCATAAGAGTTGTTTCTCGTTAGAATTGATTCGTTTTATAAAAGTGTTTTGCGGGAAGTCAAATTTAATACTATCAATTTTCCTGAGAGGTTCTCGTGGTTTGCTATTTGCAATTTTTACTCTGTGGGCTTGTTCGTATAAAATTTGTTTAAGTCCTTCAAAAGTAGGTTCTGATTTTATCCATGTCAAACAGTTTCCAATTCTATCTTTATCTACTGAGTTAGAAAAATAGTGAGCATCGCTACAATCTAATAAATTATCATTTACTCCTTGTGTTTTTAATTGAGCTTTGGCTTTTTCAAAATCTATAATTGCCTCGGATGCCGTAAATACTATATTTGCTTGGTTAATTATTGATTTCTTTGTCGCTATTGAAGCGTCTGTCCATTTTAAATCACCCCACTCTGTTTTTCCAATTGCGATAAGATATTTACCATGAAAGCAATCTTTTTTAAGTGATTCAAAGATTTTATCTTCTTTGACATTTAGATTATTAAACCCTTCTGTTAAATCTGAACCATATTTAGAAAGTTCAGTAGCTGGAATACTTGCTTTTATTTGTTTTCCAAGCTCTTTGGGGTGGTCTATTTTTGGTTTACACTTTTTGCGAGTTTTTATTGTTTAATATTTACATTTTTTTGCTATTTTTTTCAAACCATTGCATTTCAAAATCAAGTGGGAATTCGTATTTTAA
>NZ_JAYGIN010000056.1:0-5488 GCF_034931005.1 Arcicella sp. LKC2W
TGCCGTTTGAATTCTTCGCTGAAATAGCGAATAAATTTTTGCCCAGTGTTCTTGGTTTTGTCCATCTTTTGATACGTTTTAAGTTCAAAATTTGGTCAACTTATTTCAGGACGGGACAATGTAGAGTGACATAACTTATTGAAACTGGAGCTTTCGGGAAGTTGGACTATAAATACCTAAATTCCCATCTTTATTTTAAATTCCCAAAGTAGAATTAAGTACACTGTTTAATAAGTTTTCTGAATAATTTTCATCCTAAAATGTTTGATTGGAGAACTTCCCGAAAGTTTTAGAACTTTCGGGAAGTTGAAATAACTTATTAAACAGTGTATTAAGTCGCAGTCTATAAATGTTTTGGGTATCCAAACGAAAACCTCTAATTTATAAACTGCGAACTCTTAACTCATAAATTTCCAACTCCATAACTCTAATCAATACTGCAAAAATCCATTATTTACAAAGAATATATCTCCGCCTGCAAAAATTAACTTCTTCGCTTGTCCATAAATAGCATTCACAAAAACGGTATGCCCTGCATTGACAGTTACATCATCGGTTGAAGTTGGAACACAACTACAACTCCACGTTTTTACATTATCCCAATCACCCGATGCAACACTGAGAATACCAGGGTTGATAACTCCTCCAGAAATAGTCACTCTATAATCCTCTGTTTCTCCATACGCTAAACCTCCACATGAATTGGTAATTGAGTCTCCATAGTTGAGCCTTACTCTCATGCGTGTATTACCATTTGCGGTATTGGTAGGAACGGTAAATGTTCCAGTTCTTGCCACGCCTCCATCAACATAAGGAGCTGTTTCTATATATACAATTTCAGTAGAACTAAAAGTGCTATCACGGTTGAAATCTATCCAAACGGTTATTGCATCCAACTCTGTATCAGCAGTTCTAAAGGATAAATCATAGCTTGAACCTGCGGTAATATTGGCTGAAACAACACTTGAAGTGTAGTTTGAGTATCCATTCCCACAAGTTGAACTATTATTGATTAATTCAGTTGTGCCACTTTTCAAGGTAACATTAGACACATAGTCAGCGAAAGTACAGTTTGACGCTAAATCATTACAATAATCACAGATTTTATTAATGTTAAAATCAGTATATCCGTATAATACTGGAGAACTTGATACAACTCTTAATTGATAATTCCCTTGTGCTAAAGTACCAGGAAGAGTAATGGTATTATTGGATGGTGTAATGATGCCCAATGATGTAGGAGTATTAAATTGACCATTGGCATCTGATAATTCTGCCGTAAAGGTATTTCCTGCATCAAACGTTCCTTTCGGTATAAACGGAAGAGGAATATTAATTGGGTTGCCATTACAAGCCATTACTATTTGTCCGATTGGATTATTAACCACAATAGCGTTACTCGTTTTGAAAACATCGGAAGTATAAACGCCTCTGCCGTGTGTTGTTACGGCAATCATGCCGTCAGCTTCACGGTATGTTATCATATCAGAACGCACATTGGCTAAGCCATTGTTTGTTACTGTCCAGTTTGGGTTAGCGGCTGTAATATCATCCGTTGACCAAACGCCTACTTCGGTCGCAATCAACACTTGTTTTCTATTATTAGGATTCATCAAAGACCAACGAATAGGCATATCAGGTAGCCCATGAGTTGACTCATCTTTACTCGTCCAAGTTGTACCACCGTCAGTAGTGTACCAGATAGATTTTACCCCATAATTTGAATAAGTAACCAAGAGTTCATTATCGGTTTCTCCAATTTCAATACAGGTCACATTAGCAGTAGGTTGTCCAATACCTGCATCTCGTTTGTCAATTCTGGTAGCCGTAGCAGTTGTTAAGTGTGTATTTGTCAATTTATAAATACGTCCTACTCTTGAAGCTACAAAAAGCGTATTAGCAGCTTTTCCAATTGCTAAAGCACTTGCGAATTGACCGATTGATGCCCCCATATTCATGGTAGAACCCGTATTAGTAATACCCACACCCAGAACACGGTCTAAAGTATTATAACTTGTTGAGCCTGAACACGAGAATAAAATATTGTTTTTGCTATCATAAGCCAAAGGGTCAACGAATAAACCACCTGATAGCGGTAAATTTCCGCCTTGATTTCCATAACGGTCAATCAGATAGAAGTTTCCACTATAATATGAGCCAATTTGGACGTTTGCGTCGTTTTGGTCAATGGCACCAATCATACCATCGCCACCAGCAGTGTAGAAGGCTGGGCCTGCACCTTCAGCTTTCATATTCATTGTTCCATTATCTTGAGCTCCACATAATAAGTACGTCCTGTCAGCTAAGTTCTTCATCGCAACGCCAAAAAACTGGGTTACATTATAATTATTATTTCGAATTTTGAAGAAAGTATTTGAAGGCGGAGCCATAGCATCAGGCGAATAATAAACACCGCCATCATTACCCCAAACAATTTGAGAAGGCATAGTAGGACGAAACTCAATACAGTGCATATCAGGGTGAACATACTCATTATAACCCGAAAGCATTGTCCATGAAGTTCCGCCGTTAGTTGTTCTAAAATAGGTGGTTCCCCCTGCAAATAATGTATTAGGGTCATCAGGTTTTACTTGTAAAATTAAGTCATACCAACTTTGAGCAGAAGTAAAAACCGTCCCATCTGGATAAGTTGGAACAACTACATTTGTCCAAGTTATTCCTGCATCTACTGATTTTTTAAACCATTTTATATTTCCAGAAGTACCATTTGCTCCAACCGCATAAATTACCTGAGCACTGCCACTGGTACTTGGTGCTAAAGCTATTTCAATTCTTCCAGCGGGAGCGGTTGAAATGGTTGCCAAATTGGGCGTAATATCACTATAAACTATTCCAGTGCTATCAGAAGACTTAAATACACGTCCTTGTTCTGTACCTGTGTTGAGATTAAAATACCCCATCGAAACATACAAAATATTGTCAGAGCCAATTTCTATATCGGCTACGGTATTGGTAAAAGCGGTAACTGCCGTCAAATCAACCCCTCCAATGTTATTTTTGGGAGCAAGGATTTTCGTCCAAGTAGCTCCTTTATCAATAGATTTATATACGCCATTATTGGTACCAGCAAATATACTTCCTTTGGCATTTACCACAATTTTACTGACCCAGTTGAATTCTCGTGCTGAACCCACTCCCCCAAATGGAATTGTACTTGCCAAACGAACCCATGTTGCTCCACCATCAGCCGTTTTCCAGATTCCGCCACCACTAACAGCATCCGAATTAATGGTAAATTCTCCTGTTCCCACATACATAATATTTTTGTTAGTAGGGTCATAAGCCATAGTCATGATAGCAAGATTATCCCAAAAGTCATCAACTTTCATCCAACTACCACTGGCATCTGTAATATCATTATTGAACCAAAGTCCACCAGCAGCACTTCCTGCCCATACTTTTTTATAACGCATACTTGGGGTCGCATCCGTTGTATCTTTGGGGTCAAACATGATAGAACGAGTACGTCCTCCAATATTATTAGGCCCACGTTCAACCCAATTTACACCCGATATACCAGGTATTCCTCCTGTTTTAATACCTGTTTTTTGGTCTGCGATAGACTTTGTCACAACTCCATACGCCGCATCAATTCGTTCGATGGGAACTCTTAGTAAAGTGGGGTCAACTGTTCTTAAATACTCAAATTCTGCATGGTAGTCTGGTCTTTCATAAACTGGAAGTTTTCGTAATTCTGCTTTTGGTAAAATAGGACGGTTGTTGAATGGATGATTATTGAGAAAGTTTTCAAAATTTGTTGCGGAGGTTTGCCCTAAAGTAACCCCAATTGAAATAAAACTTATGAGTAAAAAACTCATAAAAGTCCTCGCTGAATCCATTTTTTGAGTAGTAAATAAATCTTTCATAAAAGGTTTGGTTTTATATAGTATGTGATAATAATATGTTGATTAGTGATGAAACACAGGTGAAATACTTATTTTTAGTTTAAACGGCTTCATTTTGTGAAATTGCCCGATAAATTTGAAAACTATTTAATAATCTGTATCAATTTATGAACATAAATTATTAGGTGAAATCTGTTAGGAGTAGCGTATAATTTTCGAAGAAAAGGTATATCGTTAATGGGTCGGGATGAATTGCTAACCTACGAATTGACTGATACTAAGGATTAGATGATTAGGTTATTTTGAATTGGTGTAAAAATACATTTTTTTTGTATAAAACTATGATGAAATTTAAAGCGTTTATTTTTAGGTATCAAAAGCATTGATTATCATACATTTGTGCTTAAAAATACAACCATTACAGACTATAAATTGTCTTTGAAATAAACAGTTATTATTATGAAAAATATCCATGTTATTCTTTTTGCGATTTTGATGATTTTGGTGGCTTGTACCAAAGATGAAGCCGTAAATCCTAATATTCCACTGATGGGAAAATGGGGAGGGCAAGGTGTTGAAATTCTTGCTACGGATACACAAATTAATTTTAGCTTTGATTGTGCTTCGGGTGTCATTGAGAAAAACGTTGTGCTGGTTAATAATCAATTTATAGAAAGAGGAACTTATACCGTATTTAAGGGTAATAATCCGATAAATATAGAACCTCCTCAACCTCAGAATGTACAATATCAAGGAAATTTAGCGAGTGACGTGTTAACGCTTTCCATTAAGTCTGATGATGGAAAGACACAGATTGCTACCTATACGATTAGTAAAAATGTAGTGGCAAAAATTGTCAAGTGTCTGTGAGTTTTTTCCAAATCAAGGTGTTGAATGTCGTATTAAGTATGAAAATACTTGGTACGACATTTTGTTTAGCGTTTAGGTTTATTCCAGCTAAAATCTAATGCTGAAAAGTTTTGCTTAAATTGCATCAAAAAAGAATAATGCAAGAAATCAATCATATAAAGGAATCGCTTCGTCAATTGTACGAAGGAGAAGTTTGGCACGGGCCAAGCATCAAAGAAATTTTAGTGGATGTAGATGCTGAAAAAGCCCTAAAGAGAATCAGTCCTAAAAGTAAAAATATCGCTGAATACCTGATTCACGTAACAAATTGGCGAATTTTTGCCCTTGAAAAACTAACAGGAGGTGATTCATTTGACATTATCCTAAATTCAGAAGCAGATTGGAGTACAGTAAATGAATTGACAGAAGAAAAATGGACAGAAATTCAAGAGAATTACGAGGAATCTCAAAAAGAACTTTTGGATATTTTAGAAACATATTCAAAAGCTAAATTGGATAACATCGTTCCAATGAGAAAGTATTCGTTTTATACACTTCTTCACGGTGTCATTCACCATGATATTTACCATTCGGGACAAATGATGATGCTCAAACGTTTGACGTAGATTGGAAGTATTAAGTCCCAAGTATCTTAATTATCTACTATTTGTCGCAAGACAAAATTAGACCACGGATAGAACAGATAAAACAGATTTACACTGATTTTTCTTTAAATTTATCCGTGTAAATCCGTTGAATCAGTACAATCTGTG
>NZ_JAYGIN010000057.1:0-2500 GCF_034931005.1 Arcicella sp. LKC2W
TAATAGTATTTGGGGTTTATTTACTTTCCCGCATGTGATTGCAGTATCATCAACGGCAGTAGGCTTAACTTCTCTGTTCGAGATGGGAAGAGGTGAACACTACTCCTATCAACCCCATAAGGTTTTTGAGTTTATTAATACAATGTAATTATCTTGTATTAACACTCTATATCTTATGGAATGTCCATGTAATATTGTGAAAGATTTTGAAGAGTAAGAGCTATACTTGACTATCAGACAGTATAATTTAATAAGCTGTTGGGTAATTAGTATTGCTCGACTTTGGTATCTCTACCTTTACATCTGCAACCTATCAAGGTCGTCATCTACGACCGCCCTTATATGGATTACTCATCTTCAGGTCAGTTTCGCACTTAGATGCTTTCAGCGCTTATCTGATCCCGACGTAGCTACTCAGCGATGCTCTTGGCAGAACAACTGATACACCAGCGGTCAGTCCAACTCGGTCCTCTCGTACTAAAGTCAGAACCTGTCAATAATCCTACGCCCACAACAGATAGGGACCGAACTGTCTCACGACGTTCTGAACCCAGCTCGCGTGCCACTTTAATCGGCGAACAGCCGAACCCTTGGGACCTTCTCCAGCCCCAGGATGTGACGAGCCGACATCGAGGTGCCAAACCTCCCCGTCGATGTGAGCTCTTGGGGGAGATCAGCCTGTTATCCCCAGAGTACCTTTTATCCTTTGAGCGATGGCTGTTCCATACTAAACCACCGGATCACTATATCCTACTTTCGTACCTGATCGACTTGTCTGTCTCACAGTCAAGCACCCTTTTGCTATTGCACTCTACGCACGGTTACCAAGCGTGCTGAGGGTACCTTTGAAAGCCTCCGTTACTCTTTTGGAGGCGACCACCCCAGTCAAACTACCCACCAAGCAATGTCCCTATTTAGGTTAGAATTCCAGTACAAGAAGGGTGGTATTTCAACGTTGACTCCACGATGCCTAGCGACACCACTTCAAAGTCTCCCACCTATCCTACACATCCAGTACCAGAACTCAATGCTAAGCTATAGTAAAGGTTCATGGGGTCTTTCCGTCCCGTTGCGGGTAAACGGCATCTTCACCGTTACTACAATTTCACCGAGCTCACGGCTGAGACAGTGTCCAGATCGTTACACCATTCGTGCAGGTCGGAACTTACCCGACAAGGAATTTCGCTACCTTAGGACCGTTATAGTTACGGCCGCCGTTTACTGGGGCTTCGATTCAATGCTTCTCTTGCGATGACATCCCCTCTTAACCTTCCAGCACCGGGCAGGTGTCAGGCCTTATACGTCAACTTTCGTTTTTGCAAAGCCATGTGTTTTTGTTAAACAGTCGCCTGGACCAATTCTCTGCGGCCTCTCTTGCGAGGAGGCTCCCTTTATCCCGAAGTTACAGGGTTAATTTGCCGAGTTCCTTAGCCGTGATTCACTCGAGCGCCTTAGAATATTCTTCCCAGTCACCTGTGTCGGTTTACGGTACGGGTTACTATTAAGTATAGATTCACAACTTTTCTTGGAAGTCTCTTCGCTAACTCGTTTCTGCCTTGCGGCTTCTTCTCAAAGGCACTATTCCGTCAGTACCTGCCAACCACGAATCTCCGTCATTGTGTTTCCCTAATAGTAAGTTCAGGAATATTAACCTGATGTGCATTAAATTTTCGCTTTCGCTAAACCCTTAGCCCCCGACTAACCCTCAGTTGATTAGCATAGCTGAGGAAACCTTGACTTTTCGGCGTGGGGGTTTCTCGCCCCCATTATCGTTACTCATCCCTACATTTGCTTTTCTCACCGCTCCAGTAAGCCTTATCGACTATCCTTCACTGCAATGAGAATGCTCCCCTACCAGTATGTACATAATACATAATCCAAAGCTTCGGTACTATACTTGATGCCCGTTTATTATCGATGCCCGCCTCGCTCGACCAGTGAGCTGTTACGCACTCTTTAAATGAATAGCTGCTTCCAAGCTAACATCCTGGCTGTCTCTGCAATCAGACCTCCTTTGTTCAACTTAGTATAGATTTTGGGACCTTAGCTGTTGGTCTGGGTTCTTTCCCTCTCGGACAGTGACCTTAGCACCCCTGCCCTCACTGCCGTGTATATTTCATGCCATTCAGAGTTCATCAGGATTTGGTAGGATTTGACTCCCCCTAGTCCTATTGGTAGCTTTACCTGCATGAAACTCAACCACGACGCTGTTCCTAAAAACATTTCGGGGAGTACGAGCTATTTCCCAGTTTGATTAGCCTTTCACCCCTACCCACAGCTCATCGAAATACTTTTCAACGTAAACTCGTTCGGTCCTCCAGTGTGTGTTACCACACCTTCAACCTGGCCATGGGTAGATCACAAGGTTTCGCGTCTACTCCCCCTGACTAAGCGCCCTATTCAGACTCGCTTTCGCTCCGACTTCAGTTCTATAAACCTTAATCTTGCCAGGAAGAGTAACTCGTAGGGTCATTATGCAAAAGGCACGCCGTCACAACAA
>NZ_JAYGIN010000058.1:0-4949 GCF_034931005.1 Arcicella sp. LKC2W
TTCAGTCTAAAATAAACCCTAAATAAACCCCCTTTTAATCACATCCCGTCGTTTCGGAGTGCAAAGTTCTACCTTTTATTTTAAACTACCAAACTATATAACAAAAAAATAAAAAGAAAAATCGTAAAATACTTATATACAAATATTTACAGAAAATTTAAATTTCTGCATTCTATCAAAATTGTGTTTAAAATGATTTTTTCTTGCCTATTGTAATCTATCTCTTAAAACATATGCAAATTTTATTGGGTCTATTATTAAATATTTACTTGATGTATTGTGTTTGAACATAAAAATGGCATTCATTGACTATGTCTGTTAAATCAAGGGAGGTTGTTTGTTTGTACAGTGGTATTCAAATAAATTAACTTCGGAAGGATATTCTTTAGAAAAGGTATTTAATGTTTTGGCTTCATAATAATAGCTTCCTGTGTTTTTATGTTTGATATCACAAACGGTGAGTCTAATTTTGTTTAAAATTATAAACAAGCTTATGCTCACTCAAGACACTTTGTTAAAATTTCTCAAGCGTCGCTCTGCAATTTCAATTGCTACGCTGGAAAGGGAAGCTCAATTACCTAAAAATACGCTTTCAGGTGTATTGAATGGTTCTCGAAATTTAAATGAAAAACATTTACTTGATTTGTACCCTGTTGTTACAAAATATGGGTTTAATCAGGAGACATTTGAGAAAGCTCGGGTTATTTCTATTATCAATCATAAAGGTGGGGTCGGTAAGACAACTACAACGGCTTATCTTGGGGAGGCATTAGCAAACCATGGGTTTAAAGTATTGTTGATTGATATTGACCCTCAAGGGAGTTTAAGTGAAGTGCTGAATATAAGGGTAGGGGAAACTCAGGTTTTCCATTCACTATTAAACCTTGATGTTCCGTTAGCTATACAAAATATTCAAAATAACTTAGATATTGCTCCAAGCGATATTGAGCTAAGTTCTGCCGAAAAAGAACTTAGTAATAAAATAGGTGGAGAGTTACGACTTAGAGTTGCGATCAATAAGATAGCAAAAAATTACGATTTCATTCTTATTGATTGTCCTCCTTCGCTAAATATTTTGACGATAACAGCCATGCAAGCTTCAAATAGTTGTCTCATTACAACTCTGCCTGAACAACTTGCTTATAAAGGTTTGGTAGTGCTATTGGAAAGAATTTCAGAAGTACGAGCTTTATTAAACCCTGCATTAGAATTAGATGGAATTGTCTTTACAATGGTTAAAAATAATAACATTCACCGAGAATACAAGGAATTGATTCGTCAACAGTTCTCAAACTTGACGGTTTTTAAGTCGGAAATCAAACATTTGATTGATTTCCAAAAAGCAATGGTGGAACAACAAACTATTAATGTTTTTAATAAAAATTCAGAAGCAGCAAGTTCATATAAAAATTTAGGTACTGAATATTTACAATCTTTAGATAATCGAAACTAATATGGCCAAGAAAACATTAGCCGAAAAAGTGGCAGAAAATAGTAAAGCCGTCTATGAAGGTATGAAAACTAATACTATTGGAAGTTTCAGTTCTATGGAAAATATTAAACAGAATCTTGTCATTCTGGATGAACTGAAAAGCTTAATCTCTCCATTATTACAGTCTGAATTTTTAGCACTGAAAGATAATCTTCAAAAACATGGGTGTAAAGACCCACTAAAGGTTTGGCAAACAACAAATCAAGTCATTTCTCGTGAAGGAGCATTAGATGTTCCAGTCTATGTACTGATTGATGGGCATAACCGTTTTCAATTATGCACAGAGCTACAAATTCCTTTTAATATTCAAATTGATAATTTTGATTCTTTAAAAGATGTTAGAGATTTCATGATTGACTTCCAACTGAGTCGTCGAAACATAACCCCACAACAAGCTTCTTATTTACGTGGATTGAGGTATAATGCTGAAAAACGAGAATTTACCGACAACTTCAATCATTCAATTTCAGATACAGATTTTCCAAATGGTCATAATGACCATTTGGAAAACAACAAAGCAACAACAGCCCAAGAACTTGGTAAATATTTTAGTGTTGGAGAGAAAACTATTCGTAGAGATGCCGAGTTTGCCCGTGGTTTAGAAAAACTCGACCCTACTTTTCGCCAAGATATTTTAAAAGGGGTCATAAAAGTCGAAAAGCAAAAAATTCAAAAAATAAGCCAAGCCACTGACATTATTGAACCATTAAAATCTATTGATGAGTTAAATTCTGTATTCAACAACATCAAGGCTATTGAATCACCCATAAAAACACCCAATACCTTCGATTTAATGGAGTTAAAGTATAATGAGCTAACAATCCAACTCAAACACGTATATCGTGTCCCAAATCGCACGAATAAAGAAATTGCGGCTTTAGAAATTGCTTTTAAAGAATTTATTGAAACTCTTTAAAAGCAATTTCTAAAGCCGCAATTTCTTTAGCACCATAAAAGTAGTTTTAGACCTACTTCAATAAAACACATCAAAACAAATTTTATAAAATTATATTGTTAATCCTCATAATTTTATAAAACTACTCTATCCAATTTCTTCAACATTTAGAAGTTTTTACAAAAACGACTTTTATGGTGTCACCCCATTTTTGATAACACTTTTAATTTTAAAATCACTTAAATTTCATCTTTGCTAAAGATGGAGTTTCCCCTAAGCAAATCAGCTGAAAAAACGTAAAACCTATTATTTTTAGTAATTTTTTCCTGTTTTGTTTTTCTTTTAAATCTTTTAAATGCTTTTAATGCTTTTCGGGGGTCGTAACCAATTGATTTACAGATAGTTAAATAGGGTAAAAACGACTTTTATGGTGTCAAAAACGACTTTTATGGTGTCAAAAACGACTTTTATGGTGTCAAAAACGACTTTTATGGTGTCAAAAAACGACTTTTATGGTGTCAAAAACGACCCCTATTTTTTAAAGGTAGTTTTTTGTTTGAGTAGATATTTTTATTACTTATTTTTGTGTAAAAATAAGTAATAAATGACACCTTATTTTTACACAAAAAATGGATAATCAAGAAGCATCAAAAAGAGAACAAGCACTTATTGCTATATCGAAAGACCCCTTTAGAGTAATAAAAGGAAATCCACTTATCGAAGCAAAATTTGAATTAACTCCAATTCAAACTAAACTATTTTTGTTCTTGTTGGCAAAACTTGATACTTCAAAAAATAGCTTTGAACCAATGATTGTGGTTGTTAAAGATTTCCAAAAATTTATTGGAACAAAGGGAGACAGTCTTTATAACCATTTAAAAAAAGAAGTAGAGAAAATGATTGGTAAACGAGTATATTACAAAGATGACAATGTAGAACTCAATTCCAGTCTAATCAGTGGGTATTTGTATCTGGAGAAAGAAGGAGCTTTCTTAGTTGAGTTTCCGAGCCTTTTAAAGCCATTTCTCTTACAGCTGAAGGAAAACTTTACGGTTATTGATATACGTAATATTTTGGGGCTTGATAGTTCCTATGCAATGCGTTTCTATGATATTTGTAAAGAGAAGGAAAAACTTAGAATATTTCAATATACTATCAGCGAGATAAAAGAGATGTTTTCAATCGAAAACAAATATAAAAACTATTTTGACTTTAAAATTAAAGTGATTGTACAAGCCAGAAATGAGCTCCAGGAGAATTCAGAATTATACTTTGATTTTGAAGAAATTAAGCAAGGGAAAAAGGTTATTGCACTACGATTTACCGTAATCAAGAATACAAAAAAGTTAAATAGAGATGAAAATGATTCATCAATTACAAGTATTGACTCACCAAATCACACCGATATACTAATCAATGATGTCTATAAAACAGTTCAAGATTTCAACATTGGTTTAGTAACAGTACAAAGTTGGTTTGATAAATTCCCTTACTTACAGATAAAACAAGGTATTGACTATACATTACATCAACATAAAAAAGGTAAAATAAAGGATGTAGCAAGTTATCTTCAGAAGATGGTTTCTACCATTGAAATGACAGATATTCAGGATAAGTCTCAAAAAGAAAAGAGGGTTAAACTTGAACGAATACAGCAAGATAAAGAAGATAAATTATTAGTAGAACAACATAGAGATTCTATAAAGAACAACTACTTCCTTCGTAAAAAGAGTCTGGCAAACGATATACTAAAGGCAAATCCTAACCTATTAGGGCAATTAATTGAGGTTTTAAAAGAGGAAACTAAAACAGAAGAAAACAATCTTTTAGCTGAACTCGCCCTTGAAAACTATAAATCTTCACAAGGAATCAACGATAATAATTTAGATGATTTTTGGGTAAATTTCAACATGGATGGAACATTTCAGAGCTATATTCTTGGTAAATTAAACACAATGTTTAACGAATTCCAAACGTTGCGGGATGATTTTTCAGCAGAAGCAAAGCAATTAGGTATAACAGAAATTGAACTATTTTAATAAAAATATAATAATACGAACAAAAAACACTACTACTTTGAATTTATTTTGATAAATACGTTAGATATTTTAATGATACTGTTATATAAAAATGAGAACTTCTATGAAATTTCATTTGACCAACACCTAAAGTCTAAAATAAGCTATAAATAAGGTTGATGAATTTTATATTAACATTATTAAAATCAAATTTTATTTTAATAATGTCATCATGAGTATTATAAAATATAGAATATTTATGAAAGAGAATAAAATGTAACAATGTGAAAGAAATTTTGAAGCATTGATAGTCGATGAGGCATTAGTAATACGAAACATAAATAGAGTTTATAACTTCAAATTGTTTCTCTACTTTATAAAACGCAAAAAACCCTCTCTAAAATTAATTAGTGAGGGTTTATTTATAATAGTATTTGGGGTTTATTTACTTTCCCGCATGTGATTGCAGTATCATCAACGGCAGTAGGCTTAACTTCTCTGTTCGAGATGGGAAGAGGTGAACACTACTCCTATCAACCCCATA
>NZ_JAYGIN010000059.1:0-3155 GCF_034931005.1 Arcicella sp. LKC2W
TTAATCCCAAAAAGACGTTTACAAATCTTTGGATTGTCTTGCAATAATTTATACTTATCGTTCATAATCAGTTGTTTATA
Source organism: Arcicella sp. LKC2W (assembly GCF_034931005.1). Classification (NCBI taxonomy): domain Bacteria; kingdom Pseudomonadati; phylum Bacteroidota; class Cytophagia; order Cytophagales; family Flectobacillaceae; genus Arcicella; species Arcicella sp. LKC2W. Next base: position 81 of record NZ_JAYGIN010000059.1, read on the forward strand.
ACAAAAGTACCTAAATGTCAATTAAGAAAGTTGTCTAATGTAGAAGGCAAAAAACTATTAATAGAAGCATTCAATAAATTTATGGACGAAGACACCATTCGACATAGAGGAAAAAATCATACTCGTTCAAATGCGATACAGTATGATAGCCATATTTTTGCGAATGCTATTTTGGGTAATAATAGTGACCCTCAGAAATTAACAATTGACAAAACAGAAATTTAAAATGCGATGGTTATTTGGGTATTATATGACATTGAGAACGATAAAAATAGAACGAAAGTCTCTAAAATATGTAAGCAAGCAGGTTTATATAGAGTACAATTTTCGTGTTTTGTTGGAACGTTAACCAACAACGAAAAGGACACGTTGACGCTTCGTTTAGAAGAATTAATAAATGTCGATGTTGACAAAATTTATATCTTTCCTATGAATCAGACGGAATTAAAACAAACTGTATTACTTGGACAAGCATTTGATAAAAAATTAGTCAATGACGAAATAAGAGCTTTATTCTTTTAATGATGATAACACTAACGCCATCTCATATTATCCAATATTTATACTGTCCCAGATTTACTTTTTTTGAGTATGTCTTGGGAATTCCGCAGTTTGAAGAAAAGAATTTTAAGGTAATTAAGGGCAGAGAGATTCATGACCAGAAATTAGAACAGAATAAAAATTATCTTCGCCGACGTATAGGAGTAACCGACAAGCATTTAGACCAATATTTGACTAATGATTTGATTAGAGGAGTGATAGATGAAGTATTAGTTTTGGAAGATGGAACAATGGCTCCATTAGACTATAAATTTGCGATATATGAAGATAAAATTTATGAAACCTACCGCACTCAACTCTTTTGTTATGCCTGGTTGATAGAAGATACTTTTGGAAAGAAAGTTGAGAAAGGATTTCTGGTTTATACTCGTAGCCATCATAAATTGATTGAAGTAAAGATAGAAGATTCTGACAAAGAAAATGTAAAATATGCTGTCAGAGAGATTGAAAAAATTATTGAAGGAAATATCTATCCCAAAGCTACTAAGTATAAGTCAAGATGTGTAAATTGCACGTATAGAAATATTTGTACTAAATAGGTCTTGTTTTGGTCATTCCGAAGGCTAATTTATTTAACCACCCTTAAAAGACAAGCCTAAAACATTAACAATCAAACACTTAACCTTACGGAAAAATTTGTAAAAGTTATGAAAAAACGCTCTTTGGCATATTGTAAACATAAAAAAAGATGGCTCAAAAAAACAGTACAAACAATTAATAGTCAGCGACTTAATGTTCCTGACGGATTCCAACGCCACATGATGGCATAAATGGATTGAAACCCAACCCAAAGCGAAGAGCGAGCAGAGCCAAACCGCCAACAATTCCAACGCCACATGATGGCATAAATGGATTGAAACTTATAAAGGCTTTACGAGCTTCAATTTTTTGCCTAAAATTCCAACGCCACATGATGGCATAAATGGATTGAAACGATGTATCAAAAATATTTGATGAGATAGCAAAGCATAAAATTCCAACGCCACATGATGGCATAAATGGATTGAAACAAAATATCCTTTTCTCTATCCTTAGATAGCTATACTCATATTCCAACGCCACATGATGGCATAAATGGATTGAAACCTACGTGTAGGTCGTGTTTGTGGTCGTCAATTCCGTATTCCAACGCCACATGATGGCATAAATGGATTGAAACATCAGATTGGTGAGGGCGTTCAATGCCTATTATCAATTCCAACGCCACATGATGGCATAAATGGATTGAAACCCTTGTTGTCTTGCTTGCTTACGTAGTAAATTTCCAATTCCAACGCCACATGATGGCATAAATGGATTGAAACAAATTTATACTAAAATCCATCAAAGCACGATAAAAAGATTCCAACGCCACATGATGGCATAAATGGATTGAAACGAGAATGGCACGGCTCAACTGATATGCAGTACAACCCATATTCCAACGCCACATGATGGCATAAATGGATTGAAACGAAATAGACCGTGGGGATTTAGCTGATGAATTTTTATTCCAACGCCACATGATGGCATAAATGGATTGAAACAAGGCAATTTTTGAAACTGTGATAAATTCAAATCAAATTCCAACGCCACATGATGGCATAAATGGATTGAAACTCGAACTCGCTTCTAACCTCACGAACACGGTCATAATTCCAACGCCACATGATGGCATAAATGGATTGAAACTTTATATGTAAGTAAATTACGGTGATTATGTAAGTAAATTCCAACGCCACATGATGGCATAAATGGATTGAAACAAGAGGGATTAACACACCAGACCCCTAACCGAATAAATTCCAACGCCACATGATGGCATAAATGGATTGAAACGAACAGGGCTGATTGACTTCAGCCCTAAAACCGTACAATATTCCAACGCCACATGATGGCATAAATGGATTGAAACGGCCACTATCGTTTCGGGAGGAATACCACGGCTCTTTATTCCAACGCCACATGATGGCATAAATGGATTGAAACATTGTAATCATCTCTGTAAAGTCGCCTGCAGTGCCTTAATTCCAACGCCACATGATGGCATAAATGGATTGAAACGTTTCGTGATTCTTGCGTACATAACAAAGTACATCTACTAATTCCAACGCCACATGATGGCATAAATGGATTGAAACTGAGGAGAATATGGTAACGTCGCTACCCTCATTTTTATTCCAACGCCACATGATGGCATAAATGGATTGAAACGAGTAACAATATTAATTGACTGGTTGTACATTGAAATATTCCAACGCCACATGATGGCATAAATGGATTGAAACCTACAAAAAGTGGTGTTGTTGGGTCTGAAATAGACTATTCCAACGCCACATGATGGCATAAATGGATTGAAACAAAACAAATTTTGTGCTATTGTTAATGGGGTTATTACATTCCAACGCCACATGATTGAGGTGGTTCAAAAAAACGGCACACTTTTTTGCATAAAAAATGCAGAAAATGGACGTAAAAAAAGCCAAGAAATCCCACGCACATTATGAGCCTGATTTCAAAGAAGAGATACTCAGG
>NZ_JAYGIN010000060.1:0-2516 GCF_034931005.1 Arcicella sp. LKC2W
CTTTGTTTAACGTGAAAGAAAACAAAGCAGAATAGTCTATAAATGGGTACTCTTCCTAACGAAGTCGATGATTTGCAAAACAAATCATACGCTATCAATGACTGTTTGACTACTATTCCATGCCAGGCTTGCCAACGAACTGTGGGTATCAATGTGGGTGCGGCTTTTGCTCTTTGTTTTCGTAGTAGTAACGTTTCGGTTGTTAGGTTTTGTTCATAAACCCTTTTATATCAGGGGCTTGCCACAAACCCATGTTGAACTAAACCTCTGGTAGCTTTTGCCCCTCAAGTTCTATCTTTGCATAAATTACAAACTATTTTTAAGATGACAAAAAAAGAATGTTGATGAATTACACGTTGATAAGCTTATTCATCGTGCAAAAGTAGAAGTGGCTGATTTTGAAGCTCTTCTTTATCGTTTCGAGCGTAATATTTCTATTTTAGGTAGAAGTAAAAGCACCTTTGAGAACTACGCTCGCCACGTTGCCGCCATTGCCCTTCACTATGGTCAAATCCCCACTTTGTTGACCGCTCGGCGTTCCGACAAGAACAGATACATGAATATCTGTATATGCTTCAAAAGCGGTCTAAAACCCCTTCCCAAACGTATTTTAAACACACGGTTTACGGACTTCGTTTTCTACTGAAAACGGAAGGTTTGCCATATTCTTACTTACATCTTCCTGAGATTAAAAAGGAGAAGAAACTGCCCGTGGTACTGAGTAAAGCAGAAGTTTGGTCTATGCTCAAGCATTGTCCATTACTCAAGCATCGCATTTTGATTGGCTTGCTTTACGGTTGTGGTCTTCGCTGTCTTGAAGTGCGAAGTATTCGTTTAGCTGATTTAGACTTTGACCGAAAGACTTTAAAAGTTGTTCAAGGTAAGGGTAAGAAAGACCGATACGTTCCACTTTCAGACCACTTGATTCGTGGTTTAAAGAAGTATATTTTAGCCGAACAACCTGCTGAATATCTTTTTGGAGGACAAATTAATGGGCGTGCAGGAACATCCGTTCGGGGCGGGGATTTCGACAGTCGTTACAGTCAAAAAGGTGTCCAGTGACTGGGCGTCCCCGGGCTGTAAAAGAGGCTGCCAAGCGAGCTGGGGTTTTGAAGGACGTTCATGTGCATACGCTTCGTCATAGTTTTGCAACCCATCTGTTAGAAGATGGTCTTGATATTATTACGTTGAAGGACTTATTGGGTCACGAGAATATTGAGACAACGATGGAGTATTTGCACATTGCTCAAAATGGTCGAGTAAAACCATTCAGTCCTTTAGATACACTCTTCAAGGAATGCAGCCCGACTACGAAGTAGCCCAAGTACTTCAACGTTTAGGGAAAGGCATTTCTGATTTGGGTTTAAATACGTGGCAATTACGGACACTTTGGGCTATTGAACGTTGCCGTACTGCTGCTTTAGGTGGTCATATAGATGCTTGTGATAGCTGTGGAAATATTAGTATTAGCTATAATTCTTGTCGAAACCGACACTGTAATAAGTGCCAAGGACATAAAAAAGAAGAGTGGATACAGGCAAGGGAATCAGACTTATTGCCTGTTCCATATTTCCACGTTGTGTTCACTTTACCTCAAGAGTTAAACCAATTAGCCTTCTACCAAACCAAAGAGGTTTATGATAGTTTGTTTCAGGCTTCTTGGCAAACCATGGAGACTTTTGGCAAAAATAAGGGTGTTCAAATGGGAATGATTTCGGTTTTGCATACGTGGGCGGTCCGACGTTTCGGACAGAATTTGAGTTTGCATCCTCACATCCACTGTATTGTGCCAGGTGGTGGAGTAGATGGAACAGGTAATTGGCAGTCTATTCGTAGTGATGGTAAGTTTTTGTTTCCCGTAAAAGCTCTCAGTAAAGTGTTCAAGCTGGGACGCATAGTCGAAGTATGTGGGGATTTTATCGCAGAAAATAGAACTGGATAAAGAACTTCGAGAATCACTATTCAAGAAGGATTGGATTGTATATGCGAAACGCCCTTTTGGCTCGCCCAAGTCGGTGGTGGAATATTTAGGTAGATACACGCACAAGGTTGCCATCAGCAATCACCGCTTAAAATCCATTGAGGAAGAACGAATTACTTTTTCTTATAAGGACTACCGCAGTCAATGAGTATTGCGTTTAAAAAGGTTCTTCGTCAATTTTGGTGAAAAGCTATCTTTGACTTGTAATTACCACTCTCTTTCGGAGAAGTTCAAAGCCTGCACGACCATACATTTGTCGTTTGATATTTTTGAGCCTGTTGACTTGGCCTTCGACTGGTCCATTACTCCAATTTGAGACAAAACCTTGGTAAACTGCTTGAAAATCTCTTAGAATACCTCTGGCAAACCCTTTAATATTTTCGTTTTCATCATTAATGACTTCATTGCACCAGGCAGCCAATTTATCTCCTTCTTTCTCTTTCATCAGCCTTCTAAAATTTAAAACAGTATTTCGTACCTTCTTGATGATGGGATTGTCTTCTAATAATTTTGCTAAATATGCCCTTGGTAACTC
>NZ_JAYGIN010000061.1:0-2391 GCF_034931005.1 Arcicella sp. LKC2W
TGTTGAACGAAACCTGCGGTAGCTTCTCGTTATTCAAACTTCTGGCGGTCAAACATTTGTGCTAAATATTTCCTACATTTAGCAATTCAATATTAAACGATAATTGTACCATGACAAAAAAAACCAGCTGACCAAATAGGTCAGCATACGCTTCTTGTTCAAGCGAGTAAACAAGTTATTGGATTCGCCGAACAAATCCAAAAGTTAAAGGTAAATCTTTCTATTTCGGGTAGAGCTCATAGTACCTTTCAGAATTATTCACGGCTTTTGGCAGTGATGGCATTGCATTTCAAATGTCTTCCCACTTCTTTAACCGAAGCCCAAATAAACGACTACCTTTATTCCCTCCAACAGCAACACAACACCCCTTCCGAAACCTATTTCAAGCACACCATTTATGGACTTCGTGCTCTGTTCAAAGTTGAAAATATCTCTGAAGACCACATCAAATTACCCAAACTCAAACGCTCTAATAAATTGCCTGTGGTACTGAGTAAATCCGAAATGAAACGGCTTTTACTCGCTCCCGATTTACTCAAACATCGGATTTTGATTGGTCTTTTGTATGGTTGTGGACTTCGCTGTTTCGAAGCCAGAAACGTCCAATTATCCGATTTAGACTTTGAACGAGCCGCCCTTCACGTCCGTCAAGGGAAAGGAGGGAAGGATAGGTATGTCCCTTTAAGTCAGCACCTTATTCGTGGATTAAAGCATTATATTCAAACCGAAAAGCCTAAGCAATGGCTCTTTAACGGACAACCACTGGCAGACCGTTCGGGCGGTGACTTCGATGGGCGATACAGTCAACGAGGGGTTCAATGGGCAATCACACAAGCAGTCAAAAAGGCAGGAATTTCTAAGGACGTGAGCGTGCATACGTTGAGACATACTTACGCAACGCATCTGTTGGAAGACGGCTTGGATATATTGACCATCAAGGATTTATTGGGACATCATTCCATCGACACAACCATGATTTATCTGCACGTGGCACAGTCGGGGAACAACAAAGCATTTAGTCCTCTGGATACACTTTATCCAATATGAAACCCGCCTTTGAAGTGGCGGAAATATTGGAAAAACACTGGACAAAAGTCCAAAATCTGAAACTTAATGCTTGGCAATATCGGACTTTGGATGCTCTGAAAAGATGTCGAACTGCCAGTCTGGGTAGGCATATTGATGCTTGCGATGATTGTGGACATCTGAGTTTGAGTTACAATTCTTGTCGAAACAGACACTGCAATAAGTGTCAAGGCGAAAAACGAGAAGATTGGATTACCGCCCGAGAAAGCGAACTCTTACCAGTACCATATTTTCACGTGGTCTTCACCTTGCCCAGCGAGTTAAATCCCGTGGCGATGTATGAACCCAAAGTGTTATACGACATACTTTTTAAGGTTAGTTGGGAAGTGATAGAAACCTTCTTTAAAAACCCAAAACGCCTCAGTACTAAGGGCGGTATGATTGCGATTCTGCATACTTGGGGACAGAATTTGAGCTTGCACCCACACCTGCACTGCATTATTCCTGGCGGTGGAATTGATCAAGATGGCAACTGGAAATATGCCAAAAACAAGGGTAAATTCTTATACCCCGTCAAGGCAATGGCGAAGGTGTTTCGGGCAAAATTTGTGGCAGAATTGAGGAAACAATTAGACCTTGACCAAAAGCTTTACAACGGGTTATTTTTAAAGGATTGGGTCGTCTATGCAAAACGCCCCTTTGGAAATCCGAAGGCAGTTATTGAGTACTTGGGGCGCTACACCCATAAAGTCGCCATCTCAAATCACCGCATCAAAGCCATTGACAATGAGACGGTTACGTTTACCTACAAAGATTATCGGGACGAGGCTAAAGTAAAATTAATGACTTTGACCCATGCAGAATTTATCCGCAGATTTTCTCAACATATTCTACCGAAACGGTTTGTGCGGATTAGACACTACGGGATTTTGAGTAGCACGTGGAAGCGATCTAAACTCTTTGAATTACAGATAAAATTGGGACTTACACCTGTTCCGAAAGTGGTAAAAGGGCTAAGAATAAATATTTGTCCATGCTGCCAAAAGGGGAAAATGGTAACAATTGTGACCTTCGATAGCCGAGGACCACCCGAAGAATATGTGCAATTATTGAATTTAGTACTATCCTCGAAGGCATAGCATTTGGGTAGGGGAAGGTGTGTGCTAAACCGAAAATATTGAGGGCAAATTACTGATTACCATTCACTTACAGACCAAAAACACAAAATTGGTCTCTTCCAAGAAGACACGCTCGTGTCGAGAAACCCATAGACATCTTTTCATCAATCTAACTCCGCTACCGCAGGTTACGTTCAACATAGCGTTCATTGTTGGCACTGCGTACCCAACGAACGCTTAGTTGTTG
>NZ_JAYGIN010000062.1:0-2331 GCF_034931005.1 Arcicella sp. LKC2W
ACAGACAGTTGAAAAACTTAGAAAAAATGGCTAAAAAAATGGGAATGAGCCTACAAAAAACTCAATCTTAAATTACTAACAATCAGGCACTTAAAAAATCGGTTGTAGGAAGTGGGGGCTGACGGAAGTAATTGAACTTTGGTAATTCTTTTGTACTTTTGTTCCGTCGGACGGAAACTGCCAAACATTTGTAAGTAATTGAATATTAGTAATTTATATCGGCAGACTTTCGGGCGGACGACTTTCAAATTCCCCACCTGCCACAAGCCCTGCACGTTGGTGGCTACCGCAGATGGAATAAGCCAACAATTTAGTACACCACAAGTTTCAGGGCAATGCAAACAAAAAATCAAGACTTATGATTATCTTACTCACAATTATTTTTATAACAGGTGGAATATTCTTTTTGTATAAGTTCTTTATGCTCATCGGACATAAATTTTCGGGTTTCAATAATTATGAAAAAACTATACAAAGACTAAACGATTTGCTAAATGCAATAAAAAATAATTATGATTTAAGAAAAATTGAATCTAACTATCAAGGGATTAAATTTGGCTCATTTGAGCCAATAATTAAAAAATATGAAGAAAATAAAATACTGTTTGTATTAGAACAGTCTGTATTAGAAACAATTGGAGATAAGATAGCTTCTCTTTTTCTAATAATCCCCATGTCGATTTGGGTTTTTCCAGGTATTATTTTTGATATTTTTTCATTTTTTGATAAAAAAGTATTGTTTTTGAAAAATTTCAGTCTCTTAACAAAGCCATACTTAATTCCATATTTTTATTTTTTGGGTTTTGCGTTCGTAGTTTTTGTTATAATTCTTATTATAGATTCTAATCGGGACTCTAAAATAGACCAAATAAAACAAAACATTAGTGACCTTAACAGAGAAAATGCAGTCAAGTATGTTTATTTTTTAGTTATTAATCAGCTAAAAAGTCGCAATCAAAACGAAGTAAAACGAGAAATAGAAAAACTCTTTGAGGACAAGTTTAGTGACCGTAGTAAAGGAAACCTTCTCATATTTAGAGAGGAATTGAAAAAAGAAATGGCATTTACTTATGGAGAAGTGGTAAAACATGGAAACTTATCATTCCCATTGAGTTCTTTCTTCAATAGACCCTATGATTATCATGATTTTGATTTATATTTTTACCATGAAGTTAGGGAGAAAGTATATAATTTATTGATGACAAATTTAGATAATATAGAGCAATACATTATTAAAAATAAACCTTTGTAAGGTTAAATTATATAACTTTGCTTCATGGAAGCACTTTACACAGATAACCAAATATTTATTCCGATAATTTCGGATTACGGTTTCAAAGCTACTTTTGGCAATGAAGCAAATACGCTTTTCTTGCGTAAGGCATTGCAAGCACTTATCAAGTCTGAAATCCCTATAAAAGAGGTCAAATTTGATAAAAACACCTTTGAGGGTATCACCCAAGACGGTAGAAGTGGGATTTTTGACTTAGCTTGTACAGACGAAAACGACAATCATTTTATCGTAGAAATGCAGTACGGTGACGCACCGTATTTTGTACAACGCATGAAATTTTACGCTTTGCACAAGTTTAACGCAATGGTAAAACGTGGAAAGTTTGACTATGGAACGCTGACAAAAATCTATTGTGTGGCTATTTTGGCAAACGACATTCTACCCTATCCTCAATTTCATACCGTTGCGAATCTGAGAAACGAACAAGGAGAACTTTTTGATGAGCAAATGACGTTTATTACAGTAGAATTAGATAAATTTACTTTACAAGAAGTTGATTGTCAAACCGATTTAGAAAAATTGATATATACGATGAAAACGATACATACTCATACATTTACCAATCCTATACAATTCCCTAAGTTTTGGGACGAGGATTGGCTCAAAGTAGCTATTGATGAGTTGGACAGTCGCAAAATGACACCTGATGAAAAGGCATCGTTAGAAATTTTGATTGCTCGTAATGCTGAATCAGTTAAAGCAGAAAGCAGAAAAATAGCTGATGCAAAAAAGCAAGAAAAGGAATTATTTGTAAAAAGTCTTTTACAGCAGACGGATTTTGAAGCTAACAAAATTGCAAACCTTGCAGGAGTTTCGTTAGACTTTGTAAAATCAGTTCAGCGACAACTTTCTGCAAATTGACACTTAATGGACTTTTTGCTCATGGACACTTGACTGGCGAAGAAAAGCGGCAGCCACCAACAACTAAGCGTTCGTTGGGTACGCAGTGCCAACAATGAACGCTATGTTGAACGTAACCTGCGGTAGCGGAGTTAGATTGATGAAAAGATGTCTATGGGTTTCTCGACACGAGCGTG
>NZ_JAYGIN010000063.1:0-2174 GCF_034931005.1 Arcicella sp. LKC2W
AAGGAAGCACCCACACCGTCGGTCATCATACTAAAACCTGATAAACTTGAAATGGATTCTACTTCCGTGATTTTCTGAGCAATTTTATCAATCTCATTCATCACTTCTTCGGTACGTTCGAGCGTTGCTCCTACGGGCGTAGTCACGTTGGCATAAACTGTCCCTTGGTCTTCCGTTGGGATAAAACTGGTGGGTAAAACACTTCCAACGCCCCAAGTTGCCACACAAAACACTACTAAAATACCGAAGGTGATTAATCTACGATTGGCAATAATTCTGAGTAAACTACCATAACGTGCTGAAAGTCGGTCGTAAGCACGGTTAAATTTATCGAAGAAACGAGTTAAGAAATTCTCTTTTTTCCCTTCTAAATGTGGATTTTTGAGCATGATGGCACATAAAGCGGGCGTTAAAGTAAGGGCATTGACCCCTGAGATAACGATTGAAATTGCCATTGTCACGGAGAATTGTCGGTAGAAAACCCCAACTGGACCTGATAGAAATGCCACGGGAATAAATACTGCTGACATCACAAGGGTAATGGCAACGATTGCCCCACTGATTTCTTCCATGGATTCAATCGTGGCTTCTCGGGCGTTAAGGTGCTTTTCTTCCATTTTGGCATGAACCGCCTCGACGACGACAATGGCGTTATCAACCACAATACCGATGGCCAAAACCAAGGCGAAAAGTGTCAATAAGTTGATGGAGAAACCAAATAATTGCATGAAAGCAAACGTACCGACCAAAGCTACGGGAACGGCTAATACAGGAATGAGCGTTGAACGGAAATCTTGTAGGAATAAGAATACCACCAAAGCCACTAAAATAAAGGCTTCAATGAGGGTTTTGATGACTTCGTGAATAGAGGCATCCAAGAATCTCGATACGTCATAACTCACGGTATAGGTCATTCCTGGGGGAAAAGTGGTCGATTTCAGAAAGCCCAAACGTGATTTTATGTTGGCAATTACTTCGCTGGCGTTTGAGCCTGGGCGTTGTTTTAGTACGATGGCAGCCGATGGTTTTCCGTTTTCTTTGGAAAGTACATCATAATCTAAGGAACCAAATTCTAAATCGGCTACGTCTTTCAAGCGTAACATTTCACCGCTTTCAGTCGTTTTGATGACTACATTTTCGTATTGGTCTTTGCGGGTCATTTTGCCTGTATATCGCAAAACATATTGTAAAGATTGAGCCTGACGACCAGAACTTTCTCCTACTTTTCCGGGAGCTGCTTCTACGTTTTGTTCCTTCAAAGCTTTGATAATATCTTCCGCTGAAATCTCGTAAGCATCCATTCGAGCGGGTTTCAACCATACACGCATGGCATATTCTCTTGAACCCATAATGTCCACAAAACCAACGCCATCAATCCGCTTGAGTTCTGCTAATACGTTAATATCTGCGAAGTTATAGATGAATTTTTCGTCAACGCTTGGGTCTTCACTAATCAAGTTGATGTACATCAACATGGAGTTCACTTCTTTTTCGGTAGAAACTCCCGCTTTGATTACTTCTTCGGGTAATTCATCTAAAACCGTAGTTACTCGGTTTTGGACGTTTACGGCTGCTACGTCGGGGTCGGTTCCTACTTCAAAATAAACTTGGATGATAGAGGTTCCGTCATTTCCAGAAACAGAGGTCATATACGACATTCCAGGCACACCATTAATGGCTCTTTCAAGCGGAGTCACTACGGCTTTGGCACAAACTTCGGCGTTTGCTCCTGTATATTTGGTGGTAACCGAAACCGCTGGCGGAGCAATATCTGGATATTGGGTAATGGGTAGTCCAACCATCGCTAACACCCCCAAAAGCACAATAAAAATGGATATGACCAGTGATAAAACGGGTCGATTAATGAAATTTGTAAACATATTTTTTGAGGGTTATTCGGGTGTGTTTACGTAAGTTAAATCTTTTGAAATACTATTCATTTCCATAAATAATGGCTTCACAGTCATGCCGTCTTTCACGTTTTGAATACCCTCGTAAATAATTTTATCGTCTTCATTCAAACCTGTATCAACAATATAAAAATGTTGCATACGGTGATTTGAAGTAATCGCTTTGGTCTTTACCCGATTATTATTATCAATGACATAAACGTACATTCGGTCTTGAACCTCGAAAGTAGCTTTTTGAGGAATAATCAACGCATTCTTGTATTT
>NZ_JAYGIN010000064.1:0-2111 GCF_034931005.1 Arcicella sp. LKC2W
ACCAACTTGTTTTATTAAAATTGAATCATTCTATCGTTATATTTTCCAAATTTACGGATATTTAAAATTAATTTCCAAATAAGTGGAATATTATTTTGAAAATTAATTTTAGATAAATCAATAAAAATTTCCTAAAACGTATAAATTTTTATTGAAAATATACAAAAATCAGCATTTTTTTGATAAAAATATTATAACAATTTACATTTCATTTCTCTTGACTCCTACTTTTGAGTAATTTTGCATTTGGTACAGTTTTTGTTTTTCCATTTTATTGGAATTTATTTCCATTTTAATTTCGTGATAGGAAAAATCAAAAAAAGTCCATTTTGTCTAATTTTAAACATGATACGTTTATGAAGTATTTTTATCTTCGCTCAATTATGAAGTCTTTTTCTATTCCTTTGGGAATAGCTTTTGTTGTATGGATAATGGCTTCTTGTGGAACAAATCAAGAAACTAAACCAACAGATTCTAACAGTAAAATTGTGGCAACTGTTGCTTTGGAATGGATGGACACTTTTTTAGAAGTTGAACGATATGCCTCAGGATTTCGTCCGCCAGTTGCGGCTCGCTCGCTGGCTTATATCAACTTGGCAGCTTACGAAGCCATTGTGCCAAGTTCGTCGGTTTATAAATCTGTTTCTACCAATTTTTCGGGACTGAATATTCCTGTTCGTGAATCTGGGAAGACGTATAATGATGAAGCGGTTGTGAATGAAGTCTATTATTTAATGCACAAAAATTTCTTTCCACACGTGACGATTGAGGATAAAGCTAAAATTGAAACTCAGTATAAAAAATTTGATTCAAGTAAAATATCAACAGAAGAATTGAACCGCTCAAAGCTATTCGCTCAAGCTGTTGCAAAGGCTGTTTTTGACTTTTCATTAACTGATGAAGTAGGAAGTAAGGGATATTTGAATAATCAACCAAACGATTATGTTGCCCCAACTGGTGCAGGGAAATGGCAACCATCTTTTCCAGATTATAGTAAACCTTTATTGCCCTATTGGGGAAAAACCCGCAGATTTGCAATTTCGGAGTCAGAAAAATTGGCATTGCCACCTGCTCCATATAGTAGTAGCACTTCCTCTGCATTTTTCTTTCAAGGGTTTGAAGTTCACCAAGTTACAACTCCTCTAACTTACGAACAAAAATGGATTGGAGAATTTTGGAGTGACGATATTTATAAATTAACCTTTGAACCCGCAGGTCGTTGGATTGCGATTGCCCAGCAAGTTATCAGAAAAGAAAAGGTTTCGTTAGAAAAAGCAATTTATACATACACTAAAGTTTCGATAGGTTTGAGCGATGCAGGTTTGGCTTGTTGGCATTCAAAATATATTTACAATGTTGAACGTCCAGTGACTTACATTCGTAGAGAAATAAATTCTTCTTGGATCAGTAGTTTGAATAATCCATTAGTGCAAATAAAGGGTTTGACTCCGCCTTTTCCCGCCTATCCGTCGGGACATTCTACTTTTGGGGCAGTTGCTGCCGAAATCCTAACCGATATTTATGGTAAAAATTATGCCATGACCGATAGATGTCATGAAGGAAGAACGGAATTTATTGGAACGCCTCGTAGTTTCAAAAATTTTAATGAAATGGCAGCAGAAAATGCCTATTCTCGGATTCCTTTAGGAGTACATTATCGAATGGATTGTTCGGAAGGCTTACGTCTGGGCTATCAAACAGGAAAAGCTGTCAACCGTTTGGCTTGGAAGAAATAAATCTTTAATACTGATTGATAAAACAACTGTTTAGCTATTGCTCAGGACTTCTCGTGAATAATATCATTCCCTTTCAACAAACTAAATATTACATTTGTACAATAATTATCAACATGAAATACATTTTCCTAAGTTTAATCTCTTGCTATTCAGCATTTTCCCAAAAAACAACTTCTGACACAACCAAATCAAAACTCTTGGATGATGTCACTGTACAAGGTTATCGAGCTAACGAATCAACCATCAAACAACCCCCTGATGTTCATCAAAATTATATCATTGCGTTCCACAAAAATGAGAGGTTTTATAAAATCTAAGCCAAACAAAATCTAAAACTTAAAATCGCACATAAATCGTGTTTCATGATTTTATATT
>NZ_JAYGIN010000065.1:0-1665 GCF_034931005.1 Arcicella sp. LKC2W
ACAACTACCGTTACTTTTGCACGATTTGTTCCTGCGGTTTCACATCCTGTTACATCATCTTTACAACCTACATAGTAGTTATATGTTCCTACTGGACTTGGGGCAAAAGTTAATGTTGTTAAACTTGCTCCGCTTGCATCGTACCATTTCGCAGTTTTATTTGCTCCACAACTTGCACTTAATGTAATTGTCTCACCAACACAAATTGCTGATTTATCAGATTTTGCATCCGTTGGGGCTGTTGGAATTGGATTTACAACTACCGTTACTTTCTTGCGTTGTCCTGCTGCCGTCTCACAATCAGTTGTGTTTGATTTACAACCTACGTAATAATTGTATGTTCCTACTGGACTTGGTGCAAAGCTTAAACTTGTTAATGCTACTCCCGCTTCGTCGTACCATTTCGCTGTTTGACCTGTTCCACAAGTTCCGCTTAATGTGATTGTTTCTCCAATACAAATGGCTCCTTTATCAGATTTTGCATCTGTTGGTGCCGTTGGAATTGTATTTACAATCACTGTTACTTTCGCACGGTCTGTTCCTGCTGTTTCACATCCTGTTGCATCATCTTTACAACCTACATAATAATTGTATGTGCCTACTGGACTTGGTGCAAATGTCAATGTTGTTAAACTTGCTCCACTTGCATCGTACCATTTCGCAGTTTTACCTGTGCCACAACTTGCACTTAATGTAATTGTTTCACCAACACAAATCGCTAATTTATCAGATTTCGCATCTATTGGTGCAGTTGGAATTGGATTCACAACTACCGTTACTTTTGCACGGTTTGTTCCTGCGGTTTCACAACCTGTTGCATCGTCTTTACAACCTACATAATAATTATATGTGCCTACTGGACTTGGTGCAAATGTTAATGTGGTTAAACTTGCTCCGCTTGCATCGTACCATTTCGCTGTTTTGTTTGCTCCACAACTTGCACTTAATGTAATTGTCTCACCAACACAAATCGCTGACTTATCAGATTTTGCATCTATTGGTGCAGTTGGAATTGGATTCACAACTACCGTTACTTTCTTGCGTTGTCCTGCTGCTGTTTCACAATCAGTTGTGTTTGATTTACAACCTACGTAATAATTGTATGTGCCTACTGGACTTGGGGCGAAGCTTAAACTTGTTAGAGCTACTCCTGCTTCGTCGTACCATTTCGCTGTTTGACCAGTGCCACAAGTTCCGCTCAATGTGATTGTTTCTCCAATACAAATGGCTCCTTTGTCAGATTTTGCATCTGTTGGGGCAGTTGGAATCGTATTTACAATTACCGTTACTTTTGCACGGTCTGTTCCTGCTGTTTCACATCCTGTTGCATCATCTTTACAACCTACATAATAATTGTATGTTCCTACTGGATCTGGTGCGAATGTTAAAGTTGTTAAACTTGCTCCACTTGCATCGTACCATTTCGCTGTTTTACCTGTGCCACAACTTGCACTTAATGTAATTGTTTCACCAACACAAATCGCTAATCTATCAGATTTCGCATCTATTGGTGCAGTTGGAATTGGATTCACAACTACCGTTACACTCTTACGGCTTGTCGCTCCTGTTTCACAACCTGTTACGTCATCTTTACAACCTACGTAATATTTGTATGTTCCTACTGGATTTGGTGCAAAGGTTAAAGTTGTTAAACTTGCTCCTGCT
>NZ_JAYGIN010000066.1:0-1540 GCF_034931005.1 Arcicella sp. LKC2W
TTTCAAAAGATTTAACTTACGTAAACACACCCGAATAACCCTCAAAAAATATGTTTACAAATTTCATTAATCGACCCGTTTTATCACTGGTCATATCCATTTTTATTGTGCTTTTGGGGATGTTAGCGATGGTTGGACTACCCATTACCCAATATCCAGATATTGCTCCACCAGCGGTTTCGGTTACCACAAAATATACAGGTGCAAACGCCGAAGTTTGTGCTAAAGCCGTAGTGACTCCGCTTGAAAGAGCCATTAATGGCGTGCCTGGAATGTCGTACATGACTTCCGTTTCTGGAAATGACGGAACTTCCATCATTCAAGTATATTTTGAAGTAGGAACCGACCCCGACGTAGCGGCGGTAAATGTGCAGAACCGTGTGACGACGGTTTTGGATGAATTACCAGAAGAAGTAATCAAAGCGGGGGTTTCTACGGAAAAGGAGGTAAACTCCATGTTGATGTACATCAACTTGATTAGCGAAGACCCAACCGTTGACGAAAAATTCATCTATAACTTCGCTGATATTAACGTGTTAGCGGAATTAAAAAGGATTGATGGCGTTGGTTTTGTGGATATCATGGGTTCAAGAGAATATGCCATGCGTGTATGGTTGAAACCCGCTCGAATGGATGCTTACGAGATTTCAGCGGAAGATATTATCAAAGCATTGAAAGAACAAAACGTAGAAGCTGCCCCTGGAAAAGTAGGAGAAAGTTCGGGTCGTCAGGCTCAATCTCTGCAATATGTTTTGCGATACACAGGCAAAATGACCCGCAAAGACCAATACGAAAATGTGGTCATCAAAACGACCGAAAGCGGTGAAATGTTACGTTTGAAGGACGTAGCTGATTTAGAATTTGGTTCCTTAGATTATGATGTACTTTCCAAAGAAAACGGAAAACCATCGGCTGCCATCGTACTAAAACAACGACCAGGTTCAAACGCCAGCGAAGTAATTGCCAACATAAAATCACGTTTAGACTTTCTGAAATCGACCACATTCCCCCCAGGAATGACCTACACGGTGAGTTATGACGTATCGAGATTTTTAGATGCCTCCATTCATGAAGTAATCAAAACGCTCATTGAAGCCTTTATTTTAGTGGCTTTGGTGGTATTTTTATTCCTGCAAGATTTTCGTTCAACGCTGATTCCCGTATTGGCAGTTCCCGTAGCTTTGGTCGGAACGTTCGCTTTTATGCAATTATTCGGTTTTTCTATCAACTTATTGACACTTTTTGCCTTGGTTTTAGCCATCGGTATTGTGGTTGATAACGCCATTGTTGTCGTCGAGGCGGTTCATGCCAAAATGGAAGAAAAGCACCTCAACGCCCGAGAAGCCACGATTGAATCCATGCAAGAAATCAGTGGGGCAATTGTAGCTATTACTCTCGTAATGTCAGCAGTATTTATTCCTGTGGCATTTCTATCAGGTCCAGTTGGGGTTTTCTACCGACAATTCTCCGTGACAATGGCAATTTCAATCGTTATCTCAGGGGTCAATGCCCTTACTTTAACGCCCGCTTTATGTGCCAT
>NZ_JAYGIN010000067.1:0-1479 GCF_034931005.1 Arcicella sp. LKC2W
CTTTGTTTAACGTGAAAGAAAACAAAGCAGAATAGTCTATAAATGGGTACTCTTCCTAACGAAGTCGATGATTTGCAAAACAAATCATACGCTATCAATGACTGTTTGACTACTATTCCGTGCCAGGCTTGCCAACGAACTGTGGGTATCAATGTGGGTGCGGCTTTTGCTCTTTGTTTTCGTAGTAGTAACGTTTCGGTTGCATAAACCCTTTTATATCAGGGGCTTGCCACAATACTATGTTAGCTGATGTATTTCTTGTTGTCGTCATAGTATTTTATCCCAAAATTCAATTCTCTTTTTACACTCGGTGATACAATATGTTTTTTGCATTCTAACGCTTGTTTTCTATTCAAAGTTGAAGAACCAAGGTCAAGTAGTAGTCCGTCTCTACACCTCATGTCGCCACATTTAATATCTTTGTCTGTTTTCAAAACTTCGATTAATGTTCGTTCAAAGTCGGACTGCATAATTTTGATTGGTCTTTGTTCTCTATAATGTAAAACGTATAAATCGGCTTTTGCTGATTCAGTTTCTTCTAAAACTCTTGGATAAACTTGTAAATAACTGTCAATTTCGTCCAAGGAAAGTTTATGGGCTGTGCAACGAAGTACAGAAATAGATGCCGTTTTCTCAAAATACTTATCTTCTAATAGTCCAAAGGCTTTTGCTACTCCATTTGTATTTGCATATCCCTCAATAAGTTTATATTTATATGCTTCAATCCCGTATCTCGGAAACTTACCAAGTTTTGAAGGTTTCGTCCGTTCCTTAAATCTTAAAATGTCGCCTTTTTTTGCAAAATATTCTAAAATGTGTCGGTGAGCAACATATCGGGCTGGTCCGCTGTCCTCGTCTGGTATTTCCGCTGTAATTTTTTCTGCTAAACTTAAATTGTCTTGGTCAATTGAATATTTTACTAATTCAATTTTACGCCAATTTTTGGTATAGTAATTCTCAATTTTATTAATGAGATTGTTAGCAAGTTCAAGGTCAATTGCTTTTGTTTCAATGTAACTCATCAACATAGATTCAAGGAAGCAAAATTTATTATAGTTATTCGGTAGTTCTCTTTCAAGTGCTTTTTGTAGGGAAGTTTCATCAGAAATTAACAGAAATGCAGTTCTAACATCTTCATTGATGTTAAAGTCAAAAGAAGAAAGTTTATCTGTCGCATTGATGGTTTTTACAAAAAAGTTAAGTAGTTCTTGGGTTGTCATTTCGATGTTTTAATATATCAGCTAACGCTGAATGTTTATGCAGGATAGGGAATAGAATTCCGTCCGCTCAATTACTTATTAATCTCTAATTATTAACTGATGGTGAATAACTTACATCCGCCTATCTTGTATAAATATAGTGTTGAACGAAACCTGCGGTAGCTTCTCGTTATTCAAACTTCTGGCGGTCAAACATTTGTGCTAAATATTTCCTACATTTAGCAATTCAATATTAAACGATAATTGTACCATGACAAAA
>NZ_JAYGIN010000068.1:0-1446 GCF_034931005.1 Arcicella sp. LKC2W
CAATGTCGTTTAGTTAAGAAAAAATGACTGGTTTGATGAAGTGGTTTAATTGTATTTATTTTGTAGGAAAATGTCTGACCTCCTTACGACTTTTCCTTCGATTACCGCATCCATTTCAAACTCAAAATATCGAAAGAAATTAACCGATAAGCTCAATGCTGAACTTGATTCTATTAGTTTTAAAACTGGTTGCAAGAACGATATTGATGTAGTAAGTAGAGATAGAAAATTAACGTTAAAAAACTTAATTTTTATCATTATGAACTTCAAAACATCTATTCAAAGAGAACTTGATAGCTTTTTCAAATCAGTTTCCAATCAAGATTTCAATATTCGAGAAGTTACCAAAGGGGCATTTTCTCAGGCACGGTTAAAATTGAATCCTTGGGGATTTCAACGCTTAAATCAAGTAGCAGTTGAATCTTTTTACCAAGATGCTCCATATCGTACTTGGCAGGGTTTTCGAGTTTTAGCGGTTGATGGTACACGATTAAATTTACCCAATCACAAAAGCATAGCTGAAACATTTGGCTCTCATGTCATTGGTCCAACTTTGACGGTTACCAAATCCTTAGCCTTGGGTTCATTACTTTACGATGTACTCAATAGCATTACCATAGAAGGTCAAATAGACCGTTATGATTCGAGCGAAAGAGACTTACTAATTAAACATATTGACAAGATTAAAAAAGGCGATTTATTGCTTTTAGATAGAGGTTATGGCTGTTTTTGGCTATTCTTTTTACTCCAAGCCAAAGAAATTGACTTCTGTGTAAGAATCAAAGATAATTGGCTTGTCGTCAGAGAATTTAACCAAAGTGATAAGCAGGAACAAATCGTATCATTTAACTTGCCAGTTAGAGATTTTGATAAATTGGTGGCATATCCTGAATGTCAAACCAAAACAATCACGTGTCGACTCATAAAAGTTGTCTTGGTTACGGGCGAAACAGAAATACTATGTACCTCCCTAAAAGATAAAGAAGTTTATAAAATTGAAGTGTTCAATGAACTGTATCGTTTGAGATGGAACGAAGAAGAGGCTTATAAGCTATTCAAGAGTAGGATTGAATTAGAGAATTTCTCGGGTAAAACAGCCTTGGCAATCAAGCAAGATTTTCATGCCAAAGTATTTCTAATGACCTTGTGTGCTTCCTACGCTCACCCAATTGACCAAAAAGTCATTCAAGAATACAAAGCCGATGAAGAAAGAAAATTCTCACAGAAAATAAATAGGACAAATGCAATCGGAATGACTCAGAGCATTTTGATTGCAGTATTCATAAAAAAGCAGTTCCGAAAAGCTATTAAAGCCTTTGATGAAATTGTAGCTAAAACACGAGAAATCATAAGACCCAATCGAAGTTTACCCAGAAATCACAAGCCAAAAAAAAAGTATTTCATGAACTATAAAAGGCTGTAATTTCCCTTAACTAAACGACATTG
>NZ_JAYGIN010000069.1:0-1444 GCF_034931005.1 Arcicella sp. LKC2W
GCCAATTTATCTCCTTCTTTCTCTTTCATCAGCCTTCTAAAATTTAAAACAGTATTTCGTACCTTCTTGATGATGGGATTGTCTTCTAATAATTTTGCTAAATATGCCCTTGGTAACTCCTCTGACCAATCTTTACGGAAAGTGCTTAACCAGATACTGAGTTGTTTCGACGAGTAGTATTTTACTTTCACTGCATTTGGCAAATACTCTATGATTGTTTTAGGATAGTTTTTTACAAGGTCATACACCAATTTAATATTGTGTTTGAAGCCTTGTTCTTTAATTTCTTCAAACAGAACTTTTACCTGTTGCTCTCCTTCTTGCCAACGTTTGATGAGATAGTCTTCAAAATCAAGAATATTACTCTTTTGACGATTAACTTTTGGGAGAAATACGGTTCTATTCCAGTATCTATCGATAGTGTTACGAGACATTTTGAGTATTTTAGCCATTTTACGTTTACTAATTCCCTCACACTGCAATTCCTTCATTTTTAGGAAGTTATCGTAGTATCGACCCGTTATTACAGTATCTTTTTTAGCAATTTCTATTATTTCTGGCACTATACTTTCTAATACTAATTGTTGTTGGTCACTCAATTCAGTAGAAATATCTCTCAAACTTTCACGCTGAGTATTCAAAAATCCTTCAAAACCTTCGGTAAGGTTTTTCAAAATATGCCAACGACCAGCTATTTGTAAGATGTTACCATCTGCTTCCGTCGTGGCACTCGCATAGGTTGAAGAGCGATCTCGGCTAACCGTTTCAATGGATGGATACTGTTTCAGCCAATCTGTGAGGGTTTTACCCTCCCTATCAGGTAACATATCTATCACTTCATTTTTTTCTAAATCAACGATTATCGTCCCATACTTCATTCGCTTTTTAAATGCCCAGTCATCCACACCGATGATTTTAGGCAATTGAATGGCTGGGGTTGGGCATTTAATTACTAACCTAAGAATGGTCGAAGCACTAATTTTTACGTAACAAAGTTTACCGATGCGTTGAGCGACATTACCCCCCAATTCAAGCCCAATTGAGGTTATTAACTCGTTGAGGCGTTCAAATCGTCTTGAATAAGCGTTAAGTTGCTCTTTAAATCGTTCGGTAAAAATCTTACGGGAACAGTCTATATTGTCACAAAAGAACTTGCGAACTTGAAGTTTTAACTTGGCAAGTTTACCAGAAACGGGCAAATCTCCAATCGTTCGTGCATATCTACTATGAATTTTGAAGCTAATGGTCTGACACAAAGGACAACAACTTGAGATTTGACAACTGCACACCTCGAAATCAATATTTGTGGTAGTATTATGAAATTTGAGTAAAGTAAAATCCAGTTCAGATGGCAAAAATAGTGATTGTTTCATCCGCCAAAACTAAGCTAAAAATATAGTTTTCACCAAAATTGACGAAGAACCTTTTTAAACGCAATACTCAT
>NZ_JAYGIN010000070.1:0-1395 GCF_034931005.1 Arcicella sp. LKC2W
TGTCCCGTCCTAAAATAGGTTGACTTTTTTGATTATTTGTAAACTTAGAAAAGTCCAAGTTGTTGTCCAAATTTTTGTTTGTTAATTGTTCTTTCATCGACGTAAATATTCATTTTAACTCTTTGTTTTTTAGGTACATTTAGTAAGTGATTTTCAAACTCATGCGGACTCATTTTGTTAAGATTATCATGTGGTCTATCTCGATTATACAATTCAACATCTTTGGCAAGGTGTCTTTTTAAATCTGGCAAACTATTGATAGAACGATGTCTAAGATACTCATTTTTGATAATGCCATTTAAACGTTCACTATGCGTATTTTCATAGACTACATTGCACATACTGATTCTTATTTTTCGACTTTGTAGTAACTCTACATACTCTTTGTAAACGTATTGAGTACCTTTGTCAGAATGATGAATTAGGCTTTCAAATGTCTTCTTTTTACGCATTTTTAATGCCATTGCAAGGGCTTCCATATTGGCAGTTGCTTCCAAAGTGGGAGCTGCACAGTAGCCTACAATGTTACGGGAATAGACATCCATAATCAAGGTAATATAATAGAAACGATTATTGACCCAAAAGTAGGTAATATCACTAACCCAAAGTTGGTTAATATCATCTAATTCTATCCCTACTAAAAGATTTTGATAACGGTTACTTTTCGTTGAAAACGTTGTCCTTTGATAGTTTTTAGGTCTGGGAACACTCAATCCAGCTTCCACTCCTAAGTCAATAAATCTATCTCTACCAAAGGGTTTGTATTTGAGCTTATGATAGAGTTTTTTGAGCCCCATCACTGGATGATTTATTCTCAAAATGACTACTTCCTGTAAGATTTTTTCATTATCACAGGCTTGTTGATTATGTTGTATTTGATGCTGGTGATGAGCTTGCTTACTCAAACCAAGTACCTTATAAAGGTCCGTCAGTCGGATTGCTAATACCTTTCGATTAACCTTAAAATAGTCTAAGGTGGGGTAGAAAAACTTTTTTTTATATCCATCTTTAATTCCTTTGAGGCAATTTCAAGGAGTTTTTCTAAAAAATCAATAGACATCTGTTTTTGCCCTACGATACGCTCTAATTCAGCATTACGGGCTAAGAGTTCTTTGGTCTTTTGAGCTTCCGATTCCATTTCTACAACCACTCGGGTGGCTTGTTGATAGTGAGGTGAGTATTTCTTACGCCAGCGACATACGCTCACGGCTGAAACCTCGTATAATCTCACAATATCGGAAATACTCAGCACTTTGGCATCAAGTTCTTTTACTTTCTGCCGTTTGAATTCTTCGCTGAAATAGCGAATAAATTTTTGCCCAGTGTTCTTGGTTTTGTCCATCTTTTGATACGTTTTAAGTTCAAAATTTGGTCAACTTATTTCAGGACGGGACA
>NZ_JAYGIN010000071.1:0-1177 GCF_034931005.1 Arcicella sp. LKC2W
CCCCTCTCCGATGGAGCAGGGCTGTTAAGTTCTTTGATATATTGAAAATACTTTAACTTTGCACAAAATAAAATTTGTCAAATGAGTCTATTAAGTTGTTTAAGTGTGATAAACGACCCACGTCGCAAGCAGGGTTGTCGAACGAGTATTGAGCAAATTTTTTGTATGGTAACTTTAAGTTACGTATGTGGTTATTTAGGCTATCGTCCTGTTCATAAGTTTTGCGAGTCCCATTCGGAATTATTCATTTCAGTGTTAGGACTAAAACATGGCATCCCCTCCCATGTTACGTTTCGAGAGGTGCTGATGCGTATTAACGAGCAAGAGCTGATTGATGCTTTTAATATGTGGACAAACTCTTATGTAGCTCTCAAATCAGGGGATGCCCTAAGTGGTGATGGTAAAAGTTTGAAGTCAACTGTTAGCCAGCAACCTACCTCTGAGCAAGATTTCCAAAGTGTGGTGAGTTTATTTTGTCAAACCACTGGATTAATTGCCAAAATAGCTACATATAGACACAAAAAGGTCAGTGAGATACAGATGTTAAAAGAGTTAATTGAAACGCTTGCAGTGAATGGTTTAATCATTCGGATGGATGCTTTACATACCCAAAAAAACGATACAAACCATCATTGAGTGTAATCAGCACTATGTAGCACAAGTCAAAGCCAATCAACCCACTTTACATCAAAATATACAAGCTCATGTAGAAACTCAACCCTTAGATAGTTTTCTCGAAGAGGACTCCACGCATGGTCGTCGTGTTACTCGAATCACTCAAACGTTCACCGTCACCAATGAGACCATCAAACAAAATTGGAGCAACATTCAAACATACATCATTGTTCATCGAACCCGTTTAGAGAAGGGCAAAACCTCTTATGAAAAGGCTTTTTTTATCTCTGATTTATCATTGAATGCACAAGCATTTCATCAAATCATTAGACAACATTGGAGAATCGAAAATAAACTCCATTGGGTAAAAGATGTCATTCATAAAGAAGATAAAAACAGAATAAGAACTGGAACTGGTCCAGTATCTGCTTCTGTATTTAGCTCGATAGCCATCAATATTCACAGAAAAATTAACGGTAGCTCGATTACCAATAGCCAAATTTTATTTCGTGCAAATGTCAAAGAACTTTTCAATATCATTAGAACTTAACAGCCCTGCTCC
>NZ_JAYGIN010000072.1:0-1070 GCF_034931005.1 Arcicella sp. LKC2W
ACATAAGTAATTAGACAAATTGAATGTTAAATTTCTTACCTACGTTATCAAGTATTGTTTTTAGATTCCTTTTGAGTCTATCGAATGACAAGTAAGCATTAAATTCAAGCCACTCGTATTTAATCTTTCTCCACAGAATCTCAATAAGATTAAGTTCGGGGGAATAGGTTGGCAAGAATAACAGAAATAAATCATTCTCTACACGCCATTTTTCTATATTTGACATAAATATTTTACTTTTATGAATCGGTGCATTATCCATGATAACGACTGTCTTTTTGGTGGTTTTAAGGGCAAAATCATTGAATATTTCCGTTAGTTTTTCGCTATTAATACTTGCTTCTGAATAGTAATGGATGAGTTGATTCTTTTTGGAGAAAAAGCCTGCTACATTAATCTTTTTACTTCTTGCAGTGGGTATTTCAATCGTTTCACCCTTAATTTGCCAAGCGTAAGGAACACAAGGAGTTAGACAAAAATGGCTTTCATCGTAATAGAATACATCAAGATAATCTTGGTTTGCAAGGGATTCCAATTGTTCTATCGGGCGGCGTACCGCCTCAGCCTTTTTACAAGCAAACTCAATTGGATTTCGTTTGGCTTTAAGCGATTTACGAACCCTACGCCATGTGAAACTCAACTTTTTTTATATACCGATGTAAAGTTCTAATGGATATGGTTAAAGAGTAATTCTCAATGAGTTCTGCGATTACTCCATTCAAGTTCCGAGGATGTTTTTTGACTAAGTCTTCAATCACTTCTAATGGAATATCTTTTAGTTTTGCTTTACGACCAGTGCCAGGTTTATGTAAAATACCAATACAACCACCTTTGTCCCATAAATCAAACCACTCATAAATGGTTTTAGGAACAACGTCAAAATAGAGACATAATTCTTTTACCTTAGCTCCTTTGTGCGACATTAAAAGACATTTTATCCTATTTCGCAAAGGTTGACTAATCGTGGCTAACTCCATGGATACGAGTTGCTGTATTTCTTCTTCATTGAGCTTGATATAACGCATAGACGAAGATATGAAAAATATACTTTTATTATGACAGATTACTTA
>NZ_JAYGIN010000073.1:0-1035 GCF_034931005.1 Arcicella sp. LKC2W
TCAGCAATTGCATAGCTACGGACTTTTGAGTGGTTCTTTCATTGCAGAAGGTAAAATTAGAGAACTCAGAGCATACGTTCGTCAGCGAGAAAATCTGGAAAAACAGAAAGGTATTCAGGTAGCTTTAATGGGCAAAGCCTTGCAATTGTTGAACATTAAATTACATCAAATAGCCTCTGCCACAGAAATTCAAACCAGTATGAATATCATCAGAGCCATTGTGGCAGGGGAACGAAATGCCAAAGAATTAACCAAATTTCGTCACCCACAAATGAAAGCATCCGAGGAAGATTTTGAAAAGGGATTACAAGGCAACTGGCGAGCAGAACACCTTTTCAGTCTTAAACAAGCCTTGACGATGTATGATTTTATCAAAACTCAAATGTTGGAATGTGAGAAAGAAATTGAAAAAACTTTGGGAGAAATTAATGGGGGGCTGGGCGATGAGTCAAGAACAAAAACCACCAAACCAAAGCAAAATGAGTATGCTTTTGATGCCAAAAGTTACCTCAAAGAAATAGCGGGGGTTGATTTGACCAAGATTAGAGGTTTAGATGAAAAAACCATCTTATCTATTCTCTCCGAAACAGGTACGGATTTGAGCAAATGGAAAACAGCATCACACTTTACCTCCTGGTTAGGTTTATCTCCAAAACCCAAGATTACAGGAGAAAAGATAGTGGGGCATTTTAAACTTTCGGTAGCTAACAGAGCCAATCAGGCTTTTCGGATGGCAGCATGGGCTTTGAATAGTAGCAAGTGTTATTTGGGTTCATTTTATCGAAAATTATCCGCTCGAAAAGGAAGTTTTGTGGCGATTAAAGCCACCGCAAGAAAAGTAGCAGTAATTTTTTGGAATATGATGACCAAGAAAACAGAATTTGAGACTCGCACACAAGAGGAATATGAGACAAAATACAAGGACAGACAGTTGAAAAACTTAGAAAAAATGGCTAAAAAAATGGGAATGAGCCTACAAAAAACTCAATCTTAAATTACTAACAATCAGGCACTTAAAAAATCGGTTGTAGGAAG
>NZ_JAYGIN010000074.1:0-778 GCF_034931005.1 Arcicella sp. LKC2W
TTTTGAAACACTTGAAACGGTATGGCAGTCGAAGAATAAAGGCTTCATTGACTAAAAGAGGGATAAAGTTATCTCGACAAAAGGTGGCTGAATTAATGCGAGAAGATGGCTTACGAGCCATTCAACCCCCAAAATTTGTACCCAGAACGACCGATAGTAAACACGGGAAACGAGTTTGTCCAAACTTATTATTGAATCAACCAAAACCTACAAAACCCAATCAAGTATGGGTATCAGATATTACCTATATGCCCTTGAAAGATAGCGAGTGGGCGTATCTATGTACTTGGATGGACTTGTTTACACGAGTAATTGTTAGCTGGTCGGTGGACGATAATATGCAAGAGTCATTGGTTAGAGAACCCTTAGAAAAGGCACTTTTGAAAAGAAAAATACAGCCTGGATTAATTGTACATTCTGATAGAGGTGGGCAGTATTTATCTGATAAAATGAAAGAATTAGTACAGACTTTTGGACTAAAACAGAGCATGAGTAGAGCCGATGATCCATACGATAATGCCTTCGCAGAATCACTATGGAGCAGGCTAAAAACAGAGTTAGAGATGCCCAAAGGTGGTTATGAAAACCTGAAAATTTTGAGGAGTATTTTGTTTGAATTTATCGAGGGTTATTATAATAGACAGCGATTACATTCAAGTTTAAAATACGAATTCCCACTTGATTTTGAAATGCAATGGTTTGAAAAAAATAGCAAAAAAATGTAAATATTAAACAATAAAAACTCGCAAAAAGTGTAAACCAAAAATAGACCACCCCA
>NZ_JAYGIN010000075.1:0-776 GCF_034931005.1 Arcicella sp. LKC2W
TGATTTGAAGTAATCGCTTTGGTCTTTACCCGATTATTATTATCAATGACATAAACGTACATTCGGTCTTGAACCTCGAAAGTAGCTTTTTGAGGAATAATCAACGCATTCTTGTATTTTTTGAGTAAACGCACTTTTCCACTCGCTCCATGTTTTAGGATTTTTTCGGGATTATTAAATCTTGCTCTGAAAGCAATATTACCCGTATTTGGGTCAATTTCACCTTCGGTGGTTTCCACTCTTCCTTTAAACGGATGTTCTTCTCCGTTTGCCAAAATAAGTGTTACATTATTGGACTGCTGATTTTTATCCTTGAAATTCGAGCTATAATTTAGGTACTCTTTTTCTGAAACGTCAAAATAAGCGAAGACTTCACCGTTGTTTGAAATATTCGTCAACAGCGTTCCTTCTTCAATTAAGCTCCCAATTTTGTTGGGAATTCGATTCACAATGCCATTAAAAGGAGCTTTGATTTGCGTATAAGTCAATTGAATTTTAGCAAAAGATTCATTCGATTGAGCCTCTTCTACTTTCGCTTTCATCATGTCAACCTTATTTTTTGCTGCTTCCAATTCAGTATTGGAAACTACATTTTTTTCTACCAACCTCTTGATATTGTTCAATTCTATTTCAGCAGCTTTTTGTTCAGTAATGGTACTTCGCAATATGGCTCCTGCTTTGATAGCTTGCTCTTTCAATTCTGGATTATTAATGCTGAATAAAACCTGTCCTTGCTTGACATTTTTACCTTCATCAATAAAAACTTTATCAAGATA
>NZ_JAYGIN010000076.1:0-773 GCF_034931005.1 Arcicella sp. LKC2W
AAAGTTGTTAAACTTGCTCCTGCTGCATCATACCATTTCGCAGTTTTGTTTGCTCCACAACTTGCACTTAATGTAATTGTCTCGCCAACACAAATTGCTGATTTATCAGATTTCGCATCCGTTGGGGCTGTTGGAATTGAGTTTACAACTACCGTTACTTTCTTGCGTTGTCCTGCTGCCGTCTCACAATCAGTGGTGTTTGATTTACAACCTACGTAATAATTGTATGTTCCTACTGGACTTGGTGCGAATGTTAAAGAAGTTAATGCTACTCCTGATTCGTCGTACCATTTCGCTGTTTGACCAGTGCCACAAGTTCCACTCAATGTGATTGTTTCCCCAATACAAATTGCTCCTTTATCAGATTTTGCATCTGTTGGTGCCGTTGGAATCGTATTTACAATTACCGTTACTTTAGCACGGTCTGTTCCTGCTGTTTCACATCCTGTTGCATCATCTTTACAACCTACATAATAATTGTACGTGCCTACTGGACTTGGTGCGAACGTTAAAGTTGTTAGACTTGCTCCGCTTGCATCGTACCATTTTGCCGTTTTATTCGCTCCACAACTTGCACTTAAAGTAATTGTTTCGCCAACACAAATCGCTGTTTTATCAGATTTCGCATCTATTGGTGCAGTTGGAATTGGATTCACAACTACCGTTACTTTTGCACGATTTGTTCCTGCGGTTTCACATCCTGTTACATCATCTTTACAACCTACATAGTAGTTATATGTTCCTACTGGACTTGGGGCAAAAGTTAATGTTGT
>NZ_JAYGIN010000077.1:0-694 GCF_034931005.1 Arcicella sp. LKC2W
AGCCACGACAACGGTGGAAGTGAAACCAATACCAACGATTACAGTATCAAGTGCAACAATTTGTGCAGGAACAGTTGGAACATTGAAAGTAACCGAAACGGCTGATAGTTATGTATGGAGTGGTGATAACAACTTCTCAGCGACAACGCAAGAAGTATCAGTATCTAAAGCAGGAACGTACACGGTAACCATTACAACAAATGGATGTAGTGCATCGGCAACGACTTCGGTAGTTGAGAACACAAATCCAAATCCAGTAATTGACCAAGTTCCAGCAGTATGTTTAGGCAATGGATATAAGTTGAATGTAACGGGAGGTTCTGGAAATACTTACGCATGGACAGGAGCAGGCTTTAGTTCAACCGAACAAAGTCCATCAGTAACGGCACCAATAACGGAAGGAGTTTATACTTACTCAGTGTTGGTATCAGGAACAGGTGGATGTACAGGCACTGCAACGACAAGCGTAACGGTTAAAGCTTTACCAACGGTAACAGTATCAAGTGCAACAATTTGTGCAGGAACAGTTGGAACATTGAAAGTAACCGAAACGGCTGATAGCTATGTATGGAGTGGAGATAACAACTTCTCAGCGACAACGCAAGAAGTATCAGTATCTAAAGCAGGAACGTACACAGTAACAATCACAACTAATGGTTGTACAGCAGTAGCCACGACAACGGTGGAAGTGAAA
>NZ_JAYGIN010000078.1:0-688 GCF_034931005.1 Arcicella sp. LKC2W
TCCATACATAACTATCAGCCGTTTCGGTTACTTTCAATGTTCCAACTGTTCCTGCACAAATTGTTGCACTTGATACTGTAATCGTTGGTATTGGTTTCACTTCCACCGTTGTCGTGGCTACTGCTGTACAACCATTAGTTGTGATTGTTACTGTGTACGTTCCTGCTTTGGATACTGATACTTCTTGCGTTGTCGCTGAGAAGTTGTTATCACCACTCCATACATAACTATCTGCCGTACTTGCTTTCAGTACTCCAGTTGTTCCTGCACAAATTGACGTTGATGGTACAGTTACTGTTGGTACAGCTTTAACCGTTACACTTGTCGTTGCTGTGCCTGTACATCCACCTGTGCCTGATACCAACACTGAGTAAGTATAAACTCCTGCCGTTGTTGGTGCTGTTACTGATGGACTTTGTTCTGTTGAACTAAAGCCTGCTCCTGTCCATGCGTAAGTATTTCCTGCTCCACCTGTTACATTCAGCTTATAACCATTGCCTAAACATACTGCTGGTACTTGGTCAATTACTGGATTTGGATTTGTGTTCTCAACTACCGAAGTCGTTGCCGAAGCACTACATCCATTTGTTGTAATGGTTACCGTGTATGTTCCTGCTTTAGATACTGATACTTCTTGCGTTGTCGCTGAGAAGTTGTTATCTCCGCTCCATACATAACTATCAGCCGT
>NZ_JAYGIN010000079.1:0-530 GCF_034931005.1 Arcicella sp. LKC2W
TGAGGTGGTTCAAAAAAACGGCACACTTTTTTGCATAAAAAATGCAGAAAATGGACGTAAAAAAAGCCAAGAAATCCCACGCACATTATGAGCCTGATTTCAAAGAAGAGATACTCAGGATGTTAAATTCGGGTAAAAATGTTGATGAAATATCAAAGACTTTTGGGATTGGTCGAAATGTTCTTTATACTTGGAAAAACAAATCCCAGATGAAGACAAAAACTAAGACCTCAGAGGAGCAAACGACATACAGTTTAAAGCTCATTTCAGAGAACGAGCAACTCAAAAAAGAGAACACTCGGTTACAGTCTGAAAGGGATATACTAAAAAAAGCCTTGGTTCTCTTCAGCACGTCCAGTTAAGAGACATTTACGAGTTGATAATATCATTCTCAAAGGACTATTCGGTTGAATTTTTATGTTCGTTATTTGATGTCAGTAGAACAGCATTTTACCGATATAAACGTGGAGAGAGCCATAATTCAGACAAGAAATATCACCGACCCAAACATGAAGTTCGTATAGAATTTT